>NZ_MUNE01000476.1 GCF_002154605.1 Streptomyces milbemycinicus | reverse complement strand
TCGGTCCGGCAGGCGGACCGAGGCCATGAACGCCTATGGCGCCGTGCGCGACCTTCTCGCCGACCGGCTGGGAATCGACCCCGGGCAGGAGGTGGAATCCCTTTACTCGGCCATTCTCTCCCGCGACCCCGCTCTCGATTTCACCGCTGAAGCGCGAAATGCGTCACCTGTGGCGACGCCTTCTCAGGTCGCGCCCGTCGTGCCCGATTTCGTGGGCCGAGCCGCCGAAGCGGATGTCATCGGCGAATTGCTGGGCACGCGGGACACGGACACGGCCATGCCCGTGGTGACGCTGTACGGGCCGCCCGGGGTCGGGAAGACCTCGCTGGCGGCCTTCGTCGCCCGGCAACTGCGCGCGCGGTTTCCCGACGGCCAGCTGTTCGCCGATCTGCGGGGCTATTCGGCGCAGGCGCCGCGGCCCATGACGTGCGTGCTGGCCGGCTTTCTGCGCGCGCTCGGCGTCCCGCCCGGGCAGGTCCCGGCGGAGCAGGACGAGCAGGCCGCGGTCTACCGGGCGCTCCTGGACGGCACGCGGGTGCTGGTGGTGCTCGACAACGCGGACAGTGCAGAGCGGGTCAGGCCTCTGTTGCCGGGCGGTCCCGGCTGCGCCGTGATCGTCACCAGCCGGCACGAGCTGCGCAGTCTGATCGTGACGAACGACGCGCGCCTGGTGCCGCTGGAAGTTCTCTCCCCGGACGCGGCCCTCGACCTCCTCGCCCGGCTCCTGGGCCAGGACGTGGTCGCCGAACAGCTGGACGCGGTGCACCGGCTGGCGGAGCTGTGCGGCCATCTGCCGCTGGCGCTGCGCGTCGCGGCCGCCGATCTGGTCGGCCGGGGCGCACCTGATGTGGACGCCTACGTCCGGAAGTTCGGCTCCGGCAACCTGCTGGACTCGCCGGCCGCCGAGGGCGACGAGGTGACGGCGAGGGGGGCGTTCGACCCGTCGTACGCGGAGCTTCCGGAGCATGCGCGCAAGGGGCTCTCCCTGCCGCGCACACACGGCTTCACGCTCCACGAGGCCATCGGGACGCTGATGGCCCGGAGCGGAGCACACAGACCGGACCAGGCCCGACGACATGGACGGGCCTGTTCGTAAGGAAGAGTCGCAACGACGGGGGTCGCTCAATGATGCGTGCACCACTGGAATTCGGGTTACTGGGGCCGTTGGAGGCGTACAGGGAGGGTGAGCCGGTGCCGGTCAGCGCTCCCAAGCTGCGGGTCGTGCTGGCGACGCTGCTGCTGCGGGCGAACCAGGACGTGTCGCTGCGGGAGCTGGCGGACACGGTCTGGGGCAGCGAAGGCCCCGCCCGCCCCCGCGCGGCCCTGCGGGTCTTCCTGATGCGTGTGCGCCAGCTGTTCGGCGCGGACTTCATCCGCACGAGGCCGGACGGATACCGGCTGGAGATCGCCGACGAGGCCGTCGACCTGCACCGCTTCCACAGCCTGGTGGACCAGGGGAGGTCGCTGTCGGCCGAGGGTGAGCTCGCACGGGCCGAGGCGCTGTTCGACGCCGCCATGGGGCTCTGGCGCGCGGAACCCTTGGCGGACGTGCCGTCGGAGGCGCTCCAGCTCGAGGCCACCCGCCTTCAGGAGCTCCGCCTGCGGACGGAGCACCTGCGATTCGAGGTGAAGCTCCGCAGGGGCCTCCACCATGACGTGATCGGCCCGCTGCGTGAGCTCACGGCGGAGAACCCGCTGCGCGAGGACTTATGGGCACATCTCCTGCTCGCTCTGTACCGCGCCCACCGGCAGGCCGAGGCGCTGGCCGCGTATCAGGAGATCCGCCGCAATCTCGCGAACGAGCTCGATGTGCTCCCCGGTCGGGCACTGCGTGAGCTGCACCAGTCGATCCTGGTGGGGGACCCGGCCGTCGCGCCACCTCACGCCTCGTCGGCGAAGACCGCGGCCTCGGTGAGCGAACCACCGCGCGCGGGGTCGCAGTTGCCCCCGGCGATCAGGAACTTCGTGGGCCGGCGCGCCGAGACGGAACGGATCGTCGCGCTCCTGAGGTCCGAGGGTGAGGTTCCGGTGGTCACCGTCTCCGGGCCCCCCGGGGTCGGCAAGACCGCGCTGGCCGTTCGCCTGGCCCATCGGATGCGCACGGCCTTCCCCGACGGGCGGTTCTATGTGGACCTCCACACCCACTCGATGGCCCGGCCGCCCTCGACGCCGATGGTGCTGGCCCGTCTGCTGCGTGCGCTCGGCCACTCCGCCGAGCACCTGCCCATGGACCAGGACGAGCTGGTCGCCGCGTACCGGACGGCGCTGCGCGGCAAACGCGTGCTGATCACGGCGGACAACGCCGCGTCGGCGAGCCAGGTCCGCCCGCTGATCCCGAGCGAGCCCGGCTGCGCCCTACTGGTCACCAGCCGCAACGAACTGACCGCGCTCACCGTGCGGGACGGCGCGCGCGGCGTCCGGCTCGACATGCTTACCGAACAGGAATCGGTTTCCCTGCTCGGCGCGATACTCGGCGAGGACGTCACGGCGCGGCAGCCCGAGGCGACCGCGCGCCTCGCCGGCCTGTGCGGACACCTTCCGCTGGCGCTGAGGATCGCCGCGAGCAATCTCGCCGGCTCCCACCGGCCCGACATCGGCGCCTACATCCAACGCTTTCCGGAGGGGCGCCGTGTGCAGGCGCTCGCCATGGACGACGACCAGCACATAGCCGTCAGCCGGGCCTTCGACTTGTCCTACGTCGCCCTGCCGTCCGAGGCCAGCGCGCTGTTCCGGCTGCTGGCGCTGTTCCCCGGGGCGGACATCACCGGGGAGGCGACGGCCGTACTGGCGGACATCGCCCCATCGGAGGCGGCGAAGGCCCTGGAGCAGCTGGCCGCCGCGAATCTCGTGCAGCGGCTGCCCGGCGACCGTTACCAACTGCACGACCTGCTCTCCGAGTACGCCGCGGAGCGCGCGCGGACCGAGGACGCCGACGGTTACCGCGCCGAGGCGAGGGACCGGCTCTTCGACTGGTATCTGCGCGGCGCCAAAGGCGCCGCGGCCGTGCTGTATCCGGAGTTCGTGGCGGCGACCCGGTCCGAGGCGGAGTCGGCCGTCGGTCCGGCCGCTCCCCAGGAGCGGTCCCAGGCACTCCACTGGCTGGAGACCGAACGCGCGAACCTCGTGGCGGTGATCGAGTTCTGCGCGGAGCAGGGCCCCGGACCCATGGCATGGCGGCTCACCGAGGCGATGGGCTGGTATCTGGGCATCAGCGGACACCACTCCGAGTACGTGGCGGCGGCACGCGCGGGGCTGCGGGCCGCGCGGAGCGCCGGGGATCCGGCCGCCGAGAGCGCGATGGTGGGCTGCCTGGTCTGGGAGTACCGGAACCTGGGCGATCTCGACACCGCGCTGCGCTGTCTCACGGAGGTCCTGGAGAGTGGCGGCCCTGACTCGTCCACCCGGCCGCTGCTGACCGTCTGGCACGGTTCCGTGCGGCTGGAACTCGGCCATCTGGAGCGGGCCCGGGCGTGCTTCGCCGAGATCGCCGACCTCGTGTCCGGACAGACCGCGCCCTCGTTCCTCTCCGTCGCGGCGTCCCTGGGCCTGGGTGCGGTCGACTTCTGGTCCGGCCGCTGCGAGCAGGCGCTGCCGCGGATGGAGGAGGCGCTCGCCGCGGCGTCGCGAGCAGGGGCGCCCGTGGAGCGCGTCGAATGCCTCATGGTGCTCGGCCGCTGTCTGCTGGAGATGGGCGAGACCGAGCGCGCGGCGGGGCTGCTGCGCACGGCCGCCGAGGAGTCCTCCGCCCTGCACAACGGATACCACCAGGCGGACGTTTTCGCTCACTTGGCCATGGCGCTGGCCGAGCTGGGCGACCTGGACGCCGCGTCCGAGGCCGCGCACCGCGCGCGGCTCCGGTCCCGGGAGCTCCACAACCGGTGCATCACCGCCACCGTATGGCAGGCCCTGGGCGCGGTACACCGCGCCCAGGGCGAGGGTGGCAAGGCCGCCACGGCCTACCGGCATGCCCTGGCAGCGACCACACAGGGCACCGTGCACCCCTACAGGATGTGCGAGTCCCTGCTCGGGCTGGCCCGCGCCCACGCGGCCCTCGGCCAAGCCCATGAGGCGGCCGGGCACGCACGCCGGGCCCTGGCCACGGCTCGCGAGTACGGCTTCGGCTCGCTCGAAGCGCGGGCGCGGCACCTGCTCATGGACGGCGAACCGGCTGCCCGGCGGGCCTCCGCTCACCTCCCTCCGGGCTGATCCGGGCCAAGGCCACCGGCCTCGGCCTCCTGGGTCGCACCGGCCGGCGCCGCCGCCGTGTTCCACGGGTCGGACGCGAACCGCCGCAGGATCCGGGCGAACCGGTCCGCGATGCCCTCGACGGTCTCCCGGTCGTACACGTGCCGCTGGTACTGCAGGCCCGCCCTCAGATGGGGGTCCTCGAACGCCGCCACGCCCAGCGGATAGTGCGAGCCGCTGGTGATGCCGACGCCGGTGAGCGCGACTCCCGCGGTGGTGTTCGCGTCCCTGATGCCGGCGCGATCGATCGGGTAGGACTCGAACACGAGGAGGGTGTCGAAGAGGCTGCTGACGCCCATGGCCTGCTCGATGTCGGTCAGCCGGTGCTGATGGTGGTCGAGCAGCGCGCCCTGCCGCTCGTGCAGCCCGGTCGTCAGCTCGGCGAGGGTGGCGTCCGTGGAGCACCGCACCCGTACCGGCACGGTGTTGATGAAGAGCCCGACCATGGAGTCGACGTCCGGCACCTGGGGTGGCCGCCCGGAGACGGTAGCGCCGAACACCACGTCCTGCCGGCCGGTCAACTGGCCGAGCAGCACGCCCCACGCCGCCTGGACGACGGTGTTCAGTGTGACGCCGAGTCCGGCCGCGCGCCGCGCCAGTTCGCGCGCGGTGTCCACCGAGAGCGGGACGTCGACCACGTCCAAGCCCGCCCACTCGCCCTTGGAAGCCGCCGAGGCGGCCGCCCGGGGGGCGAGCAGCGTGGGTTCGACGCCGTCCAGCTCCGCCGCCCACGCCCGTGCCGAGGCGTCCTGGTCCTGCTCGGACAGCCACATCAGATAGTCGCGGTACTCGGGTGCCGGCGCCATCGCCGACGGATCGCCGCCGGAGCCGTAGAGCTGGAGCAGTTCCTGCAGCAGCAGCGGGCCCGACCAGCCGTCCAGCAGCACATGGTGCACGGAGAACACCAGCTCCGAGGAGTCGGGACCGGTCCGGATCAGCGTCATCCGCAGCATGGGCGGCGCGGCCGGATCGAAGTGGGTGTCCCGGTCCCTGGCGAGGTGCCGTTGGAGCGCCTCATCGCGTGCCGGTTCCTCCAGGACGCCGAGGTCGATCTGGCGCCAGGGCAACGCGACGCCGTCCACGGCCAGCTGGACCGGCTCTCCGGCCCCGGTGGTGAGGAACGCCGTGCGGAGATTGGCGTAGCGGTCGAGCAGGGCCTGCCCCGCGGCGCGCATCCGGTCCGGGTCCACCGGTCCGGACAGGTGGAGCACCAACTGCATGTGGTACGCGTCGAAGTCGGAGTCGTCCGACGCGTGGACGAGCAGCCCCGCCTGGAGCGGAGCCAGCGGCCATACGTCCGCCAGGCCCGGGTAGCGGTCCCGCCACGCCGCCAGTTCGCCCGGGGCCACCGGCACCGCCCGCGCGCCGGGCGCGCCCAGGTCGGTCAGGTCCTGCTCGGCCACGCACCGGGCCAGTCCCTCCAGCGCCGCCGCCCACAGCTCCACCAGCTCGGACGCCTCGCCCATGGACAGCACTCCCGTGGGGAAGGCGACCCTGGCGCTGAGCTCCGGCCCCTGCTCGCCGTCCGCGATATGGGCGTTCACGTCCAGCACCGCCGTCACCGGCGTCCCGGGGTCGGGCTCGGCGAACAGTTCGGCCGCGTCACGGGCCTGTGTCCAGCCCCGCCCCCGCAGTTCCTCAGGCATGTCGGCGGCGGAGAACCTGCCCAGGTAGTTGAAGGCGATCTGCCCCGTGGAGCACGGCTCCAGCTCCGCCGCGGTCTCCGGGTTCGCGTAGCGCAGCAGCCCGTAGCCGATGCCCTTGTCGGGAAGGGCCCGCAGCTGTTCCCTGATCCGCCCGATCATGTCTCCGGCGGCCCGGCTGTCCTCGAGGACCTGCCGCGGGTCGGCCCCGCCGATGTCGAGGCGCACCGGGAACACGCTGGTGAACCAGCCGACGGTGCGGGACACATCCGCGCCCGGCACCACCTGTTCCTCCCGGCCGTGCCCCTCGACGCGCAGCAGCACCGAGGAGTCGTCGGCGATCCCGCGCCGCCGGCGCCAGCCGACGACGGCGAGCGTCAGCGCGGCCAGCAGGCCGTCGTCGACCCCGCCGCCGAACGCCCTGGGCAGCTGGGTCAGCAGGGTCTCGGTGAGCGGCGCCGGCAGCCGCAGCCACATGCTGTCCACGGTGGACATGACGTCCACGGCGGGGTCCAGCGGGCGGGCCCCCAGCAGCGGGTCGGGGCCTTCCGTCATCGACCGCCACAGCGGCAGCTCCGCGACCCGCTCCGGGCGGGCCGCCTCCTCGGTGAGCGCGTGCGCCCACCGCCGCATCGACGTGCCCACCCGGGGCAGCTCCGGTGGCTCTGATGTCCTGCCGGTCCGCACCCGCTCCCAGGCGGCGGCGAGGTCCGGAAGCAGGATCCGCCACGACACCCCGTCCACGACCAGGTGGTGGAGGACGATCAGCAGCCGGTCCGCTCCCCCGCCCTCCGCCGCGAACCAGACGAACTGGGCCATGACGCCGTCGGCGGGTGCCAGACGTCCGCCCGCCGCGTGCAGTTCGGCTGCGGCCCGGTCCCGCCACCGCTCGTCCCAGCGGCCGTCGCACTCGACGCGCCGGATCAGTTTCGCCGCGTCCACCCAGCCCCGCGGGACCACCTCCAGGTTCCCGTCCCCGGCGGTCAGCAGCCGGGACCGCAGCATGTCGTGGTGGTCGAGCACCGCGTTCAGCGTCGCGGTGAGCCCGGCGTGGTCGATGCCCCGCGGCAGCTCGACCATCATGGACTGGGAGACGCGGTCGAACCCCGTCCCCAGCTCCCGGAACCACCGCGCCACGGGCAGCAGGGGCATCGATCCGACACCGCCCCCGTCGAACTCCTCCAGGAGCGCGCCCACGCCCGTGCGGCCGCCCACCACCTCGGCCAGCCGGGCTACCGTCCGGTGCTCGAAGACGTCCCGGGGGCTTATCTCCACCCCGTGCGCCCGCGCCCGCGACACCACCTGGATGGACTGGATGCTGTCCCCGCTGGAGGCGAAGAAGTCGTCGTCGATGCCGACCCGTTCCAGGCCCAGCACTTCCGCGAACACCGCCGCCAGCGCCTCTTCCACCGGGGTACGCGGCGCCCGGTAGCTCTCGCCGAGGTGGTCCGGGTCGGGCAGCGCGCCCCGGTCGACCTTTCCGTTGGGGGTCATCGGCAGCCGGTCCAGCACGACGATCGCCGACGGCACCATGAACTCCGGCAGCCGTCCCGAGAGGAACGCCCGCAGCTCTCCCTGGGACACGCCGGCGCTCAGGTCGAGGTCGCCGGTGCCGAGCCCCTCGGAGCTGCCGGTCTCCAGGACCCCGACGGGGACCACATAGCCGACGAGCTGCTTGTTGCCGCTGGTCCGCGAGCCCTCGCGGACGCTCACCACGGCCTGCGCCACCCTCGGGTGCGCCAACAGGGCCGCCTCGATCTCCTCCGGCTCGATCCGGTAGCCGCGCAGCTTCACCTGCGTGTCGGCCCGCCCGACGAACTCCAGCTCGCCGTCGGCGTTCCACCGGACCAGGTCGCCGGTGCGGTACATCCGCTCGCCGGGGGTGCCGAACGGGCAGGCGACGAAGCGTGCCGCGGTCAGCCCCGCCCGGCCCAGATAGCCGCGCGCCAACCCGGCCCCGGCTACGTACAGCTCGCCCGCGACGCCTTTCGGGACCGGGCGCAGCAGCGCGTCCAGGACGTAGAGCCGGGCGTTGGGGATCGGGCGGCCGACCGTCGGCATGCTCCCGTCGCCGGGCAGCGCCTCGCACAGGGACGGACACACCGTGGTCTCCGTCGGGCCGTACGCGTTCGCCATGCGCCGGTCCTTCGCCCACAGTGCCGCCAGCTCCGGTGAGATCGGCTCGCCGGCGACCGTCAGGGTGGTGACGGTGGGCAGCGATCCGGGCGGCAGCGCCGCCAGCACCGAGGGTGTCAGCAGCACATGGGTCACCCGGTTCTCGTTGATCGTCTCCACCAGCGGCTCGCCCGCGGCCAGCTCGTCCTGGACCGCCAGGACGAACGCGGCGCCGGAGAAGAGCGCCATGCACATCTCCCACACCGAGGAGTCGAAGCTCGGCGAGTTGAACTGCAGCACGCGGCTCCGAGGAGTCACCTCCAGCCGTTCGACGTGCGCCGCGAGCAGACTGGCCAGCCCGACATGGGTGACCGCGACGCCCTTGGGGAGCCCGGTGGAGCCGGAGGTGTAGATGACGTAGGCGGTGTTGGCCACCGACAGCGGGCCCAGCCGGTCCGTGTCCATGAGCGCCGCCGGGTCGGCGTCGGCCAGCGCCTCCAGGACGTCCGGGTCGTCCAGGCGGATCACGGGCGCGGAGAGCTCCGGGAGGCACTCGGCGGTCTCCGCGTTTCCGATCACCAGGTGCGCCTCGGAGTCCTTGACCATGAACTCGATCCGCTCGGCGGGATAGGCGGGATCCACCGGCAGATACGCGCCGCCGGCCTTCGTCACCGCCAGCGCCGCGGTCCACAGCTCCGGCGACCTCGGCAGGCACACCGCGACCACCGACTCCGGGCGTACGCCGTTCTCGATCAGCAGCCGCGCCAGGCGGTTGGCGCGGGAGTCCAGCTCCCGGTACGTCAGCTCCTCGCCCTCGAACGCCACCGCGGTGGCGTCCGGCCGCCCGGCCACCTGGCGCTCGAACAGCTCGGGGATCGTCCCGACCCGCACTGGGGCCGCCGTGTCGTTCACCTCCGACAGCAGCCAGTCGCGCTCCGCCGGGTCCAGGACGTCCACCGAGCCGATGGGCGTGCCGGGCTCGGCCACGAGCTGCCGTACGACGCGCACGAGACGCCTCGCCATGGCCTGGGCGGTGTCCTGCTCGAACAGGTCGGTGGCGTAGTCGATACGGCCACGGATGCCCTGCCCGGGGAAGTCGAACATGGTGACTTCCAGGTCGAACCTCGCGACGCCGGTCGCGACCGGTTCCAGGGTCGCGTCCAGCCCTTCGAAGGCGAAGTCCTCCCACCCGATGTTCTGCCAGACAAACGCCACTTGAAAGAGGGGGTGGTAGGCGGTGGAGCGCTCGGGGTTGACCACCTCGACCAGGCGCTCGAACGGGGCGTCCTGATTGTTGTAGGCGGCGAGCGCCGCCCCCCGCACCCGGCCCAGCAGTTGCTCGAAGGAGGGGTTCCCGGACACCTCGGCCCGCAGCACCCAGGTGTTGGCGAAGAAGCCGATCAGGTCCGCGAGGTCGTCGTCGGTGCGGTTGGCGATCGGGGAACCGATGGTCAGGTCGTCCCGGCCGGTCAGCTGGTGGAGCAGCACCGCGAGCGCGGACTGGAACACCATCGCCACGGTCATGCCGTGTGCGCGGGCCAGTTCCTCGGCCACCGCCAGCATCTCGGGGTCCATGGTGAACTCGACCATGTCGCCGTTGTTGCTCGCGATGGACGGGCGGGGGCGGTCGGTGGGCAGGGGAAGGGGCTGGGGTACCCCGGCCAGCGCCTGGCGCCAGTATCCGAGCTGCTGGGCCGCCACGCTCGCCGGATCACCCTCGTCGCCGAGCAGTTCACGCTGCCACAGCGTGTAATCCCCATACTGCACCGGCAACTCGGACCACCGCGGCGCCCGGCCCGCCACCCGGGCCCGATACGCCTCCGACAGATCACGCACCAGCGGCGCCATCGACTCACCGTCCACCGCGATGTGGTGGATCAGCAACACCAGCACATGCTCACACGGACCACACCGGAACACCGAGGCACGCAACGGAATCTCGCCCGCCAGATCAAACGCATACCGCACCGCCTCCCCCACCGCACCCTCAAGCCCGTCCGGGCCGGCCTCCACCACCGGAACCCGCACCTCCACCTCCTCCAACGGCACCACCCGCTGAAACGGCACACCCCCCTCATCCTCCACGACCACCGTCCGCAGACTCTCGTGCCGCCCCACCACATCCCGCACCGCCAGCTCCAGCGCACTCTCGTCCAGCTCACCCCTCAACCGCACCCGCAGCGGGGAGTTGTAGGTGGCCGACGGCCCCTCGAAGCGGTGGACGAACCACATCCGGCGCTGCGCGAAGGACAGGGGCAGGCGGTCCGGCCATACCTCGGCGCGCCGGAGTTTGGGGCGCACCCGCAGGCCCGTCGACAAGAGTTTCGCCAGTTCGGCGACGGTCCCGGAGTCGAACACCGACTTGACGGCGATCTCGACGTTCAGCTCGGCGCGGATCCTGCGGATGAGCTTGGTCGCCAGCAGCGAATGGCCGCCGAGGGCGAAGAAGTTGTCGTCGACGCCGACCCGTTCCAGCCCCAGCACCTCGGCGAACAGCCCGCACAGGACCTCTTCCTGGGGTGTCCGGGGCTCCTTGCCGTCGGCCGCTGCGCCGTAGTCGGGCGCCGGAAGCGCCCGCTTGTCGAGCTTGCCGCTCGGGGTCAGGGGCACCTCGGAGACGACCATCACGGCCGAGGGCACCAGGTACTCGGGCAGCAGCTCCGCCACGTGGTCGCGCAGTGCGGTGGCCGCGCTTCCGGCCTCCCGGGTCCCCGCGGGGTCGTTCGTCAGTGTCCGGCCGGGGCGCCCGGAAGGGAGGAATCCTCCGGTCAGTACCCGGCCGTCACGGCGGCCGTCAGGGAAGACGACCACGTCGAAGCACTCGACCGCATTGGTCGACCAGGTCACGAGCGCGTCCCAGCCCTGCTGAGCCGCCCACGCGCACAGGTCGTGCGGATCGACGGGCCGGTGCGCGGTCGCCGGCGCGTCGATCAGCGAGGCCGCGGCGGCGGCCTCGGCCTCGCCGGTCAGCCTGGCGTTCGGGATCCGGGCGATCCGCACCGGTGTGTCGCCCTGGGCGCGACGGAACTCGGCTATTCCGGCCAGGTCTCCGAGCTGCTCGCCCCACTGCCAGGTCGGGACGTCACACAGCGGCACGACGTCCACCGGCGTCTTGTGCAGGACGACCTCGTAACGGTGCCGGGTGAGTTCATTGTGCGCCCGCCCGGGCTTCAGACGGACATCGACCGCGCCGACGCCGTTCCTGTCGGCCCAGCGAGTGAACCACTCCGGGTCGATGAGCAGTTCCTTCTCCGCCCGTATCGCCCTGGCGACGGCGGCGCGTACGACCGAGGGCGAGGCGTCCGGGTGCCGCGCCTGGTGCACACCGGCCCGGAACAGCCGCAGGGAGCCCGCGTTCCGTACGTCACCGACCACGATCCGGCCGCCCGGGGCGAGGAGTTCCATGGCCTGCCGCAGCACACGGTCCAGGTACACGGCGTCAGGGAAGTACTGCACGACGGAGTTCAGCACGACCGTGTCGAAGTGCCCGCGCGGCAGCCCGGTCACATCGTCGGCCGTCTGGCAGCGAAGCCGCACCCGCTCGGCGTACCCCGCCTGTGCGGCCTGCTCGCGGAGCCGGTCCGTGACCGAGGACGACAGGTCCGTCGCCCAGTACTCCTCCACCGTGGGAACGATCTTCGCCATCAGCAGCCCGGTGCCCACACCGATCTCCAGGAGCCGCCCGGGGGACCAGGACAGGATCCGCTCCACCGCCGCGTCGCGCCACGCGGCCATCTCCTGAAGGGGAATCGGCTCGCCGGTGTACCGGGAGTCCCACCCGCTGAAGTCCTCGCCCCACGGCGCGCCGGGGGTCGCGTACACCCGGTCGTGGACCTGCCGCCACGCGTCGATCTTGTCAGCGGCGCCGCCGAGACCGGCCCCGTCCGCACCGAGCACCGCGTAGGCGACCAGCCGCTGGCCGCCGGCCGGGTCCTCATCCGTGACGACCACGGCCTGCGCGACCCCGGGGTGCGATGTCAGGGCCGTCTCGACCTCTCCCGGCTCGACCCGGAACCCACGGATCTTGGTCTGGGCGTCCGTGCGGCCGACGTACTCCAGTTGCCCGTCGGCGTTCCAGCGGACCAGGTCCCCGGTGCGGTACATCCGCTCACCCGGCTCGCCGAACGGGCAGGCCACGAAGCGTTCCGCGGTCAGCACGGCCCGGTGCACATAGCCCCGCGCGAGGGCCGGCCCCGCCACGTACAGCTCGCCCGGGACGCCCGGCGGCACCGGCCGCAGCCCGGCGTCCAGCACGAAGACCCGTGCGTTGGTGACCGGCCCGCCGATGGGAGGCGTACGACCATCGCCCGTCAGGGGCAAGCTCATCGTGGCGCACACCGTGGTCTCGGTGGGCCCGTACGCGTTGATCACACGGCGGCCATCGCACCAGGCCGCCACCAGCTCCGGTGAGGACGCGTCTCCCGCAACCACCAGCGTCTCGACCGTCGACAGCGCTCCGTCCGACAGCGTCGCCAGCACCGGCGGCGGAAGCGTCACATGCGTCACCCGCTGGTCACTGATCGTCCTCTCCAACGGCGCACCGGGCGCCAGCGCCTGCCGGTCGGCCAGCACCAGGGTGGCACCGGACAGCACACCCATGCACAGCTCCCAGACAGAGGCATCGAAGCTGGGCGAAGCAAACTGGAGAACCCGGCTCCCGGGCGAGACGCCCAGCCGCTCCAGATGCGTCCTCAGCAGACTCGCCAGCCCGG
>NZ_MUNE01000475.1 GCF_002154605.1 Streptomyces milbemycinicus | reverse complement strand
CCCCGACGTCACGACGCGCCCCGGCGCGGGCGCGTCGTGACGTCGGGGCTGTGGCTCATGCTGGGCGTCGCGCTCGCGTGTTATTGGGTGCCGGTGAGCCGGATGGGCGAAGGCGATCTGGACGGCATGGGCGGCCTCGGGCTCGTCTCCGTGCTGCCGCGCGCGACGTTACTCGGGGCGGCGTTGCTGGTGGTCGCGTTTGTCGGCGCGCTGTGGCCGGCCCGGCCCCGGCAGGGGCTGCTGGCCGTGGCGCTGGTGGCGACGGTGGTGTCGCTGCACGCCGTGCCCGCCGTGTTGGAGGGCGAGCCGCGGTTCGCGACCGCGTGGCAGCATGTCGGGTTTCTGGACTACATCGGCCGGACCGGCGAGGCGGCACCGGATCTGGACGCGCGGTGGAGCTGGCCGGGGTTCTTCGCGGGGGCGGAGTTCCTGGCGCGGGCCGGGGGTGTCGAGGACTTCACTGACGTGCTGCGCTGGTGGCCGACGGCCCTTCAGCTCCTCTACCTCGCGCCCATGATGGTGCTGCTGCGGTCGCTGCGCGCGAGCTGGCGCGCGAAGTGGACGGCGGCCTGGCTGTTCGCGCTGTGCGGCTGGGTGGGCCAGGACTACTTCTCGCCGCAGGGCTTCACGTATCTCTTCTACCTCCTCTTCGTCGCCGTGCTGCTGGTGTGGTTCCGGGAGCCGCGCGTACTGCGCGGGAGATGCTGGCCGGGCGAGGCCGAGGTGGCCGACGCCACGCGCGGGCAGCGCGGCGCGCTGCTGGGGCTGCTGCTCGTGCTGTTCATGGCGTCCGTGGCGGCGCACCAGCTGACGCCGTTCATGATGCTGGGGGTGGTGACGGCGCTGGTGCTGGTGCGGCGGTCGGAGCTGGTCGGGCTGCCGTTGCTGTGCGGGGTGATGGTGGCGGTGTGGGTCGGGTTCCTGGCCGAGCCGTACTGGTCGGGCCACTTCGACGAGCTGTTCGGCGGGGTCGGCGGGGTCGGCGGCAATGTGTCCTCGTCCGTTTCGGGGCGTATCGAGGGCGGCAGCAGCGTGCACAAGCTGGTGCTCTACACCCGTGTGGCGCTCGCGGGCGGGGTGCTCGCCTTCGCCTGTTGGGGGGTACTGCGGCGGCGCGCGGCGGGGTTCGCGGAGCGGTCGCTGGTGGTGCTGACGTTCGTACCGTTCCTCGGCTTCGGCATGCAGTCGTACGGCGGGGAAATGGCGCTGCGCGTGTTCATGTTCGCGCTGCCGGGCGCGTGTGCGCTGGGGGCGCTGTCGCTGTTCCCGCGCGTCGTGTCGGCCCGCCGGGGCCTGGGCCCGGTGGCCGCCCTGATGGCGGGGCTCGTGCTCATGTTCGGCTTTCTGGTCGCCCGCTGGGGCAATGAGACGTTCGAGCGGGTGCGGCCGGGCGAGGTCGCGGCGATGGAGTACGTGTACGCCCACGACAAGCCGACCGTGCGTGTGCTGTGGCTGAGCAATGACACCGTCAACAACGTCACCCCGGCGATGCCGTGGGGGGACCGGGACATGGAGCGGGTGAGCTATCTGCCGACGCTCGCGCCGCGCGACCCGGTCCTCGTCGACGGCCTGGTCGAGGCGTTGCACGAGGCGGGGCCGAACTCGTATCTGATGGTGGGCCGGGGCCAGTCCGTCTATCTGCGGCTGGACTCCGGCTACTCGGCCGGCTGGGAGCGGCGGCTGCTGCGCTCCCTCGACCGGCGGCCCGAGCTGCGCCGGGTGCTGTCGAACGACGACGCGGCGCTGTACGAGCTGACGCGGCGGCCACCCGGACCGGTGCCGCGACCCGCACCGGGACCGGCCGGGCCGCGGATCACCTGGACGCCGTGGTCGGTGCTCGGCGCGCTCGCGGCGGTCGCGCTGATCGCGCTGCTGACGGCGCGTGAGGTGGTGCGGGTGACGGTCCGGCCGAGTGTTCGGCGGCTGCGGTGGCTGCAGGGCTCGTTCTGGTTCTCGCTGCCGCTGCTGGCCGTGCTGCTGGCGTCGCTCGGGCAGCGCTTCTGGACGATGTCGTAACCGACCGTCCTGGCCATCGTCCTAGCCGTCCTGGTTGGCCGCCCTGCCGTCTTGGCCGGCCGTCCTGCCGTCCTGGCCGGCCGTCCTGGCCGGCCGTCCTGCCGTCCTGGCCGGCCGTCCTGGCCGACGCCGCGTCTGCCGAGTCAGCCGTTCGGATACAGCCGGGCGATCAGCTCCGTCCGCTTCATCTGCCACTGCGCGTTCATGTCGTGCACCAAGTACAGATCGCGGCGCCGGGTCCACGGCTGCCCCGACTCGGGGTCGTAGGTGTCCGGCATGGTGAAGCCCTCCGGCGCGAACGCCTTCATACCGCGGCCTTCGGTCGTCAGCACGCAACGCTTGATGTGGTCGCGCCATCCGACGACGCCCGCCGTCCCCACACCGCCTGGGGTGGCCTTCCGCTTCTCCGCGACCTGCGCCGCGACGCCGTCCGTGCTCAGATAGGTGATCGTGCCATCGGCGGCGATCACCGGGTTGATGGCGGTGACCTGCGACATGTTGTACTTCTCCGTCAGGAAGTGCGCGATCTCCCACTGCGCGTACACCGGCAGTGTGCGCTCGGCCCTGATCCGGGCCACCGTGTCGGCGAGCTGTTCGTTCATCGGACCGGGCTCGGCGAGCACCTTCGTCGGGTCGCCGCCGTTCGCGGGCGGCCGGTTGCCGAAGGCGTAGGCGATGAGGAAGTCGACCTCGCCGATCGGCGCGGTCGCGGGGGTCCAGTCGAAGCCGATGTCGTAGATCCAGGCGGCCACGGCCCGCGCCGTGTCCCGGTCCTGGAGCTCGTCCTCCAGAGAAGCCACCATGTCCCGCTTGAGGCGCTTGTCGGCCGCCGCGGCCGCCGCGCTCTCCGGGCGGTCGCCACCGCCCGGCGCCGCTCCCATCAGGAACGGCGCCGCGGCGGCCGCGGAAACCGCGGAGGCAAAGGAACGTCGCTGCATTGCGTTGATCTCTCTCGCTCGTGCTGTCGCGTTATCACGAGGCGGGCACGGATATACGGATACGGTCACGTGGTCGCCCGCGTCGAACGGCCTCAGCATGGGCGGGCGGCATGGCCCTGCGGTGAATGGCCCGGAAAGTGCTCCGTAACCACAGCCGCGCTCAGCGCTTGAACCAGCGCACCTCGTACCCGTCCATGTCGAACGACCGGCCGTCGATCTGAGCATGGATCGGCCGCTTCAGGGTGTTCACCACCAGCAGCGCGTCGTCGTCCGCGAGGACCACGACATTCGGCCGGTCGTCGGCGGCGATGTCCACGGTCCGGAAGCGGGTGCCGGGCGGGAACTCCCGGGCGAAGCGGCCGAGCAGGTCCATCATCGGCAGCGGGCCGCCGCCGTCCGCCAGCTCGGTGCTGCGCCACAGACAGCCGGGGCACTTGGCGCCGGTCTCCTGCGGGTTCCAGTAGAGCGCGGCGGCCGTGCCGCCCTGGGCCAGCCGGGTCATCGCCGCGGCCTGCACGGCGAGGCGGTGCGGCTCGCTCCAGCCGTCGCGGTCGTCGTCGGCGTCGGGCGGCTCCACGTACCACTCGGCCCACCACACCGGCAGCTGCGTGGTCTCGCGCAGCCAGCGCGTCACATCCGTGAACTTGGCGGTCGCGCCGAACTCGTCCGGCAGCAGCTGATCGCCCTCGCGGGTGTAGCTGGAGCCGTCCACGACGACGAAGTCCGCGCCCGCCTTGTGCCGGTTCCAGTACGTGATCACATCGGCGGAGCGCTGGTCGAGCGAGCCCCAGGGCCCGCTCACGACAGGGGGCCCGCCCGTCCCGCCCGGCGGCTCGCTGTCCGCGACCACGTACGGCCCGCCGACCAGGTTGTGCGCGTTCTGCCTCTTCAGCTCCGCGTAGACCAGGTTGTAGAGCTTGGTGTAGCCCTCGTAGTCCCAGCGGTTCTTGTCGTCGTCGTAGAACCCCTTGAGCTCGTTCCAGACGATGAAGTGGCGCACGTCCGGATAGCGCCGGGCGACCTTGCCCGCGAGCTCGGCGAAGTCCGCGTAGTGCTCGGGGGTGGGCGCGGTCTCCAGCGCCTGCTGCGACCAGTCCGTGTCCCCCGGTTTGCCGCCCTTCATCCAGTCGGGGGCACAGCACAGGGTGAGCACGGGCGTGGCGCCGGTCTTGCGCATGAGGTCGACGCGGCGGTCGAGGTCGGCGAAGTCGTAGCGGCCGGGCGAGGGCTCGGGGTTGCTCGCGCCCCAGCCCATGATGTGCTGGTTCTGCGTCAGCGGCTCGGCGGAGAGCGTCTTCTCCGCCGCGCGCCTGCCTTGCTCGGTGCCGCGGTCGGCGCTGTACTGGGTGTGGGTGAGGCCCCAGCCGGGCGCCGCCGTGACGGGCCGCTCGCGCGTCCGGTCCGCGCCCCGCCGCCCGGCGTCGTCCCCCGGCCGGCCGGCGCACGTGGTGAGCAGCAGCGCCAGGGCCGCCACGCCGATGCCCAGCAGTCCCGCGATCCGCCACCGCCCGCCGCGCGATAACACCATCCGTCCCCCTGTATGACGCCCCGTCTCATGACGCCCCATATCGGGTAAGAGTATCCATGAACGCCCCCATTCGGCGGGCTTCTTCGAGAACAGCTCGGTAAACGCCCCCAAACCCAGGTGCGCGACGGACCCCCGTGCTGAATCATGGCTCGGGTGTGCGCTGACCGCCGCACCGTCCCGCCCGACCAGGAGGCAGGCCCTGCCCACCACACCCCCGGAGCAGTCGCTCCCGATCCGGCTGAACGTCGACGACAGCGACTCCCCGTCCGACGTCGTCGACGCGCTCTTCCTCGGGCGGTTCGCGACCGGCGAGCAGCCGTACGCCCGCAGCCACTCCGTCGACCGGGTCAAGTCCGGTATGACGCTGCTGCCGCCCGCCGCGAAGGTGCTGCGCGCCGCGCGGGACGACGACCGCAGCGCGACCCTCGCCGAGGGCGACGGCTGGACGTTGCTGGTGTCCCGGTGGAACCGGGGCGCGGATGTGACCGTGACGGCCGTCTCGGACGACCTCGCGGAGAAGGTGCTGCGGCAGGCCGTCGACGGCGCGGAGGACGAGCCGGAGCCCCAGCCGGAGAACGTGACGATGGGCTTCTGGTACGTCTCCCCGCGGCGCGGCCCGCACCGCACCACACGCCAGATCTCCGCCGGGACCTGGGAGGAGATCCGGGGCAACTACACCGCCCCGGTCGCCGAGGCCATGGACGGGCTGATGAAGGTCACCCCCGACGACATCGCGGGCCGGCTCCTGCTGCTGCACGGCCCGCCCGGCACCGGCAAGACCTCCGCGCTGCGCACGCTGGCCCGCTCGTGGCGGGACTGGTGCCAGGTGGACTGCGTACTCGACCCGGAGCGGCTGTTCTCGGACGTCGGCTATCTGATGGACATCGCGATCGGTGAGGACGACGGCTCGGCCAAGGGCCGCTGGCGGCTCCTGCTGCTGGAGGACTGCGACGAACTGATCCGCGGCGAGGCCAAGCACACGGCGGGCCAGGCCCTGTCCCGGCTGCTGAATCTGACGGACGGGCTGCTCGGCCAGGGGCGGAACGTGCTGGTCGGGGTCACCACCAACGAGGACCTGGAGCGGCTGCACCCGGCGGTGGTCCGCCCCGGCCGCTGTCTGGCCAGGATCGAGGTGGGGCGGCTCACCCGCGCGGAGGCCGTCAGCTGGCTGGGCAGCGAGGAGTCCATCGGGCGGGAAGGGGCGACGCTGGCCGAGCTGTACGCGCTGCGGCGCGGCACCCGGCCCGCGTCGGTGCCGTCGCAGTCGGCCGACGCGGATGCGGGGCTGTATCTGTGACGCGGGGCTCTGTCGTCAGGCGTACAGGTCGCGCAGGCGCACCGACAGGCAGGTCACACAGCCCTCCATCTTCTCGAACTCGCTGATGTCCACGGGCACCGGCTCGTACCCGAGGTCCGCGAACAGCTCGGCGCTCTTGGGCGCGCTCGCCGCCATCAGCAGCTTGCCGCCGCCGAGCAGGACGACATGGGCGCCGGACTCCTCGGGGACGGGGAGGAAGCGCGGAAACGCCCGTACGTCGTCGACCAGCGGCGGATAGCCGATGACCGTGCCGTCGGGGAGGGCGGTGACCGCCGACTTGAGGTGGAGCACCTTGCTGACCGGGACCGCCACCACCCGGGCGCCCAGCGGCTCGAAGACGGCGCGCAGCTGCCGTACGCCGTCGGCGTCGGTGCGGCCACCGCGCCCGACGTAGAGGGTGTCGCCGATCTTGAGGACGTCCCCGCCGTCCAGGGTGCCCGGTTCGCGGATCCGGTTCACCGAAGACCCGAGCGCGGTCACCGCCTCCTCCACGTCGGCGATTTCGGCGCGGCGGGAGGCGGCACCGGGGCGGGCGATCAGCGCGACGTTCTTGTAGACGACCATCGTGTCCTCGATGAAGACGCCGTCCGGGCAGTCGTCCGCCGGGGGCACCTCCACCGGCTCCCAGCCGTGCGCGCGCAGCGCCACGACGTAGACCTCCCACTGCCGCAGCGCCAGCGCGGCGTCGACCGGTTTGCGGTCGATGTGGGTGACAAGCCCTTCGGCGAGGCGGGGGCTGGGCCGCCGGACGATGGCTTTGGCGCTGGGCATGGGGGCTCCATCCTGATCCTGGTCCTGGTCCTGGTCCTGGTCCGCTGCGGGCCTCTATGGTGCGGCACGCGCCCGGCCGTTCGAGGCTTCGGCCGTCCGCCAGGCGCACGCCGTCACGCGTCCGCCGCGTACACCGCCCGCAGCGCCTCGTCCACGGCGGTCTCCGCGGCCGCCCGGTCCAGGCCGAGCCGCCGGACCCGCTGGGCGTAGGCCGCCGCGGCGCTCGCCGCTTCCCGTGCGGCCGCGTCGCCCGCGGCGGCGACGAAGCTGCCGTGGCGGCCTCGGGTCTCGATCACTCCGTCGGACTCCAGCGCCCGGTAGGCCTTGGCCACGGTGTTCGCCGCGAGCCCCAGCTCCTCGGCGAAGCCGCGTACGGTGGGCAGCTTGTAGCCCACCGGGAGGGCCCCCGAGCGGGCCTGGTCGGCGATCTGGGCGCGGATCTGTTCGAACGGGGCCGTCGCCGAATCCGGGTCGACGGTGATCTTCAAGGCCACGGGCTGGGCTCCAGGGCGTGCGGGCGGGTTTGTCGCACCTATTGTGTGCCACGGTCGGCCGGGCGGGGCGCAGACACGGAAATGGAGAGGCGGCGCGGGGCGGCGGGGCCGTACCCTGCGGCACCATGACGCTGATCGTGCGCGATTTCCGTGCCGCGGACGCCGAGGCCGTCGCCGAGGCGCGGCGCTCCGCCTTCCCGTATCTCGTAGCGACACCGGAGACAGTGGCCTGGACAGTCGCCGGCGCGCCGCCCGAGCGGCAGTACCGGCTGCTGGTCGCGGAGGCCGACGGACAGGTCGTCGGCTCCTGTGCGACGGGCCCTGGACCGCGAGCTGACCTCGGTCGCCGTCGTCGACGGCGCCGTCGCCGCGTTCAGCTTGGCCCACACCGACCGGCGCGGCCGCTACTGGTCGGGCATGACCGGCACGCTCCGCGCCCTCCGGGGCCGGGGGCTGGCCAAGGGCCCACTGCCTATGTCTTGGTGGTGAGCACCTTTGTGGTGAGTATGAGACAGCGACACGCCGACGTTACGGCGTGTCGCTGTCTCGAACTCACCGCAAACTCAACGCACTCTTCCCGGCACCAGCCGCTTCGCCAACGGCCAGCACAGGATCAGCGCTATCACCACATACACGGTCACCGAGAAGGGCGTGTCGACCAGCCCCGACATGCTCCCGTCGCTGATCTGCAGGGCCCGCCGCAGCTGCTGTTCGGCCCCCGGCCCGAGGATGACGCCGATCACCGCGGGCAGCACCGGCAGGCCGTAACGCCGCATCAGCAGCCCCAGCAGGCCGATGATCAGCAGGATCACCAGGTCCAGCGGCTCACCGCCCACCGCGTACGCGCCGACCGCCGCGAAGAAGAGGATGCCCGCGTACAGATACGGCCTCGGGATGCGCAGCAGCTTGGCCCATACGGGTGCCAGCGGCAGGTTGAGCACCAGCAGCATCACCATGGCGATGAACAGCGAGGCGATCAGCCCCCACACCAGGTCCGGTTCGCGTTCGAAGAGCAGCGGTCCCGGCTGGATGCCGTACTGCTGGAAGGCGGCCAGCATCACCGCGGCGACCGCGGTGGTGGGCAGGCCGAGGGTGAGCATCGAGACGAGCGTGCCCGCGGCGGACGCGGAGGCGGCCGACTCCGGTCCTGCCACGCCCTCGATGGCGCCCTTGCCGAACTCGTCGCGGTGCTTGGAGAGCCGCTTCTCGGTCACATACGACAGGAAAGTGGGGATCTCCGCGCCGCCCGCCGGGATCGCGCCGAACGGGAAGCCGATCGCCGGGCCGCGGAGCCAGGGCTTCCAGGTGCGGCGCAGCTCGGCCTTGCCGAGCCAGGGGCGGCCGACCGGGATGGGCTCGTCGGGGCGGCGGCGCAGATGCAGGGCCACCCACAGCGCCTCGCCGATGGCGAAGAGGCCGACCGCGACGATGACGACGTCGATACCGTCGGCGAGCTGGAGCGAGCCGAAGGTGAGCCGCTGCTGCCCGGTCATCTGGTCGAGGCCCACCAGGCCGATGGTGAGCCCGATCAGCAGTGAGGCGAAGCCGCGGATGCGGGAGCTGCCGAGCACGGACGTCACGGCGATGAAGGCCAGCACCATGATGGCGAAGTAGTCGGGCGCACCGATGTCGACGGCGAGGTCGGCGACGGTCGGGGCGAGGAAGACCAGCAGACAGGTGCCGATCATGCCGCCCGCGAAGTGTCCGATGGCGGCCGCCGCCAGCGCCTGGGCGCCGCGCCCGGAGCGGGCCATGGGATGGCCTTCCATGGCGGCGACGACGGCGGCGGTCTCACCGGGGGTGTTGAGGAGGATGGAGGTGGTGGAGCCGCCGAACATACCGCCGTAGTAGATGCCCGCGAACATGATGAACGCGGCGGTGGGGTCCAGCCCGTACGTGACGGGCAGCAGCAGTGCGACCGCCATGGCCGGGCCGATGCCGGGGAGCACCCCGATGGCGGTGCCCAGCAGCACGCCGACCGCCGCCCACAGCAGATTGACCGGGCTCAGGGCGGTGCCGAAGCCGTCGAGGAGGGAGGAGAGGGAGTCCATCGCGTTACAGCACCTCCATCAGCGGGCCGCCGGGCAGCGGCACCGCGAGCAGCCGGTCGAAGACGAAGAAGGTGACGGTGGAGAGCACGGCCGCGATCAGCGGGTCGCGGTGGAAGGCGCGGCTGCCGAGGGCGTACGCCGAGCCCCAGAAGAGCAGGGCGCCGGAGATGGGGAAGCCGAGCGGGTCGATGAGGAAGGCGTTGGCGAGGAACACACCGGCCAGCAGCAGGACGGTGCGCCAGTCGCCGGGCGCGGCCAGGTCGATGTCCTCGCCGCCCTCGGCTTCGCCCTTGCCGCCGCGCAGCACGTCCACGGCCAGCAGTACGGCGACGACCAGCAGCGCGACACCGACGACGATCGGCACGGTCCTGGGGCCGACGGGGCCGCGCTGGGCGAAGTCGGTGTCCATGGTGAGGGCGTCGGTGAGTACGAGGACGCCGATGGCCAGCAGCAGGGCGCAGACGCCGAGTTCGGAGCGGCCACGCAGGAACGCTCTGAGCCCTGTGCCGGTGTCTGTTTTGTTGGCTGTGTTGTTGGCTGTGTCGGTGTTGGTGTCCGCGTGGCTGTCCGTCACAGTCCCAGCTCCTTCAGCACCGTGTCCACGCGCTTGTCCTGGGCGGTCAGGAAGCGTCCGAACTCGTCCCCCGTCATAAAGGCGTCGGTCCAGCGGTTGCGCCGCACCGCCTCCTGCCACTGCTTCGAGGCGTGCATCTTCGTGACCAGGTCGATCAGCTTGTCGCGCTCGGCGTCGGTCAGTCCGGGCGGGGCGACGATGCCGCGCCAGTTGGTGAACGAGACGTCGAGGCCCGACTCCTTGAGCGTCGGCGCGTCCAGGCCCGGCAGGCGCTTGTCGCTGGTCACCGCGAGCACCCGCAGCTCGCCCGCCTCGATCTGGTCCAGGTACTCGCCGACGCCGGAGACGCCGAAGGCGACCTTGCCGCCGAGGACGGAGGCCAGGAGTTCGCCGCCGCCGTCGTACGGGATGTAGTTGACCTTCTTCGGGGCGATCCCGGCGGCCTTGGCCATCAGCATGGGGGCCAGATGGTCAGGACCGCCCGGCGAGGAGCCGCCGCCCACGGGCAGCGAGCCGGGCTTGTTGCGCCAGTCCGCCACCAGTTGATCGAAGTTTCGGTACTTGGACCCCTTGGCCACGACCACGATGTCCGGCTCCTGGGTGAGCCGCGCGATCGGCGTCGTATCGGCGAGGGTGGACGGCGCGTGGTTGGTGTGCACCGCGCCCACCACCCCCAGGCCCATGGACATCGCGAGCTTGCCGTTGCCGCGCTCGGCCACCAGGCGGCTGAGCCCGACCGTGCCGCCCGCGCCGGGCAGGTTGAACACTTCGATGTTGCGGCTCAGATCGGCGTCCTCGGCGCTCTTGGCCGCCGTACGTGCCGTGATGTCATAGCCTCCACCTGGGGTGTTGGGCACCATCAGGCGCAGGCCGGGGATATGGGTACCGGTGGCGGAGCCGCTGCCGGAGCTGAGCAGCGGAGGCCCGAGGAGCACGATCAGAGCCGCAGAGAGGAGAGCGAGCGGGGTACGCAGACGCGGACTCAGACGCACGGTGACACCGCCTTTCTGTTCTTGCGTGGGTGTCTGTGTGAGGCGCGCCACATGTTGCCGGTGGGTTAACGCGCTGTCTCTCTTTCGGTATTAAGAGACCTTGTGGTCGTTGCGTACACGGGGAAGGCAACGGAAAGGCGCGTTCGATGACGAGAGTGCTGGTGGTCGACGACGACTTCATGGTGGCCAAGCTGCACAGCCGCTATGTGGCGGCCCTAGACGGCTTTACGGTCGCGGGGGTGGCCCACACGGGCGCCGAGGCGCTGCGCGCCGCCGACGCGCTCCGTCCCGACCTGGTCCTGCTGGACGTGTATCTGCCGGACATGGACGGCATCAGTGTGCTGCGCCGGATGCGGGAGCAGCCGGAACACCGCCATGTGGACGCGCTGTTCGTCACCGCGGCCAAGGACCCGCACGCCGTACGCGAGGCGCTTCGCGCGGGGGCACTGCACTACCTCATCAAACCCTTCGACCGCACCGCCCTGCAGGAGCAGCTGCGCCACGCCGCCTCCCTGCGGGCCCGCCTCGACTCGCTCGGCGAGGCCAGTCAGGAGGACGTCGACCAGATCTTCGGCACCCGCCCGCGCGGCTCCCGCTCGCGCGAGCAGCTGCCCAAGGGCCTGGCCGCACACACCGCGAGCCTTGTCGAGCGCACGCTGCGCGAGCATGCCGAGGGGCTTTCGGCGGCGGAGTGCGCGGAGGCGGGCGCCTTCTCCCGGGTGAGCGCCCGCCGCTATCTCGAGTACTTCGCCGAGACGGGTCGGGTGGAGGTCACCCTGCGCTACGGCGGCACGGGCCGCCCGGAGCGCCGCTACCGCTGGATCGCCTGACGGCGGCCGGGGCACACACTGAGGCGCACCCGCCCCCGTCAAAGCCCCGCTGAGCAGCTATCTTGTCCGCATGTCGTCACAGCAGCCTGCCTCCGCGCCCATACCGCCGGACGCCGCTCCGGCCTTTCCGGCCGCTCCGGCCACCGCTCCGGCGCCGCGTAAGTCCCCCCGAGCCCTGGCCGCCGCGCTGATCGTGGGGATCCTGATCGGCGGCGCGGGCGTCGGTGTCGCCTGGGCGGTCAGCGGCGACTCGTCCGCGGGCGGCGCGGCGGGCGATGCTCGGGGCGCCTGCGACGCGCTCAGCGGATTCGAGCCATCGGACTACGTCGCGAAGGGTGCGAAGGGCGAGATCGCGCTCAACCGCTTCGGCGGGGCCATCACGCTCTCCGCGGCGGCTGCCGCGGGCGACGCCCGGTACAAGCCGCTGGCGAAGGCCCTGCTCATCGCCCGCAACCAGCATGCCGCGACCTACGACTTCGGCAACAGCGAGGTGAAGAAGAACCTCGACAAGGCCCGCCAGATCTGCGACGACCTGGACTGACCGCGCCACCTGGGGCAGGCCCCGGGGCGAGACCAGGGGCGCGGCCTGAGGCGGGACCTGCCGTGGGAACGGCGGCTCAACTCGCGGACCGCGCCCCCGTGGCCGTGTAGATCTGCTCCGCGCGGCGCCGGGCCGCACGGGCCCTGCCGTCCCCGGCCACCTCCCTCTCCGCCTCCTCTTCCTCGCCGCTCACGGCCAGGTCCGGTACGGCTCCCGGTACGGCGTCCGGCACCCGGCCGATGAGGTCGAGGGCTCGGGCCTCGCCCAGCGGGTGGCCCGACTCCCGCTGCACGGCGACCGCCTCGACCGCGCGGGCCAGCGCCTGCGCGTACCGCCCCGCGGCGGCGTGGATCTCGCCGAGTTCGGTCAGGGCCTGCCCCTCGACCAGTCTGAAGCCGCAGCGCCGCGCCAGTTGCCGGGCCTCGTCCGCGCGGGCCAGTGCGGCCTCGGAGTGACCGAGGAGGCGGTAAGCAGCGGCGAGGCCGAGCAGGCTGTCCGCCTCGGCGCGCCGGTTCTGCGCGGCGCGCGCCGCGAGCAGTGCGCGTTCGTGGCTCTCTGCCGACTGTTCGCCGCGCCCGGCGCGTCGGTGGGCCTCGCCGATGGTGTTGAGGGCGTCGGACTGGATCCGGCGGTTTCCGGTGTCCACGGCGAGCCGTAGCGCGCGCTCGCCGTGTTCAAGACCCTCCTCATGGCGCCCGCACTCCAGTTGGATCCGGCCGGTGATCTGGAGCGCCACGGCGTGGCCGTTGCGGTAGCCGACGGCCTCGTTGATGGCCACGGCTTCGCCGAGGACTTCCAGGCCGTCGCGCAGCCGGCCGGCTTCCCAGTACGCGATGCCGAGGTTGTCCAGGTGGTTGGCCTCGTAGCGGACTCCGGCCTTGCGCCGGATGTGCAGCGCCGTCTCCAGGTCGCTCACGGCCTCCGGCAGCCGGCCCATGTCCCGGTGGACGAGGCCGACGCCGATGAGCGCCAGCGCCTCGGCGTCGGTCTGCCCGAGCTCGCGCAGGATCGCCAGCGCGGCGTCGAAGTGTCCGAGCGCGTCGTCCAGCCGGGCCTGTTCCCACTCCACGTACGCCAGTCCGCCGAGCGCCGCCGCCTCGCCGGGGGACCAGCCGATGGCGCGGTGCAGTTCGATGGCGCGCTGGTGATGGAGGGCGGACTGGCCGAGGACGCCGAGGTCCCACAGGGCGAAGCCGATGTTGTAGTAGATGGCGGCCTCACCGCGCCGGTCGCCCTCGGCGACGGCGGCGTCCAGCGCGCTCTGCGCGGTGACCTGCCAGGTGCCGCGGGGCAGGCAGAGCCAGAAGTAGCCGAGCAGCGCGTCTGTCAGATGCCAGGACACGGCGCGCGGCCCTTGGCGCGCGGCCCGCTCGATGACGGCCAGCAGATTGGCCCGCTCGGCCTCCAGCCATACGATGGCCTCGACCTCGTCGGCGAGCAGCATCGGTGCGCGGACCTGAGGGACGCGTAAGCTCTCGAAGCCCGCCGCGAAGGGGGCGTACGGCCCGTCCTCGCGGTCCCCGCAGTGCCCCGGCGCCACCTCGGCCACCTCGGCCGCCTCGGCCATCTCGCGCGGCAGCCTGGGGATCTGCGGGTACAGGATGCGCCCGGCGGCGTCCGCGGCGAGCAGGTACCACGCGTACAGCCGGTCCCGCGCGGCCGTCGGCTCCCCCGCAGGGTCATCCCCCACAGGGTCGTCCGCCGCCGGGTCGTCCCCCGCCATGTCGTCGGACTCCAGCCGCTCCCAGGCGTATTCGCGGAGCAGGTCGTGGAAGCCGTAGCGGCCCTCCCCGCGCGACTCGATCAGATGCGCGCCCGCCAGGGTGGCCAGCAGCTGCGCGGCCTGCTCCTCGGTGTCGTCCAGCAGCGCCGCCGCGGCCCCGGCGCCGAACTCCAGGCCCGGGACCAGGCCGAGCCGACGGAACAGCAGCCGGGCCCGGGGGCCCTGGGCCCGGTACGAGAGGTCGAAGGCGGCGCGGACCGCGGACCGTTCGTCGTCCTCCAGCTCCAGCACCGCCAGCCTGCTGCCCTCCGCCAGTTCGGCCGCCAGGTCGGCGACGCGCCGGCCGGGCTCGCAGGCGAGCTGGGCGGCGGCCACGCGCAGCGCGAGCGGGAGGTAGCCGCACAGCCGGGCGAGTTCGGCCACGGCGTCCGGCTCGGCCGCCACCCGCGGTTCCCCGAGGACGGCGACCAGCAGGGCGTGTGCCTCCTCGGGGGCCAGTACGTCGAGCATGAGGGGGTGCGCGCCCTCCCGTGCGACCAGGCCGCCCAGCCGGTTGCGGCTGGTCACCACAACGAGGCAGGACGGGCCGCCGGGCAGCAGCGGGCGCACCTGCTCGGCGGAGACCGCGTCGTCGAGCAGGATCAGCATCCGCCGGTCCACCAGCAGGGACCGGTAGCGGCGGATCATCTCGTCCTCGTCGGCCGGTATCTCCTGCGGCGTCAGGCCCAGTCCGCGCAGCAGTTGCCCGAGGGCGTCGCGCGGGCGCAGCGGTTCGCGGTTGCCGTCGAAGCCTCGCAGGTCCACGTACAGCTGGCCGTCCGGGAACCGGTCCCGTACCTGATGGCCCCAGTGCACGGCCAGGGCGGTCTTGCCCACGCCCGCGGTGCCGCCGATCGCGGAGATCACCACCGTGCCGGTGTCGGGCGCCGGGCCGTCGGACGGGACGAGGGCGTGCAGCCGGGCGACGGCCTCTGCGCGGCCGGTGAAGCCGGGTACGGCGCGTGGCAGTTCGGCGGGGATCAGCCGCGGGCCGCTGTGGTTCTGCGGGCCGGGCTGCGCGGGGGTGGCGGAGGCGGCGTGGGGCGAGGGCTGTGCGGGCGGGCGTACATCGAGGTCGCCCGCCAGGATCCGCTGGTACAGCGCCTGGAGTTCGGGCCCTGGGTCGACCCCCAGCTCGTCGGCCAGCCGCTCGCGGGTGCGGGTGTAGACCTCCAGCGCCTCGGCCTGCCGCTCGCACCGGTACAGGGTCACGATGAGCTGCCGTACGACCCGCTCGTCCAGCGGGTGGGCGGCGGCCAGATCGCGCAGTTCGGGCAGGAGTTCGCCGTGGCGGCCCAGCCGCAGCTCCGCGTCGCCCAGCGCCAGCCGGGCCGCGATGTGCTCGCTGCCCAGCCGCTCCCGCATGTTCCAGGCCCAGTCGCCGGACAGGCCGGACAGGGCCTCCCCGCGCCACAGCCCGAGCGCCCCGCGCAGCAGCCCGGCGACGCGCGTGGGGTCCTCCTCCGCGGCCGCGGCCTCGGCAACCAGGCCGCGGAACCGGTGGAGGTCCACCAACTCGGCCGACACCTCCAGCACATAGCCACCTGCGCGCCGGGCCAGCCGGGCGCCGTCGTGCCCGGCGGCCGCCGCGCCCGCCCCCACTGCGCCTTCTTCCAAGGCGCGCAGCGCCGCCCGCAGCCGCGCCACATACCCGTACAGCACGCTGCGCACGGACGCCGGGGGCTCCTCGCCCCACACCCGGTCGATCAACTGCCCTACGGGCACCACGCGGTTCGCCTCCACCAGCAGGACCGCGATCACGCAACGCTGCTTGGCGTGCCCGAGGTCGACGTGCCGGTCTTGGGACCACGCCTCAACCGGGCCGAGGACCCGGAAGTCCATATGAGCCTCCCCCAACCCTGGTTCTCTCCCCCCGCGCCCTGATCTTCTCGCGAATTCGGCAGGCCGCGTGCAGGAGCGTCCAAGGTTTCCTCAAGATTTCGTCCAAGTCCCGTGCGGCAGAGTGTTCTCAGCGGCTCCGATTTTGGGACCGGAGCGGCGCCTCGGGAAGGCCGCCGACCTGCTTGACGGGGGATGGCAGGTCGGCGGCCCCGGCACGTCGGCGCGTTGGGGGACGCGCCGACGTGTGCCTCTGCGAGGGGCCCGGACGTGCGCTTCTGAAGTCAGACCGTCGCGGGCCTGGTGCCGATGACGACGGTCGCGCCCAGCTCCTCGCATCCGGCGATCCGGGGAATCAGCCCGTGCCGGGCGAAGGTATCGGCGGTACGCGGCGCCTGACCCTCGCTGGTCTCGATCAGCAGATGGCCGTCGGGCGCCAGCCACTGGGCCGCCTCGGCGAGCACCCGCCGCTGCACGTCGAGCCCGTCCGCGCCGCCGTCCAGCGCGACGCGCGGTTCGTGGTCGCGGGCCTCCGGGGGCAGCAGGCGGATGGCGTCGGTGGGTACGTAGGGGGCGTTGGCGACCAGGACATCGACGCGCCCGCGCAGCGCGGCGGGCAGCGGCTCGTAGAGGTCGCCCTCGTACACCCGGCCCTTGTCGGCGGGGATGTTGCGCCGGGCGCAGCGCACCGCGGCGGGCTCGATGTCGGCCGCGTACAGCTCGATCGGGGAGTCCGCACCCAGCGCCGTGATCAGCGCGGCGCCCACCGCACCCGAGCCGCAGCACAGGTCGACGACGACGGCCCCGGGCCGGGCGAGGCCGACGGCCTGGTCGACGAGGTATTCGGTGCGCCGGCGGGGTACGAAGACGCCATGGTCCACGGCTATCCGCAGACCGTGGAACTCCGCCCAGCCGAGGACGTGTTCCAGGGGAAGCCCCGCGACGCGCCGGTCGACCATGGTGGCGAGTTCATCGGGGGTGCGGGCTGTGGTGACGAGCAGTCGCGCCTCGTCCTCGGCGAAGACACAGCCGACGGCCCGGAGCCTGGTGACGATGGCGGAGAGGGGAAGAAGTGACGGTGAGACCGACATGGGAGCCTTTCGGAACGCCTGTGGGCGCTCCCGCGGTCACCTATCCCTGAGGGACCGCACGGCCGTGAGATGAGAGCACCCGACCTGACACAGCGGTAATGGGTCTCACCTCCTCGGTCGTTGCTACTGAAGCCGCGATCACTGTACCCGAGGCGGTCGGCGGCGCAAACGTGTGCGAGGGCCCGCCCCGGGCAGCGGGCCCTCGCACACGTTTG
>NZ_MUNE01000474.1 GCF_002154605.1 Streptomyces milbemycinicus | reverse complement strand
ACCACCACCGCCGCGCTCGCGTTCGTGGCCTTCGCGAGCGCGGGGATGCACAGCGGGCCGGAGGTCATGGAGCCGACCGGTAAGCAGCTGCTCGGGGCGACCGTGGGGGCCGGGCTGTACGTCTCGCTGCTCGGGCTGCTCTCGCTCGCGGTCGGCAGCATGCTGCGCCACTCCGCCGGCGCGATCACCGCGATGCTCGGTGTGGTGCTGCTCCCCGCGATCCTCCCCGCCTTCCTGATGATGTCCAGCAGCCTGCAGACCCTGGGCGAGAAGATGCAGAAGTACTCCTCCCCCAACTCGCTGGCCGCGCTCTTCCAGATCGACGACGAACTCGGCACCGGCTGGTCCCAGCTGGGGCTGCTGGCCGGGGTCACGGCCGCGGCGTTCATCGCGGCGTACGCGCTGCTGGAGAAGCGCGACGTCTGACAGGCGCATGCGGCAGGCGATACCTGCTGAATCCGCCGGTTAATGCCTCGGCGCGTTACGGGACCGCTGGAGCTTCGCGCTCCGGCGGTCTCTCGCGTTCCAGCAGGATTTATGCCAGTGGCGGCGGTCGTCCACGCCGCTGTGCTGCTGCCAGGCCACGATATGCGGCACACCGGGCGGGATCTCCTGGTCACAGCCGGGGCAGCGGTAGTGCTTGGCGGTGCCGCCGCCGACCTGGCGCACCACCCACTCCTCGCCCTGCCAGCTCTGCGTCGACTCCAGCCCATAGCGGTCGGCGCGATCTTCGTCTTGGCGGCCGCTCGGCTTCTCGCCGCCTCGCGAGCGGTTTCGGCGTGGGGACACGGGGCACCTCGAAGGACGCTGGGAGCTACTGGCTGTGACCAGCGTACGCGTTACCGTCACGGTCCCGAAAAGCCGTGTCCACAACCGTCCTCCGATCATCATGAAAACTTCTTGCCAGGCCGTGCCCTTGGCACGTGTCAGGCGTTAATGCCTATGTGGGGGAGGGTGCCCGTGGCGGCGGCGACGACCGCAAGAGGAGGCAGATGGCAATGCGTGTGGGGGCTTTCATCCTCGCCGCTCAATTTCCGGGCCAGTGCCAGGGGGAGGCGCTGCACCGGGCGGTACGGTCCGCACAACTCTCCGAAGAGGCGGGGCTGGACGCGGTGTGGCTCGCCGAGCACCACTTCGTCCCGTACGGCGTCTGCCCGTCCGCCGTCACGCTCGCCGCGCTGCTGCTCGGCCGTACGCGCAGGATAGGCGTCGGCACGGCCGTGAGCGTGCTGCCGACCGCGCACCCCGTCGCGCTGGGTGAGCAGGCAGCGCTGCTCCACCTCGTCTCCGGGGGGCGCTTCACGCTGGGCGTCGGCCGGGGCGGGCCCTGGGTGGACCTGGAGGTGTTCGGCACCGGTCTGCGTGCGTACGAGCGGGACTTCCCCGAGTCGCTCGACCTGCTGCTGCGCTGGCTCCGCGAGCCACGGGTCGGCGCGGCCGGGGACCGCTTCGCCTTCCGTGAGGTGCCGGTCGTACCGCGGCCCGACGAAGCGCTGACGGACGAGGGGATGGTCGGCGGGCCCCCGGTGATCGTGGCCTGTACGTCACCGGGCACCGTGCGGCTGGCCGCCGAGCGCGGATTGCCCATGATGCTGGGGATGCACTGCGGGGACGATGAGAAAGCCGAGGCGGTCGGGTTGTGGCGGGAATCCGCGCTGGCCGCGGGCCGCTCCCCGGAGGAGGTCGCTGCGGTGGCCGAAGAACATGTCTCGGCGGGGGTGGTGCAGATCGCGGACGCCCGCCCCGTCGCGGCGGAGGCCCTTGTCAAGGCCATGCCCGGCTGGCTGCGCCAGGGCCTTGACGCGCATGTGACGGTGGACGGACGACCGCGCCGGATGCGCGATCCGCTCGCCTATGCCGAGCTGCTGTGCGGACTGCACCCGGTCGGGCCGCCGCGGCTGTGCGCGGACCGGCTGGCGGCGACGGCGGAGCGCACCGGTATCCGCCGCTTCGCGCTGCTGGTCGAGGGCTCGGGAGAGCTGGCAGCCACGGAGGAGAATGTGCGCCGGCTGGGCGCCGAGGTGCTGCCGCTCCTGCGCTGAAGACCTCCTGTGCAAAAGTCCTGCGCGGTCAGGACATCTCCCCCTCGTGGAGCGGCAGCGGACATCCGGGTCAGCAGTCGCGCAGCTCGGGTGACTGGTTCAGCAGCTGACCGCGCGGCGAGGTGAAGCGCGCCAGTCTCTCGTCGGACGACCCGTCCAACGGGAACACCGCTACCCGGTGGCAGTTCTGGAAGGCCAACCGCACCCCGAAGTGGCGCTGCAGCGCGCCTCGTATCGCGTCGCTCGCGAGTGCCCGCAGCAGCTGACCGCGGGCCTGCTCGTCCGGCGGCGGTGTCTGATTGTCGGCGAATTCCCCGCCGTCGATCTTCAACTGGGCCACCAGAGAGCTGATCATCTCCCATGCGTAAGGCAGGGAGTTCCGGACGCAGTCGACGAAGTCGACTTCGTCGACCTCGCCTCGCTCGGCCTGGGCAAGGAGGGCCGGTGAGACGTCGAGCGACATGGAGTCTCCTCTCGCGACCCCCATGACGGGGGTCTCAGGGACGGATGAGCGGACGGCGACGGAGCGTACCCGCATGACGACCGCCCGCTTCAACGGTAATCGGCCACTGTGGCCGCACCAGGAGAATGCGTGCACAACCAGCCACCCCCGCAGGGGCCCGGCGTCGGACGAATCGCGTAGGCCACCCGCCGTCGAGTAGCGTTGCCGACCATGCGTCTCGTCATCGCCCGTTGCTCCGTGGACTACGCCGGCCGGCTCACCGCTCACCTTCCCTCGGCACCCCGTCTGATCCTCATCAAGGCCGACGGCAGTGTCTCCATCCACGCGGACGACAGGGCCTACAAACCCCTCAACTGGATGTCTCCGCCGTGCACCCTCAAGGAGGGGGACGGCGATGTGTGGACGGTGGTGAACAAAGCGGGCGAGAAGCTCATCATCACCATGGAGGAAGTGCTGCACGACTCCTCGCATGAACTCGGGGTGGACCCCGGTCTGATCAAGGATGGCGTGGAAGCCCATCTGCAGGAGTTGCTGGCCGACCGTATCGAGACACTTGGCGATGGCTGGACGCTTATTCGGCGTGAATACCCCACTGCCATTGGCCCCGTGGACATTCTCTGCCGGGACGCCGACGGCGGCACCGTCGCGGTGGAGCTCAAACGGCGCGGGGAGATCGACGGGGTGGAGCAGCTGACCCGCTATCTCGAACTGCTCAACCGCGATCCGCATCTGGCCCCGGTGAAGGGGATCTTCGCGGCGCAGGAGATCAAGCCCCAGGCGCGGGTGCTTGCCACGGACCGCGGTATCGGCTGTGTCGTCCTGGACTACGACGCGCTGCGCGGC
>NZ_MUNE01000473.1:318-3428 GCF_002154605.1 Streptomyces milbemycinicus | reverse complement strand
GGGGCTGCTGGCGTGGGTGGGGTGGGAGGCCGTGCGGCGCCGTAGTGCCTGGGGTATCGCCGGAGTGGTGCTGGTCGGCGTCGGGACCGGTGTCGCGTACGCGGTCAGCGAGGCGCTGAAGTTGGTGGTGGACGAGGAGCGGCCGTGCCGGGCGGTGCGTGGGGTGGCGGCGGTGGCCGACTGTCCGGGGGCGGGCGACTGGTCCTTTCCGAGCAACCACGCCACCCTCGCGGCCGGGCTCGCCGTCGGCCTGACCGTGCTGCGCCCGCGTCTGGCGGCTGTCGCGTTGCCGCTGGGGGCGGTGGTGGCGGTGGCGCGTGTGGCGGCGGGTGTGCACTATCCGCATGACGTGCTGGCCGGCGCGGCGCTCGGGGCCGCCGCCGTCACCGCGGCGGCGTGGTCGGCCGCCCCGCCCGTCGCCCGGGTCGTCGCCGTATTGCTCGAGCGGCGGGGGCGATCCAACGGGTAGGCCCGCCGCCGGAGGTCGGGTCAAGATCGTGGTACGGTGCGGGAGTTCGTGTTGGATCAGGTTGAGGACGACAGGGAGGGTGAGTTGATGGCCGCGCTGAAGGCCACTGCGCTGCGCAGCGCCCGGACCGTCCTCACGTCCCGGGCGATGGCCTGACCCAGTCACTCGCCTCGCTGGGAGCGTGAGCTCGCGGGGCAATCCCACACGAACCTCACCATGAAACGGATCTTCATCCCGTCATGCGTACCCACAACCAGTGGATCACCCGCGCCGAGACCGAGGCCGACATCCAGGCCGTCCGCGGTATCGTCCTCGCCGCCTTCGACACCCCGTACGAAGCCGACCTCGTCGACGCCCTGCGCGCCGACGTGTCGTGGATCGAGGGCCTGTCCGTCGTCAGCACCGGCGCGAACGGCACGCCCGTCGGCCACGCGCTGCTGACGCGCTGTCACATCGGCGACACCCCGGCCCTGTGCCTGGCCCCGGTCTCCGTGCTCCCCGAGCACCAGAAGACCGGTGCCGGTTCGGCGGTCATCCGCGCCGCGCTCAGCGCGGCCAAGGGCCTGGGCGAGTACTACGTCACCGTCCTCGGACACCCGGCGTACTACCCGCGGTTCGGCTTCGGCCGCGCCTCCGCCCATGGCATCGGCGTGACCCTCGACGTCCCGGATGAGGCCATGATGGCCCTCACCCTGGACAAGACCCACCCGCTGCCGAACGGCACCGTCCGCTACGCGGCGCCCTTCGGGGTCTGACAGTCGGCCGTGCGAGGGGCCCCGGCCCCTCGCACGGCTGCTGCCCTGTGCAGCCGTAGTCGCTGGCCGTAGTAGCAGCTGTCCCAGCGGGATCCGGCCCCGAGATGCTCTACGCAGAAGTCGCGCAGGGCTGTCAGAGTGGTCGTCGGATCCATACGAGAAGTCGAACACTGTCCCCCGGCAGAACGAGAAGTCTGCGGGAGGGCGCATTCAGATGCGGAATACCAAGATCCAGGCGGGAGTTGACCCTTGGCATGTCCCCCATTGACCGCGCTCGCGTCCGCATGCCCGTCGCCGTCTATGTGCTCGGCCTGTCCGTCTTCGCCCTCGGGACCTCGGAGTTCATGCTCTCCGGGCTGCTGCAGCCCATCGCCCGCGACATGGACGTCTCCATCCCGACCGCCGGGCTGCTGATCTCCGCCTTCGCGATCGGGATGGTGGTCGGCGCGCCGCTGCTGGCCGCCGCCACGCTGCGGCTGCCGCGCCGGACGACGCTGATCGCGCTGCTGGCCGCGTTCGGTCTTGGGCAGGTCGCGGGGGCGGTGGCGCCTTCGTACGGGGTGCTGTTCGCGTCCCGGGTGGTCAGCGCGTTCGCGTGTGCCGGGTTCTGGGCGGTGGGGGCGGCGGTGGCCGTGTCGCTGGTGCCTTCGAGCGCGCGGGCGCGGGCGATGGCGGTGATGCTCGGCGGGTTGAGCGTCGCTAACGTCGTGGGCGTGCCCGCGGGGGCGTTCCTCGGGCAGCACGCCGGGTGGCGGGCGGCCTTCTGGGCGGTGGCGGCGCTGTCGGCGCTCGGGCTGGTGGGCGTGGCCGGGCTCGTACCGCGTACGGAGGCGCCGACCGGAGCGGACCGGCCGAGGCTCCGTGCCGAGCTGTCCATCTACCGCGACCGGCAGGTGTGGCTGGCGCTGGTCACCACCGCGCTCAGCGGCGGCGCGGTCTTCTGCCTGTTCTCGTATCTCGCACCGCTGCTGACGGATGTGGCAGGGATGGACGAGGACTGGGTGCCGAGCGTGCTGGCGCTGTTCGGCGTCGGGGCGCTCGTGGGGACGGCGATCGGCGGGCGGATCGCGGACGCCCATCTCTTCGGCACGCTCTACGGCGGCATCTCGGCCTCGACGGTCGTACTGACCGCCTTGGCGCTGACCGCGCACCACGTGGTCGCGGCCGTGAGCCTGGCGTTGCTGCTCGGCGTGACGGCCTTCTTCACCGGGCCCGCGCTCAACGCCCGGATGTTCAATGTCGCGAACGCCGCCCCGACCCTCGCGGGCGCGACCACGACCTCCGCCTTCAACATCGGCAACACGCTGGGCCCTTGGCTCGGCGGGCTCGCCATCGACCTGGGCTGGGGCTACCCGGCCGTGGCCTGGACGGGCGCGGCGCTCGCGGCAGCCGCCGTCGGGACGACGGCGCTCGCCGCGCGGCTGCCGCACGCGCAGGGCGCGTCCCGGGTGGTCGTCGGTTCGGAGGTCCTGGAGGCGGAGCCGCACGGCGAAGGCCGTCGCGACGGTGTTGACCGGCGCGACGGCCTTCGGCAGACGGGGTGAGCGAGGGGCCGCTTACGGCCCGCGGGTGGACGGCGGGTGGACGGCGGGTCGCCGTCATACGAGGGCGACCACCATCAGGACGAACGCGCTGATGATGACGGCGACGCGGAGGAAGTGGAAGCGGTCCCACCGGCCCAGCTGCTCCCGCCAGTCCGCCGGGATGTCGCCGTTCGACCACTGGGCGGCCCGTGAGTTGATGGGCACCAGCAGCACGATCGACATCACCACGCTCACCACGAGCAGCGCGGTGGCCGTGAGGACCAGCGACGCCTGCCCCTCGCCCCATGACTGGACCGCCCACACCGCCCCGAGCACCATCGAGCCGATGTACCAGAACGGCAT
>NZ_MUNE01000473.1:0-264 GCF_002154605.1 Streptomyces milbemycinicus | reverse complement strand
GCGGCGGGAGAAGTGGCCCAGGCGGACATCGTCTCGCTCGTCGAGGACTCCATCGCACACCGCAGGTGGTGGGTCGAGCAGTGGCCGGAGGGCGCCACGTACTTGGCCGGGCTGGTGGCCCAGGACGTACAGGACGCCCTGCTCGAGCGGTACGGCCGCTGGCCGCTGTGCCCGGTGTGCACAGAGGGCGGCGATCCCCACGCGCTGGACGTGGAGCCGGAGTTGGGGCCGGATCCGCACTGGGTGTGCGGCAAGACGGCGGTG
>NZ_MUNE01000472.1:24218-24409 GCF_002154605.1 Streptomyces milbemycinicus | reverse complement strand
CGCCGGCGCTGCGCGGCACGGCGGCCGTGGAGGCGTACGGCCTCGGCTTCCACCGTTCGCTGCTCACCGCCGCCGGGATCCGTACCGTGCCGCTGTCCCTGGACGCGGACGGCGCCCGCACCGAGGAGCTGGCCTCGCACCAGGGCGTTCGGACCGTGCTGCTCACCCCCGCCCACCAGTTCCCCACTGGC
>NZ_MUNE01000472.1:0-24195 GCF_002154605.1 Streptomyces milbemycinicus | reverse complement strand
TGGAGGACGACTACGACGGCGAGTTCCGCTACGACCGCAAGCCCGTCGGCGCCGTCCAGGGCCTGGACCCGGACCATGTGCTGTACGTCGGATCGGTCAGCAAGAGCCTGTCCCCGGCCCTGCGGCTGGGCTGGATGGTGCTGCCCGACCACCTTGTGGACGAGGTCCTGGCCGCCAAGGGGGAACGGGAGGCGTGGGCGAGCGCGCTCGATCAGCTGACCCTCGCCGACTTCATCGAATCGGGCGGGTACGACCGGCATATCCGCCGGATGCGCCAGCGCTACCGCCGCCGTCGCGACCAACTGGTCGCGACCCTGGCCGAACGCGCCCCGCACATCCGCGTCAGCGGCGTGGCGGCGGGTCTGCACGCGGTGCTCGAACTGCCGCCGGGCACCGAGCGGTCCGTCGTCCAGGCCGCCGCCTGGCAGGGCCTCGCCATCGAGGGCCTGGCCGACTACCGCCACCCGGAGGCCGCGGGTCCGCCCCGCGAGGGCCTGGTCGTGGGCTACGCCACCCCGCCCGAGCACTCCTTCACGAGCGCGCTGGACGCGCTGTGCCGCGGGCTCCCACCCGACCTCGGCGACTCCACCGCAACCCCGACCGCAACCACAACGACCGCAACCACGTCGACCGCAACCACAACAAGCGCGCGGGACGACGCGGCTGTCACACGCCCGTCAGGGAGTCCTCGCGCCACTTGAGGATCTTGTCGAAGCTGACCACCACACCGCCGTGCCCCGGGCGGTCGCGGTAGCGGACCCGGTCGGTCAGCGCCTCGATCAAAAAAAGCCCTCGCCCATGCTCTGCCTGGGCGGGGGCCGGCTGTCTCGCGGTGGGACGGACCTGGGGGTCCTTGGCCCAGTCGCCCCGGTCGGGACGGGAGGGGCGGCGCGGAAATCCGGGACCGGAGTCGGTGACCTCGATGCGGCAGGTGTCGCCGTCGATATAGGCCGTGACTCTGTAGTCCCCGCCCCCGCCGTCCGCGCCACCGCCGTGCTCGACCGCGTTCGCGCAGGCCTCGGACAGGGCGACCGACAAGTCGTAAGAGATTTCGGGATCGACCCCTGCTGTCTCCATGGTGCCGAGGAGCAGGCGCCGGGCGAGCGGGACGCTCGCCGCCTCACGCGGCAGATGGAGTGACCACCAGATGCTCATGCTCCAGCCTCCCGGCCACGGCTCGACATACCGTTACGTATTGCCTGGGTCCATGGTCCGTAAGCGTGTGATTGACGTGACTCCGCTCATTCGGCGGAAGCGCGAATTCCGTATACCGGTGTATGGAGCTGTCCAGGTGTGGGCGGTACGCCCCACCCGCCGTAGGGGAAACCCGGGCCCAGTGGGATGATGGCGCGGCCATGTCTGCCCCCCACGGCCGCGCCGGAGCCGATCTGCGGATACTGCGGGCCGCGGTTTTCACCGCGGTCTGCGTCGTGCTGTCCGCGGGCGGGCACATGCTCGCCTCCTGTACGACGGTGCCGCTGTGGACGGTGGGCGTGGGCTGCGCGGTGCTGTTCGCCGTGGTGGCCCCGCTGGCCGGGCGCGAGCGGTCGCTGCCGGGCATCGCGGCGCTCCTGGGCGTCGGCCAGCTCGCGCTGCACGCGCTCTTCGCGCTCGGACAGAGCACCACCCAGCAGACTTCCATGACCCCGGGCACGGGCGGCTCCCAGGGCGGGGTGACCGCCATGGCCGGACGGCTGCTGTGCGGTGCGGGCTCCGTCCGGATGGACGCCGCCACGGCGCACCGGATTGTCAGCCGCGTCGGACTCGACCCCGCCACCGCGGCGCACCAGGCGACCTCCGGGCCGGTCGTCGGGGCCGCGCACCCGGGCGCCCTGCTGCCGTCGCCGCCGATGGTGCTGGGGCATCTGCTCGCCGCCCTCGCCGTCGGCTGGCTGCTGCGGCGCGGCGAGATGGCCGTGTGGCGGGCGGTGCGGCTGTCGGCGGACGGGGCGCGCGGGGTCGCGGAGGCCGCGCTCGTACGGGCGCTGCGCGCCGCGCTGCGGCTGGTACGCGCGCTGCGCGCCGGTCAGCACGAGCCGGACCCTGCTTCCGTACGCCGTCCGCGCACGCCCGGTCAGGACGACGGCCGCGCCGGGGCCAAGACGTTCGTACTCCAGCACAGTGTGATCAGGCGGGGCCCGCCGCGCTTCACCCTCGCGGCCTGACCGACGCGGCGCACTCCGGCGGGGCCGGGGCGTTCGCGCGCTCGCCGCATGCGCGCCACACACCCACCCTGATTCATTCCTGTCCATGGAGTGTCTTGTCATGAACGCCATGCGTCTTCGCCGTCTACGCCGTCTTCCGATGATGGGCGGCATCGCAGCGGGAGCCCTGGTGGTGCTCGCGGCCACCCCCGCCTTCGCGCACGTCAGCGTGCAGCCCGGCCAGGCCGAGCAGGGCAGCTACAGCACCATCGCCTTCAAGGTGCCGAACGAGAAGGACAACGCCTCGACCGTCAAGCTCGAGGTGACCCTGCCCGCCGACCACCCGCTGGCCTCGGTCATGGCGCAGCCGGTGCCCGGCTGGGACGTGAAGCTCACCAAGACCAAGCTCGCCAAGCCGGTCGAGGTGCACGGCGAGAAGATCAGCGAGGCGGTCACCAAGGTCACCTGGACCGGCGGCAAGATCGAGCCGGGCACCTTCCAGCAGTTCCCGCTGTCGGTCGGCGAGCTGCCCGAGGACGCCGACCAGCTCGTCTTCAAGGCCCTCCAGACGTACGACGACAAGGAGGTCGTGCGCTGGATCGAGGCGCCCAAGGACGGTGCGCCGGAGCCCGAGAACCCGGCGCCGGTGCTCAAGCTCGTCAAGCCGGCCGAGGGCTCCGACGGCCACGGCGGCTCCAGCGCCTCGGGCGACACGGACAGCGCCGCCGAGAAGGCGAAGGCCGAGAAGACGGAGGAGACCGCCTCCGACTCCAGCGGTGACAGCAGCGACACCACCGCCCGTGTGCTGGGCATCGTGGGCATCGTCATCGGCATCGCCGGCGTCGCCTTCGGCGTCCTCGCCGGCCGCCGCCGCAACGCCTGAGCTTTCTCAAGCCCCCGAGGGGTGGTGGGCCGGGCCTGCCTGCCCGCCACCCCGTACCACCGATCCATCAGTCTTCTTCGGAGAACGACTCCATGCGCACCAAGTCCCTGGGCGCGGCCCTCGTCACCGCCGCCGCGCTCACCCTCACCGCCTGCGGCAGTTCCGACGGCGACAGCGACAAGACAGAGAAGGCCGCCGAGGTCTCCGGCGGCAGCAAGCCCGGTCAGGCGATCGTCCTCGACCAGCCCAAGGCCAAGCCCGATCTGGTCCTGACCGACACCGACGGCAAGAAGTACGACCTGCTGAAGGAGACCAAGGGCAAGCCCACCCTGATCTACTTCGGCTACACCTACTGCCCGGACGTCTGTCCCGTGGTCATGAGCAACATCGGCATCGCGGAGAAGAAGCTCTCCAAGGCCGAGCGCGACAAGCTCCAGGTCGTCTTCGTCACCACCGACCCCGAGCGGGACACCCCCAAGAGGATGCGCTCCTGGCTGAACGGACAGGGCGGTCAGGACTTCGTCGCCCTGACCGGCGACTTCGACACCATCCAGGCCGCAGCCCGGCCGCTGGGCATCCTCGTCGAGAAGCCGAAGAAGGAGAAGGACGGCAGCATCACCGTCAACCACGGCGCCGAGGTGCTGGCCTTCTCCCCCAAGGACGACAAGAACCACTGGCTCTACACCACGGAGACCACGGCCGACCAGTACGTGAAGGACCTGCCCAAGATCATCAAGGGGCAGAACCCGTGACGCGGACCGCGGCGGGGTCGGCGACCGGCGTGCGGCGGCGCACGGCCGCCGCCGCGCTGGTCCTCGGCCTGTCCGCCGTCCTCGCCGCCTGTGGCAGCGAGGACGGCGGCGGCGACAGCCCGAAGCTGTCCGTCAGCGGCGCGTACGTCCCCCAGCCCCCGACACCGGACATGGCCGCGGGCTATGTGACGGTGACCAACAAGGGCGGCGCCGACGACGAGCTGACCTCCGTCACCACCCCGCTGGCCGCCGAGGTCACCATGCACACCACCACCGGCACCCGGATGAAGCAGGTGCGATCGCTGAAGGTCCCGGCGGACGGCGAGCTCAGGCTGGCCACCGGCGGAGATCATCTGATGCTGACAAATCTGACCCACAAGCCAAAGGTCGGTGACAAGGTCAGTTTCACCCTGCATTTCGCTTCCTCCGACCCCGTCGAGATCAAGGTCCCGGTCGAGCCGACGACGTACCGCCCCAAGGACTGACGCCCGATGACCTCGCGCACCCCCTCCCTGACCAGGCCGGCCACCAGGCGGCTGCTGTCGGTCTGCGGTGCCCTGCTCGCCGCGCTGCTGTGCGCGCTGAGCTTCGGCGCGTCCCCCGCGGCTGCGCACGCCGCGCTGACGGCGACCGACCCCGCCGACGGCGCGGTGGTCAAGACCGCGCCCGAGCAGGTGCGGCTCACCTTCTCGGAGGGGGTGCTGCTGTCCCGCGACTCGGTGCGCATCCTCGACCCGAAGAGCAACCGGGTGGACACCGGCAACCCCGCCCATGTGGGCGGCAAGTCGTCGACGGCCGCCGTCGCGCTGCGCCCCGGGCTGCCCAACGGCACGTACACGGTGGCCTGGAAGGTGGTCTCGGAGGACAGCCACCCCGTGGCCGGGGCGTTCACCTTCTCCATCGGGGCGCCGTCCAAGACGAAGGCGAAGGTCCCCTCGGACGCGGGCGCCGACGGCACGGTCGAGACGCTGTACGACATCGTGCGGTACGTCGCCTACGGCGGCTTCGCGGCGCTCGTCGGCGGCTGCGTCTTCGCCGGGCTGTGCCGCTCCTCGCGCGCGGTCCAGAAGCTCGCCGTCGGCGGCTGGGTGGCGCTCTTCTCCGCGACCCTGCTGCTGTTGCTGCTGCGCGGCCCGTACACCAACGGCGAGGGCATCGGCGGGGTCTTCGACCTCGGCGGGCTGGGCGATGTGCTGTCCACCAAGCCGGGCGCGGCGCTGCTGTCGCGGCTGCTGCTGCTCGGCGCGGCGGCGCTCTTCCTCGCCGTGCTTTTCGGCTCGTACACGCGCCGCGCCGCGGACGAGGACCAGGGGCGGCGCCAGGACCTGGCCTTCGGGCTCGCCTTCGGCGGCACCGTCCTCTCGGTGGGCATCGCCGCGACCTGGGCGATGGCCGAGCACGCCTCGGTCGGCATCCAGTCCAAGGTCGCGATGCCGGTCGACGTGATCCATCTGCTCGCCGTGGGGGTGTGGCTGGGCGGCCTGGGGGCGCTCGTGGCCACACTGCGCACGGGGGAGCCGATCGGGCGGTCGGCCGTACGCTGCTTCTCACGGCTGGCCTTCGGCTCGGTCGTCGTCCTCGTCCTCACCGGCGTCTACCAGTCCTGGCGGCAGGTCGGCTCCTGGGACGCGCTGACCGGCACCGAATACGGGCGCTGGCTGCTGGTCAAGGTCGGCCTCGTGGCGGTGCTCATCGCCATCGCCTCCGTCTCGCGCCGCTGGACGGGCCGCCTCGTGGACGAGCCCGACGACAAGGCCGACGAGAAGACTGAGAAGAAGGCCGGCAAGAAAGCCGCCAAAGACGAAGAGCGGACGGAAGACAGAGACAAGAAGGCGGAAGGGACGGCCGCCGACCCCGTGCGCACCGCCCAGCTCGCCCGCCAGAAGGCCGCGGTCGACAAGGCCACCACCCTGCGCGCCCGCTACGGCGACCTCGCGCGCGGCTCGCTCTACCGCTCCGTGCTGGCCGAGACGGTCGTGGCCGTCGTGCTGCTCGCCGTCGCCACCCAGCTGAGCACCACCCAGCCCGGCCGGGCCGCGAGCGCCGTCACGAGCGCGAAGGACGGCGGCACGGCCGCGGACACCAGTCCCGCCGTCGACCCGATCAGCGTCGAGATCCCGTACAACACCGGGCCCAAGAGCGGCCGCGGCAAGGCGATCTTCATGCTGGACCCGGCCCTCCCCGGCGACAACCTGATCCATGTCTTCACCTTCGACCTGGCCGATCGCCCCGTGGACGCCGCCGAGGCGAAGGTGACCTTGACGCTCCCGAAGAAGAACATCGGCCCGCTGTCCGTGCCGCTGGAGCACGTCGCCACCGGCCACTGGAGCGCGAAGAGCTTCCAGCTGCCCATGGGCGGCACCTGGCGGCTCTCCCTGACCGTACGGACCTCCGACATCGACCAGGTGACGGAGACCAGGACCCTGAAGATCGGCCAATGAGCAAGACCCCGAACACCCAGCGCACCCCGAACAACCAGCGCACCGCGGACAACCAGCGCACCCCGAACAACCGGCAAGAACCCCCTTCCCCGATCTCCCGGCGCCGTCTGCTGGGCACGGCCGGCGCCGTCGGCGCGGCCGGGCTCGTCGCGGGCGGCGCGGCCGGGGCGTACGCCGCCGAGTCGGTACGCACCGACCCCGACCCGCTCAGCTCCGTCGGCTCGACCACCGTGCCCTTCCACGGTGAGCGCCAGGCGGGCATCACCACCCCCCTCCAGGCGCACGGCCACCTCGTCGCCCTCGATCTGGCGCCCGGCGCGGACCGCAAGGCGGTCGCCGCGCTGCTGCGCCGCTGGTCGAAGACGGCCGAGGAGCTGACCGCGGGCAAGGCCCCGGCCGATGACACCGGTATCGCGCTGGACGCGGGCCCGGCGTCGCTGACCGTCACCTTCGGCTTCGGCCGCACCTTCTTCGGCAAGGTGGGGCTGAAGGACCGGCTGCCCGAGGCACTGGCCCCGCTGCCCGACTTCTCGGCGGACGCACTCGACCCCAAGCGCAGCAACGGCGACCTGTGGCTGCAGATCGGCGCCGACGACGGGCTGGTCGCCTTCCACGCGCTGCGCGCGCTGCAGCGCGAGGCCCGGGAGGTGGCCCGGGTGCGCTGGCAGATGAACGGTTTCAACCGGACGCCCGGCGCGACCTCCCACCCCATGACGGCGCGCAACCTGATGGGGCAGGTCGACGGCACCAACAATCCCAAGCCCACGGACGACGACTTCGACCAGCGGATCTTCGTCCCGGCGAAGGGGAAGCCGGACTGGATGGCGGGCGGCTCGTACGCGGTGGTGCGGCGGATCCGGATGCTCCTGGACTCCTGGGACCATCTCTCCCTGGAGCGGCAGGAGCGGGTGATAGGCCGCCGCAAGTCGGACGGCGCCCCGCTGTCCGGCGGTACGGAGACCACACCGGTCGACCTGGCCAAGGTGAACCCGGACGGCTCGCTGGCCATCGCGGGCGACGCACATGTACGCGTCGCCGCGCCGGCCTCGAACCAGGGCGCGGCGATGCTGCGCCGCCCCTTCTCGTACCACGACGGCTTCCGCGAGGACGGCGCGCCGGACGCCGGACTGCTGTTCGTCGCCTGGCAGGCGGATCCGATGAAGGGCTTCGTCCCGGTGCAGCGGAAGCTGGACCGGGGGGACGGGCTGTCGCGGTTCCTGCGCCATGAGGCGAGCGCGCTCTTCGCGGTGCCGGGCGGCTGCGCCCCCGGAGAGTACGTCGGTCAGGCACTCTTGGAAGGGTGAACCGGAACGTCAGGGCCGGACGCTGGGTATCGTGACGGTTCTCGTCCTTTCCAGGGAGTCAGCGTGATGTCGGCCAGTGTTTATACCTACCTCGGTCCCGAAGGCACCTTCACGGAGGCCGCGCTGCGGTCGCTGCCCGAGGCCGCCACGCGCGAGCTGATCCCCATGGTCTCGGTGCCGACGACGCTGGACGCCGTGCGGTCGGGGGCGGCGGCGGCCGCGCTGGTCCCCATCGAGAACTCGGTGGAGGGCGGCGTGACCATCACGCTCGACGAGCTGGCCACCGGCGAACCGCTGATGATCTACCGCGAGGTGCTGCTGCCGATCGCCTTCGCGCTGCTGGTGCGGCCGGGCACCCAGCTCGCCGATGTGAAGACGGTGACGGGCCATCCGGTGTCCCAGCCGCAGGTCAGGAAGTGGCTGGCGGCGAATCTGCCGGACGCCCTGTGGGAGTCGGCCGCCTCGAACGGGGACGGGGCGCGGCTGGTGCAGGAGGGCCGCTACGACGCGGCGTTCGCCGGTGAGTTCGCGGCGGCGACGTACGGGCTCGAGCCCCTGGTGAGCGCCATCCACGACGCGGAGAACGCGACGACCCGCTTCGTACTGGTCGGCCGCCCGGCGCGGCCCGCGGTCCGCACCGGCGCGGACAAGACGTCCGTGGCGATCTGGCTCGGCGACGACCACCCGGGTGCGCTGCTGGAGCTGCTGCAGGAGTTCGCGGCGCGCGGGGTCAACCTGGTGCGCATCGAGTCGCGCCCGACGGGTCAGGGCATCGGCCGTTACTTCTTCTCGGTGGACCTCGAGGGGCACATCACGGACCGGCGGGTCGCCTCCGCCCTGATGGGGCTCAAGCGGATCTGCCCGAACGTACGGTTCCTGGGCTCCTACCCGAGGGCGGGGTTCGAGCCGACGGGCATGTCCCCGCTGCGGAGCGGCACCTCGGACGAGGACTTCGCGGTGGCGGAGGAGTGGCTGGCCCGCTGCCAGGACGGCCGGGCCTGACGGCAGAACGGCCGGGCCTGACGGCAGGACCAGGCCCTGGCCGAGTTGTCCAGCCGGGTTATCCACAGGCTTGAGGCGCGGGCTGGGGACAAGTCGACACATCAACCCGACGTAATCGACGTATCACCCAGCTCGCCTCAACCCACCTACCATCACATCTATCACTCACGTCCTCGCTTTTCTCTTGACCGACGCTCCGGTGTGAGCAAATCCCACCCGAATGAGTGTGTGAACGAGGTTTGAGTGGGGAATCCATCGCCGAGCACTTCGCGTACCAGATGATCAGCCCGACATCCACAGAACTCACACACAGCCTGTGGATAACTCGGACCGGAGCCACCCCCACCTGTGGACAACGCGAGGTCAACTCCGCCTTCGCATAAGGGAAGCCGGACGCCGACACCCACCCCTTTGCCCCTTTATTCCCTTGTCCCTTTCAGGGGAACGCGCGCGCTTTCATCAGCGAGGCATGCGGATGCACAGACAGACGAATTTCCACGAATCCATACCGCTCCAAACGGGGCGAAGCATGATGAAAGGGAATATCGAGTCGAGCGCCGGATGTGCACACCGGTAACCTGGTGGGGTGATTGACCTTCGTCTGCTCCGTGAGGACCCCGACCGTGTGCGCGCCTCTCAGCGCGCCCGTGGAGAGGACGTCGCCGTCGTCGACGCCCTGCTCTCCGCCGACGAGCGGCGCAGGTCGTCCAGCGTCCGCTTCGACGAGCTGCGCGCCGAGCAGAAGTCGCTCGGCAAGCTCATCCCCAAGGCCTCCGGCGACGAGAAGGCGGAGCTGCTGAAGAAGGCGGGCGAGCTGTCCGCCTCGGTGAAGACCGCCGACGCCGAGCAGGACCAAGCCGCGGAGGAGACCCAGCGGCTGCTGCTCCAGCTCGGCAATCTGGTCCACCCGGACGTGCCCGTCGGCGGCGAGGACGACTTCGCCGTCCTGGAGACGGTCGGCACCCCGCGCGACTTCGCGGCCGAGGGCTTCACCCCCAAGGACCACCTGGAGCTCGGCGAGCTGCTCGGTGCCATCGACACCGAGCGCGGCGCCAAGGTGTCCGGCTCGCGCTTCTACTATCTGACGGGCGTCGGTGCGCTGCTTGAGTTCGCGCTGGTCAACGCCGCGATCGCGCAGGCCACCGCGGCGGGCTTCATCCCCGTCCTCACACCCGCCCTGGTCAAGCCCAAGGCCATGGAGGGCACCGGCTTCCTCGGCCAGGCCGCGGACGACGTCTACCACCTCGACAAGGACGACCTCTTCCTGGTCGGCACCTCCGAGGTGCCGCTGGCCGCGTACCACATGGACGAGATCCTGGACGTGTCCCAGCTGCCGCGCCGCTACGCCGGGTTCTCCTCCTGCTTCCGCCGCGAGGCGGGCTCGTACGGCAAGGACACCCGCGGCATCTTCCGGGTGCACCAGTTCGACAAGGTCGAGATGTTCGTCTACACGACGCCGGAGGAGGCGGAGGCCGAGCACCAGCGGCTGCTGGAGTGGGAGAAGCAGTGGCTGACCTCGCTCGAGCTGCCGTTCCGGGTGATCGACCTGGCCTCGGGCGACCTGGGCGCCTCGGCGACGCGGAAGTTCGACTGCGAGGCGTGGATCCCGACCCAGGGCAAGTACCGCGAGCTGACCTCGACGTCCAACACGACCGAGTTCCAGTCGCGCCGGCTGTCGATCCGGATGCGCGAGGACAAGCGGGTCCGCCCCCTGGCGACGCTGAACGGCACGCTGTGCGCGGTCACGCGGACCATCGTCGCCCTTCTGGAGAACCACCAGCAGGCCGACGGCTCGGTGCGGGTGCCCGAGGGCTTGCGTCCGTATCTGGGCGGGCGTGAGGTCCTGGAGCCGGTCGCCCGATGAGCGACAGCCCCTCGGTGCCCCTGCCCTACCGGCTCATCGCCACCGACCTCGACGGCACCCTGCTGCGCGGCGACCACACGGTCTCCCGGCGCACCCGGGCGGCGCTCGCCGCGGCCACCGCGGCGGGCGCGGCGCATATCGTGGTGACCGGACGGACGGTGCCGGTGGCCCGGGGCATCCTCGACGACCTCGACTACCAGGGGCTCGCGGTGTGCGGGCAGGGCGCGCAGGTCTACCACGCGGGCGAGCACCGGCTGCTGACCTCCGTGACCCTGGACCGGCAGCTCGGCGCGCTGGCGCTGGAGAAGATCGAGTCGGAGATCGGCCCGCTCTTCCTGGCCGTGGCCCGCGACGGGCTCGACGGCAAGGTGCTCTTCGGGCCCGGCTATCGGGTGCATCCGGCGGAGCGGGCGGCCCGGTCGCTGGAGGACCGGGCCGACCTGTGGTCCGCCCCCGTCAGCAAGGTCTACATCCAGCACGCGCGGCTGGGCGACGACGAGTTGGCCGAGGCCGCCCGCACGGCCGCGGGCGGCCTGGTGGGGGTGACCGTGGCGGGCGAGGGCCTGGTGGAGCTGTTGCCGCTGGGGCTGACCAAGGCGACGGGCCTTTCGCTGGCCGCCCGCCGCCTCGGCCTCACCGCCGAGGACACCATCGCCTTCGGCGATATGCCCAACGACATAGCGATGCTCCGCTGGGCGGCCCACGGCGTGGCGATGGCGGGCGCCCACGACGAGCTCAAGGCCGTCGCCGACGAGGTCACCGCGTCCAACGAGGAGGACGGTATCGCCCTCGTCCTGGAGCGGCTGTTCAGCCCAGCGCCTTGACCGCCTGGTAGTACGTCCAGGCGGTGCTGTTACAGGCGGTCTTCGACGCCCCGCTGTAGCCGTTGCACACCCGCTTGAGGTCCTCGTAGAAGGCGCTGTCGATACGGGCCTTGTTCGCGCTGAAGGTGCCCATGGCCTTGTAGTTGCGGTAGCCGAAGTCATGCCGGGCGCAGGCGGTCTTGAACGGGAACCCGAAGGGGTTGTCGGGGGACTTGCTGCAGTAGTCGGTCGACCAGTCGAACTGGTAGGCGGCCCAGGCGCTCTGGTTGTTGCGCGCCGCGAGCCAGGCGTTGTAGCTGCTGGCGCTCGTCTGGGTCCAGCTGGAGAGCACCTGCGGCTTGTCCGCGGGGGCGGCGTGGGCGGGCCCGGAGAGGGCCACGGTGGCAGCCGCGGCGACCGCGGTGGCGGCGAGGCTCGTGGCAAGACGACGCATCGGTTCCTCCGATGTCTCTGACGGCCCCTCATCAGGGCCATAGGGAAGGGAGTTGGAACGGGTACGAGGAGTTGCGCTGGTGCACGCCAAGAGTTCGGCAGGTCCCTGACAATCGTCAAGATTTATTGAGTCGTCTGCTTGAACAGAGTTCGACCACCGGGAGTTGGGATCTTCCTCCAAATTCCCCTCTGACGAGGGGTTTCAGCGAAGGCTCGACAAGAGTCGACACGAGCCCACAAGCGTCAACCAGGACCGGTCGACGTCAGGGAACGCGCCGCGCCGCGCCCCGTGGCGGCAGCAGCAGCGGCCCCGCGCCCTTGACCCGGCGGATCGTCGGGGAGGTCTCCATGCCCCGCACCCCCGGCAGCGCGGCGACCCGCGTGGTCAGGTACTCGTACAGATGCCGGACGTCCCGGCACACCACGACCGCCAGCAGATTGTGCGGCCCGGTGGTCGCGCAGACGAAGGCCGCCTCCGGGTGCTCCGCCACCGCCTGCCCGGCGGCGGCGAGATGGGCCGGCAGCACCGACAGCCACAGCACGGCCGTGGAGCCATGGCCGAACATCCGGTGGTGGTAGTCGACGTCGAAGTAGAGGGTGCCGTCGGACCGCAGCTCCGCCAGTCGGCGCCGCACCGTCGACTGCGACCAGCCCGTGGCGGCCGCCAACTCGCCCAGACCCGCTCGCCCGTCGCGCGCCAGCACCGCCAGAAGCTGACGGTCGCCGTCGTCCAGCCGGGCGCGGCCGTCCGGTGGACGCACGGGGACGATCAGCCGCTCGATCTGCCGGGGCGTCAGCATGCCCGACTTGCTGACCAGCCCCTGCGGCCCGCCGAAGTACTCGTGGAGCACACAGTGCGCGGCCACGCCCACCACCCGCGGGGTACTCGGCAGCTTGCGCAGCAGCAGCGCGTCGCTGTCCTCGCCGGACGCCGCGCGGGTGATGCCGGAGATCTCTGTGCCGCCGGACATCAGGCTCACCCATGAGGTGTCGGAGCGGCGGGCCATCGCCTCGGCCACCGACACGGCCGCGTCCGGGGTGCACTGCACCCGCAGCAGCCAGACGACTTCGCCGAGCGCGGCGGGGTCGGTGAGCCCCAGCACCCGGATGGTCCCGGCCGTCCGCAGCCGGGTGTAGCGGCGCGCCACGGTCTGGTCGGAGACGCCGAGCACATCGGCGATCCGGCTGAACGGGGCCCGGCCGTCGAGTTGGAGTGCCTGGACCAGTTGCCGGTCCAGCTCGTCGAACGCGTCGGAATTCACCGCAGAAGGCTAGCTGTTGTCGGATAGCGCCACAGATGCGGTGTTGGCTGGAAGGCGCGGGGTCGGCTGACGGAACTTGGGGATCACGGGGGGTACGGCGTCGGGCCGGGCCCCACTCTCTGTGGACTCGGAGTTCGACATGCGGAGCAAATGGTGGCCGCTCGCGGCCATCACCCTCGGCAATTTCATGCTGTTGATCGACGTCACGATCGTGAACACGGCGCTGCCGGAAGTGGCGCAGGGCCTGGACGCCTCCTTCACCTCCCTGCAGTGGGTGATGGACATCTACGCGCTGGCGCTCGCCGCCCTGCTCATGGCCGCCGGATCGGCGGCCGACGTCTACGGCCGGCGGCGGCTGTATCTGTGGGGACTCGCCGTCTTCGCGCTCTCCTCGCTGGCCTGCGGGCTCGCCCCGGACAGCGGGGTGCTGATCGCCGCCCGTGCGGTGCAGGGCGTCGGGGCGGCGGCGATGTTCGCCACCAACACCCCGCTGCTGATGGCCACCTACAGCGGCCGCGACCGCGGCATCGCCTTCGGCGTATGGGGCGGAACCAGCGGGGCCGCCGCGGCGGTCGGCCCGATCCTGGGCGGGCTGCTCACCGAGTACGCCGACTGGCGGGCGATCTTCCTGGTCAACCTGCCGCTGACCGCGATCGCGGTCTGGATCACGATCCGTACGGTCGGCGAGTCGCGCGGCGCGGTCGGCGCGCGGATCGACTGGCCGGGCGCCGCCCTCTTCACGCTGTGCGCCGGCGCGCTGACGTACGGGCTGATACGGGGCGGCGAGGAGGGCTGGTCCGACGGTGGCACGGTCGCGTCGCTGGTGGTCTCCGCCCTCGCGCTGGCCGTCTTCGTCCTGGTGGAGCGCCGGAAGCGGCAGCCGCTGCTGGATCTGGCGCTGATGCGCCGCCCGACCTTCGTGGTGCTGATGGCGGCGGCCCTGCTGGTGCAGGCGTCGGCCTTCCCGTACCTCACCTACGTGGGGATGTGGCTGCAGTCGGTGCTCGGGCTCAGCCCGGTGCAGGCCGGGCTCGCGGTGACCCCGATGGCCGGGGTGGCGCTGGTCGTCGGCGCGGCGGGCGGACGAGTGCTGGAGCGGGTCGCTCCGGGGCGCGCGCTCGGCGGCGGGCTGCTGCTGGTGGGCGCGAGCGCGCTGGTCACCGCCGCGCGGCTGACCCCCGGCTCGGACTGGACGGCCCTTGTCCCCGGGCTGATGCTGGGCGGCCTCGGCATCGGTCTGATCATGCCCGTCCTGGTCTCGGCGGCGCTCGGCGCGGCGCCGCCGGAGCGCGCCGGGATGGCCAGCGGCGCGGTGAACACCTTCCGGCAGCTGGGGTACGCGCTCGGGATCGCGGTCCTGGGCACGGTGTTCGCGGCGCGGGTACGGGACGTCGTCGAGGACAGCGGGACCATCCCGGGGCGCGCCGCCGGGCAGGCGGCCGAGGCGATCAGCGGCGGCCACGCCGACGCGGTGATCGCCGCCGCCCCGGCGGGCCGTACGGCGGCGGCCAAGGCGCTGGTGAACGAGTCCTTCGTGGCGGGGCTCGACCGTATCTGCGTGATATCCGGGATCGCCGCGCTGGCGGCCGGCCTGCTGGTGCTGGCCGTCGTCCGCGGCGGCCCGGGCGCGGCGACCAGGTCCGACGCCCCCGCGAAGACCGCGCCCCCGGCCGAACCGGCCCGCACCTGAGGCCGGTTGCCGATGCCTGAGCGCCCGGTACACAGCTTCCCCGTAGGTGACGCAGGGCCGATCGACAACTCCGCCCGTCAGGATCGCCTCATCGGCACCGACGAGGATCGGAGGACGGCATGAGCGGCACGGCGGCTGTGAAGCGTACGTCGGGGTGGGTGCGGATGCTGCGGGCACCGTGGACCGTGGCCTGTGTGGCGGCGACCGTGATACTCGGCTCGTCCGCCACCGTGGCCTCGGCCCTGGACCAGGCCAACTCGGCCCCCGGGCACAAGACAACGGCGGTGGCCGCGCCCAGTGCGGCGGCCACCGCCGAGACCGGTTTCCGGTTCAGCTCCGTCCCGGCCCGGTGGCGTCCTTAGGCATCACTCCTGAGGAATCACGCCTGAGGAATCACCCATCAGGAATCGCTCATCAGGAATCACTCCTCGCCCGCGAGGGTCAAGGTCCGCAGCTTCCGGCCCGCGTACCAGGTCGCGGCCACGGTCACCGCCAGCAGCAGCAACACCGCTGCGGGCAGACCGACCTCGGAGGTGACCGCCCCGTTGTCGGCGACCTTCTGAGCAAGGGCAAGCGACCACTGCTGGACGCTGAGGTCGCGGGCCCCGCCCACCAGGCTGCCGAACAGGGACTCCCACACCAGGGCGTAGACGAGCCCCACGATCACCGCGTGCCGGGTGATGGTGCCCAGCAGCAGGAACATCGCGCCGTAGGTGATCGAGGCGACGGTGGCGGCCACGGCGTAGGCGACCGCCAGCTGCTGACCGTTCCCGTTGAGGATGTAGCCCGCCAGCAGGGTGGGCAGCGCCGAGAAGACGACCGTGACACCGGTCGCGACGATGAACTTGGTGAAGATGATCGTCGGCCGCTTGACGGGCTTGGCCAGCAGATAGACCACCGAGCCGTCGTCGATCTCCGGGCCGATCGCGCCCGTACCGGCGATCACCCCGATCAGCGGGACCATCGTGGCGAGCGCGAAGCCGCCGAGCACGGCGTCGGCGGTCTGATCATCGGCGCCGGACAGCGCCCGTACGGCCACCGCGATGACCAGCAACAGCCCCGGCAGGCTGAACAGGATCAGCGCGCGACGGCGGCCGAGCAGGGCCCGGTAGGTGAGCCGGGCGACGGTGGGATGGTAGAGGGAGGACATCGCTTTCAAGGCTCCTTTCCGGCCGCTCAGGCCGCGACGAGGTAGGAGAAGACGCTCTCCAGGGACTCGTCGGAAGGCGAGACCGTGAGGAGCCGGACGCCCAGATCGCGGGCGACGCGGGGCAGCAGTTCGGTGAAGCGGGTGAAGTCGACCGCCTGGATGTGCAGCCCGGCTTCGGGGCCGCCGCTCGCGTCCACCTCGATGCCCGCGGTGGAGTGGTCGGCGATGAGGGCGGCGGCGAGCGCGCGGTCGTCGCTGGAGCGCACCAGATAGCGGTGCGGACGGTCGGTCATCAGGCGGCGGATCTTGCGGAAGTCCCCGGAGGCCGCATGCCGCCCGGCGACGATCACCTCGATATGCGCGGCGAGCTGCTCGACCTCCTCCAGGATGTGCGAGGAGAACAGCACGGTACGGCCCTCTTCCCCCATCCGCCGCAGCAGCTCCATGAGTTGCATCCGCTGGCGCGGATCCATGCCGTTGAACGGCTCGTCGAGCAGCAGCACCGACGGCTCGTGGACCAGCGCGGAGGCCATCTTCACCCGCTGCCGCATGCCCTTGCTGTACGTGGCGATGCGGCGGGAGCCCGCGAAGTCCATCTCCACCGTCTCCAGCGCCTTGCGGGCGGCGGCGCGGGGGTCGGGCAGACCGTGCAGTTCGGCGTTGGCGATGACGAACTCGCGGCCGGTGAGGAAGTCGTACATCCCCTCGCGCTCGGGGACGATGCCGATCTGACGGTAGGCCGCTTCATTGCGCCAGATGGTGGCCCCGTCCAGCGTGACGGAGCCGGTGGACGGCGCCAGAAAGCCGCCCATCATGCCGATGAGGGTGGACTTGCCCGCGCCGTTGGGGCCGAGGAGGCCGGTGACACCGGGGCCGATGTTCATGGTCACGTCGTTGACGGCGACGACGTTCCCGAACCAGCGGGAGACGTTGTCGATGGCGATCGTGGTCACAGCCCGACCTTTCGGTAGCGGCGCAGGAGCAGGCCGTAGGAGCCGGCGATCAGGCCGAGGAGGACGAGGAGGAAGACGAGTCCCGCCCCGGTACCGGGCCCGAATCCGCCGGGGTAGGCGGATTCGGCGCCGAGGAAGGCCGTCTGGACCCCGTCGATGATGGTGATCGGCGAGAACAGGCCGATCCAGCTGACCGCGTCGGTGTTGTTCTGGTCCCACGCGATGGCCTGCAGGGTGGACACCGCGCCGTAGGAGATGGTCAGTACGGCGATGACGGCCGCCACGCCGAAGCCCCGGCGCGGGGTGAGCGCGGCGATGACCAGGCTGATGCCTGCGAAGAGAAGCGAGAGCAGAAGCACGGAGACCAGTCCTTGTGCGAAGGCCTTCGTCTGATCGGCGAAGTCCAGCTTGGCGAGCAGGGCACCGACGTACAGGATCACCAGCGGAGCGCCGGTGAGGGCGAAGAGCGCGGAGGCCATGGCGGCGAACTTGGCCGTCACATAGTCCGCCGCTTCGATGGGGCGGGAGAAGTAGAGCGGGATCGTCTTGAAGCGCAGGTCCCGGGAGACGGACTGGGGGGCCTGAGCCGCGGTGTACAGGCCGATGACGGCCTGCATGATGATCGCGTATCTCGTGTACTCGACGGGGAGCTCGTTCGCCTTGGTCGTCACGGCCACCGCGACGATGATGAGCGCGGGCACGCACATCACAGCGGCCAGCAGCATCGGCGCGACCTTGGACTTGGCGGAGCGGCCGAGGCCGTAGGCACCGCGCAGGCTCTGGGAGAACAGCGAACGGCGGGCGTAGGCGCGGCCCAGGCGCGGGCCGTCGTAGTGGCGGTAGCCAATGTTGTGGATGACATCGGCGCGCTGCTGGGTCGCGGACTCAGGCGGCATCGGCGGCACCTCCGCTTCCGTTCGATGTGCGGCTCCGCCGCGTGGCGTTCCTGTTTCCGTCGGGGGCGTCGTCGGGGGCGTCGTCGGGCGCGTGGTCGTGCGCGTCCTCGTGCGTGTCGTGCCCGTCCTCGTGCGCGTCGTCGTCGCGGAAGATCTCGGCGATGCGGTGGCGGCGCTGCTCCATACGGATCAGGCCGAGGCCGAGCCCGGCGATGGCGTCCCGGACCACGTCGTACGTCTCGTCACCCGCGACGTCCACCAGCAGCACATGGTCGGAGGCGGGCGCCCCGTCGCCGGAGCGGCCTGCGGGCTGGACCGTGAGCCCGGCCTCGGCGAGATGGGCGCGGAGCGCGGCCGTGCCGTCCGGGTGGGCGGCGGTGTCGGTCACCTCGACCGCGAGCGAGGCCGTGGCCTGGGTGAAGTCACGGGTGGAGCTGGAGCGCAGCAGCTTGCCGCCGTCGATGACCACGACGTGGTCGCAGGTGCGCTCCAGCTCGCCGAGCAGATGCGAGGTGACCAGCACCGAGATGCCGAAGTCGGTGTGGACCCGGCGGATCAGGCCGAGCATCTCGTCGCGGCCCGCCGGGTCGAGGCCGTTGGTGGGCTCGTCAAGCAGCACCAGCCGCGGGTCGTGGACCAGCGCCTGAGCAAGCTTGACGCGCTGCTTCATACCGGTGGAGTAGCCGCCCATGGGGCGGTACCGCTCCTCGTAGAGCCCCACATGGCGCAGGGTGTCGGCGGTCCGCTCGCGGGCGGCGGCGGGCGGCAGCCCGGACATGCGCGCCATATGGACGACGAACTCGGTCGCCGAGACATCGGGCGGCAGGCAGTCGTGCTCGGGCATATAGCCCACCCGCTCGCGGATGGCGCTGCCGTCCTTGGCCACGTCGAGGCCCAGAACGGTGGCGCGCCCCTCGCTGGCGGGGGACAGCCCCAGCAGGATCTTGATCAGGGTGGACTTACCGGCCCCGTTGGCACCTACCAGGCCGGTGACGCCCGGCGTGATGTCGACGGAGAGCCGGTCGAGCGCGGTGACCCGGGGGAACCGCTTGCTCAGGCTTTCGGTGGCGATCACAGTCACGTATTCGACCGTAGTGGCGTGCGCCACAGCGGGCGTCAGTCCAGACGGCTGGTTTTCCCTAGTTCTCGGGTCTGACGGTCCCGTAAGGGACGGCACTTTCGACAGGGTCGCCCTCGCGGACGAGCACAGCTGGACGACATGCTCCGTCCGCCGAGCGCGGGCATCGTCTCGCGCCTTCGGCGCAAGGCGGCCAGCAGCGGGAAGGGGGGGCCGGAGGCATCGTCGCCGTCCTGCCCAGGAGGGCGACGTCGCCGGCTGGCGAGCGGTGGAACGGCACATGGCCGCCCGGAGCGGTGGACGCCGGTCCGGTTCGGGCCTCCCCCCGCCCCCTCTTAAAAAATGCTTGCTCTACATCAAACGTTTTTCTGAGAGGGGGTGGGGAGGGAGGCCCGCAACCGGGCTTCGTTCCCCCGCTCGGCGCGACGCCACTGAGAAGGGAACCGAGGCCACTTCCCGCCGCCGCAACCCGCTGGGCCGCCGGACGGCGACGGCGGCGTACCGCCCCTCCCCTTCCCGCTGCTGGCCGCCATGCGCCGAAGGCGCGAGACGATGCCCGCACCCGCCGGAGCCGAATGCTGCCCAGCGGCGCTCAGGCTCCGTGACCTGCAGTAGGGGTGGGGCCGTGGGTCACCGCATGCTCTCGCATGTGGTTGCGAAGAGGTGCGTGTCAGTCACCCATGGTGTCGGTCATCTGTGTGAAGATAGCCCTCATGTTTGGGGGAGGGAACACCAGACCGCCTGGTCAGGGCGGTAAATCAAGCCTGGCTGACCTGGTCCGTCAGGAAACCGCCGCGCGGATGTCGGAGCGGGAGAAGTGGGCGGCGCTGCGCGGGGCACGGCTGTATTTCCAGCGCCCCGAGAACCCGGGCTTCCTGGTCTCGGAGACAGCGGAAGCCGGCCCGGTCGTACCCGTCTTCACCTCAATCGAGGGCCTTGCGCGCTTCGCGGGGGCGTGCGGATGGGCTTCCACGACGGTCGAGGACCTGGTGGGCCTGTTGCCCGAGGGCGTACGGGCGTTGGTGGACCCGCTGGGTAAGCGCCCCTTCCTGCTGGACGCGCGGACGCTACGCGAGGCAGAGGACGGGGACGGGGACCAGGACGAGGGGGCTGACGATGGCGGATCCTGACGCGCCGAATGTGAACCGGGCCCCCAGCGAGGGTGGCCCGGACGGCAAGTACGGCGGGAACGAGGGTGCTGACGGCTACAAGGTCGAGATCGCTGCGGTGAAGGCTCTGATCAGCCCGTTAGAGGAGTCGGTGGTCGGGGCCCGGGCGGTCAAGAACAGCCAGGAGAAGCTGACCGCCTATCTCCAGCACTGTGGCGCGCCCGATCTCCTGGAGTCGGGCAAGGCGTTCGTCAAGGCGTGGGGTTTTGGCATGGGCGAGCTCGCGGACCACGCGGATGTGGTGGTGGAACGGCTGTACGAGGCGGTCGCCGGGTACATGCTGGCGGATCTGATGCGGGTGAAGGACTTCTGGCCCTCGGACGCGAACATGGCCAAGCTCCCGTCGGGCGCGGCGGGCAAGTGGTCCTGGGAGCACGTGGGCGCGCCGGAGATGGAGAAGCGTCCGGGGGACACGGCGTTGGCGAAGCTCGCGCGTCAGGCACTGGGTGAGTACGAGGACGAGTCCTGATGGCAGACACGGACGCGGTGCGGCCCCCGCAGATACGGATACCGGTGGGCGCGAAGCCCAAGGACCTGATCCCAGGCAATCCCGCCGACGTTGACGACCTGGTGCTGGAGCTACGCGCGTATGCGGGCGCTTTCCAGGATGGCAAGGACAAGCTGAGGCCGGCGGATCTGGAGGATTGGCAGGGCAGGGGCGCGGGCGAGTTCAGGAAGGCCGTCGACCGGCTGCCGAAGGAACTGACCTCGGGCCACGACCAGTTCACGCACGCGGCGAGTGCGCTGGCGTCGTACGCGACCAAGCTGCGGTCGGTGCAGAAGCGCTGTGAGCCGATCATCGAGGACGCGGACGCGGCGCGGGCTGCGTCCAAGGCGCACCACAAGAAGGTCAATGCCTACGACGACGCGGTGACGCGCGGCGATGAGCAGCTGCCGGAGAAACCTTCGGAGACCGATCCGGGTATCTCCGCGATGGAGGACTGCATCGGCCGGCTGGACAAGCTGGTCGCCGAGTTACAGCTGGTCGTCGACGCGTCGAAGAAGAAGATCGACAAGGCGACGGAGAAGGCCCCGAACAAGCCGAGCAACTGGCAGAAGTTCGGCGAGGGCGTCAAAGACGGGCTGTGGAAGGCCCACTATGGCATCCTCGGCCTGGCCGAGCTCCCCGCCTCGCTGCTCAAAGGTGACCTCGGCGGCTTCAGCATGCAGCTGGCCGGCATGGTGGACGGCGCGGCGTACGCGGCGCAGCACCCGAAGGAGTTCGCGAAGGCGGCCCTTAACTGGGAGATGTGGTCCAAGGACCCGCTGCGCGCGGCGGGTGAGATCACCCCGGAGCTGCTGCTCGCCGTGGCCACGGGCGGTTCGAGCGTGCTGCGCAAGAAGCTGGACACGGGCGCGGGCGCGGCCGAGCGTCTGGCGGCCCGTAAGAAGGCGCTGGGCCGGGACGGCGAGGCGCACGACCGGGCGAACCGCAAGGGCACGCACGACCAGTGCGGAGCTGAGAAGAAGCAGTGCGGCGACCCGGTCGACGTGGTGACGGGTGAGATGGTCATGCCGGCCACGGATGTGTCCCTGCCCGGGGCGCTGCCGCTGGTGCTGGAGCGGACCTTTGTCTCCGGCCATACCTGCGGCGGCTGGTTCGGCCGCACCTGGTCCGCCACCCTTGACCAGCGGCTGGAGCTGGACGCCGATGGGATCGTGTTCGTCGCGGCCGAGGGCATGGTGCTGCGCTATGGAGTCCCTCACCCCGAACAGGACATCTACCCGGTGCGGGGTCCGCGCTGGCCGCTGCGCTGGGACGGCACGGCGGGCGGCACGATGCGGATCGAGATCCCAGAGCAGGCCCGCACCCTGCACTTCACGCCCCTGGCCGCCGACGGCAACGAGCTCCCCCTCCAAAGGATCGAGGACCGCAACGGCCGGTCCATCACCTTCACCTACGACGCGGACGGCACCCCCCGCGAAGCAGTTCATTCCGGCGGCTACCACATCGCCATCGACACCGACCCCGAGCTGCTGCGCATCACCGCGCTGCGTCTGCTGGGCGTCGGTGACGCCGAGGCGGGCACCACGCTAGTCTCCTTCGGCTACAACGGCGCGGGCGACCTGACCGAGGTCTTCAACTCCGCGGACGAGCCGATGCGGTTCACCTACGACGACCAGCACCGCATCACAGCCTGGACCGACCGCAACGGCACCAGCTTCGGGTACGTCTACGACCACCGGGGCCGCGTGCTGCGCACCATCGGCTCGGACAACATGATGACCGGCCGCTTCCACTACGACGAGGCCGCCCGCACCACCGTCTACACCGACTCACTGGGCAACCGGTCCACCTACGTCTACAACGAGGCGGGCAAGGTGGTGACCGAGACCGATCCGCTGGGCAACACCACCCGCACCCAGTGGGATCCGCAGACCAATCGCCTTCCTCTGTCGGTGACCGACCCGCTGGGCCACACCACGCGCTACACCTACGACGACGCCCACAACCTCATACGCGTCGAACGCCCGGATGGCACGGCAGCCACAGCCACCTACAACGAGCACGGCCAGCCGCTGGAGATCCACGAACCCGACGACGCGACCTGGCTCCACACATACGACACCCGAGGCAACCGCACCAGGACGACGGATCCCACAGGCGCCGCCACCCACTACACGTACGACGACTCGGGCAACCTGACCTCCGTCACCGACCCGCTCGGCCACACCACGAATGTCGTGTGCAACAAGGCGGGCCTGCCGGTCGAGGTCACCGACCCGCTGGGCAACACGACCACCATCCGCCGGGGAACCCACGGCCGCATAACCCGCGTCACCGACCCCCTGGGCCATGTCACCCGCCAGGGCTGGACCATCGAGGGCAAGCCCTCCTGGCGCGCCCGCCCCGACGGCACCCGCGAAACCTGGACCTGGGACGCCGAGGGCAACCTCGTCGAACACACCGACCCGGCGGGCAACACCACCCGCCACACCCACACCCACTTCGACCTCCCCGCGACCCGCACCGACCCCGACGGCGCCACGTACGCCTTCACGTACGACACCGAGCTACGCCTGACGGCGGTCACGAACCCCCAGGGCCGGACGTGGACGTATGCCTACAACGGCGCAGGCCACCTCGCCTCCGAAACGGACTTCAACGGCCGCACGCTCACCTACGAGCACGACGCGGCGGGCCGCCTGATATCCCGGGAGAACGGCGCAGGCGAAACCCTCGCCTACACCCGCGACACACTGGGCCGCACGATCACCTCGCGCACGGCGGACGGCACTGAGACGACATTCGCCTACGACGCGGCGGGCCGCCTGACGCAGGCGGCGAACCCGGACACGGAGCTGCGACGCACGTATGACGCGCGGGGCGGGGTCCTCACCGAAACGGTCAACGACAAGACCACGACCTACACCTACGACCAGGCAGGTAACCGCACCGCACGCACTACGCCCACGGGCCTGCGGTCGGAGTGGGCCTACGACGCCACTGGCCGCGTCACGTCCCTCACCACGGCGGACAATTCCCTGCGCTTCGCCTATGACGCGGCGGGCCGCGAGACATCGCGCACGCTCGGCGACGACGTAAGCCTGACCCAGGCCTGGGACGCCCTGGACCGCCTGACGACCCAGACCCTCACCCGCGGCAACACGTCCACGCTGCTCCAGCACCGGGAGTACGCCTACCGCCAGGACGACCACCTCACCGAAATCCGAGAGCTGACCTCCGGCACCCGCCGCTTCGACCTCGACCAGGTCGGCCGCGTCAGGGCGGTCCACGCCCACGGCTGGACCGAGACCTACGCCTACGACAGCGCAGGCAACCTCACCCACGCCACCGCCCCAGGCCACGAAGCCTCCGGCGACCGCGAGTTCACCGGCACGATCATCCATCGCGCCGGCCGCACCACCTACGAACACGACGCCCAGGGCCGCCTGACCCGCCGCACCCGCAAACTCCTCAACGGCCAGACCCGCACCTGGACCTACACCTGGAACGCCGAAGACCGCCTCACCAAGGCCACCACCCCCGACGGTGAACACTGGCACTACACCTACGACCCACTCGGCCGCCGCACCACCAAACAACGCCTGGCCCAGGACGGCACAGCCGCCGACCAGATCCACTTCGCCTGGGACGGCACCCGCCTGGCCGAACAAACGACAATGGATGGGGCCGTAACAACCTGGGACTACTCCCCAGGAACCCACCGCCCCATATCCCAAACCGAGCACCACTCGTCACGTGAAGTGGTTGAGAAGACACCCTCAATCCTCCACCTGACGGACACCACCCCCCAATCGGAGTACGACACCCGCTTCCACGCCATCATCACCGACCTCGTCGGCACCCCCACCGAACTGGTCACCGCCGACGGCACCCTCGCCTGGC
>NZ_MUNE01000471.1 GCF_002154605.1 Streptomyces milbemycinicus | reverse complement strand
GTGGTGTTGCCGGGGGTGGTGTTGCCGGGGGTGGTGCTACCGCCGCACCCGTACGCAACATAAGGTAAGCCTCGCCTAAGAACTGCCTGTGACAGGAGCCCTGCCATGTCCCCTCGACGCCGCGGTACCGCCGCCGTCGCCCTCGCTGTCGCCGCCGCGCTGTCCCTCGCGGCCTGCGGCGGCTCCTCCGACGGCGAGAAGGAAGGGAGCGGCGGGCAGGGCGACAAGAAGTCCGTGTCCAAGGACGGCAAGGACTTCGCGAGCGCGGCCAAGAAGACCGCCGCGATGGGCACGGACGCCAAGGCCGGCCAGTGGCCGCGCACCATCACCCACGCCATGGGCAAGACCGAGCTGAAGGCCCAGCCCAAGCGGGTGGTCGTGCTGGACGTCGGCGAGCTCGACAACGTGGTGTCGCTCGGCATCAAGCCGGTCGGCCTGGCGCCGACCGAGGGCTCCCCGGAGCTCCCGTCGTACCTGAAGAAGGAGGCGGGCAGCCCGAAGAACGTCGGCACCATCAACAACCTCAACCTCGAGGCGATCGCCGGCCTCAAGCCCGATCTGATCCTCGGCAGCCAGCTGCGCGCCGCGGACAAGTACGACGAGCTGTCGAAGATAGCCCCGACCGTCTTCTCCATCCGCCCCGGCTTCACCTGGAAGCAGAACTACCTCCTCAACGCCGCCGCGCTGGACAAGACGGCCGAGGCCAAGGCGGAACTCGCCGACTACGACAAGAAGGTCAAGGCGCTGGACACCAAGCTGGGTGCCAAGAAGCCGACCGTCTCCATGGTCCGGTTCATGCCCGACGGTGTGATCCGCCTGTACGCCAACGCCTCGTTCATCGGCACGATCCTGAAGGACGCGCACATTCCGCGCCCCAAGAACCAGGACGTGGAAGACCTCGCCACCGAGATCAGCGCCGAGAACATCGACAAGGCCGACGCCGACTACATCTTCACCGGCGTCTACGGCGACCCGAAGGCCACGGACCGCTCCAAGGCGCAGGGCAACCCGCTGTGGAAGAACCTCAAGGCGGTCAAGGCGGGTCACGCCACCGACGTCCCGGACGAGACCTGGTACCTGGGCCTCGGGGTGATGGCCGCGAACAAGGTCGTGGCGGACCTGGAGCAGCGCCTCACCGCATAGCAGCGCCTCACCGCATAGCAGCGCCTCACCGCGTGGCAGCGCCTCACCGCGTGGCAATACGCGGGCCGGGGCGGGGCCTCAGCTCCGCCCCGCCCCGGCGCCCTGGCCCATCCGGCTGTGGCGGCGCCCGTAGAGGAAGTAGACGACGAAGCCGATCGCCATCCACACCCCGAACCGCACCCAGGTCTCGGCGGGCAGGTTCAGCATCAGCCAGAGCGAGGCGGCGACCGAGGCGATCGGCAGTACCGGCACCCAGGGGGCGCGGAAGGCGCGGGGCAGATCGGGGCGGGTGCGGCGCAGCACGATGACGCCCAGGGCGACCACGACGAAGGCGAAGAGCGTGCCGATGTTCACCAGCGCCGCCAGCTCGGAGATGCTGGTGAACCCGGCGACGACGGCGATGACGGCGCCGAGCACGAGCGTCGAGCGGTACGGCGTGGCGTACTTCGGGTGCACCTTCGAGAAGACCCTGGGCAGCAGCCCGTCGCGGCTCATGGCGAAGAAGACGCGGGTCTGTCCGAGCAGCAGGATCAGACAGACGGTGGTGAGTCCGATCGCGGCGCCGAAGCTGATGAGGCCCGCGTAGAAGGGGTGTCCGGTCTCCTTGAAGGCGTCGGCGAGCGGGGCGTCCACCGACAGCTCGGTGTACTTCTGCATGCCGGTGACCACGATGGACACCGCGACGTAGAGCACGGTGCAGATGACGAGCGAGCCGAGGATGCCACGCGGCATGTCCCGCTGCGGGTTTCTGGTCTCCTCGGCCGTGGTGGCCACGATGTCGAAGCCGATGAAGGCGAAGAAGACCACGGCGGCGGCGGTGAAGATGCCCTGGACGCCGAAGGAGGTCGGCGCATACCCGAACATCACCTCGATCAGCGGGGCCTTGAGCCCGGCGCTGGTGGCCGTCCCCCTGGCCGGAGGGATGAAGGGGTGGTAGTTCTCGGCGTCGATGAAGAAGGATCCGGCGATGATGACCAGCAGCACCACGGTCACCTTGATAGCGACCACCACCGCCGTGACGCGCGCGGACAGCTTCATGCCCAGAATCAGGATCCCGGTCAGCAGCAGCACCAGCAGAAAGGCGAGGATGTCGAAGCCGAAGCCGTGTGCCACATCGGGGCCCGACAGCGCATCCGGCAGATGCCATCCCGCGTTGTCCAGCAGCGAGCGCACATAGCCGGACCAGCCGACCGCCACCACGGCGGTGGCCAGGGCGAATTCCAGGACCAGGTCCCAACCGATGATCCAGGCGGGCAGTTCGCCGAGCGAGGCGTACGAGAAGGTGTACGCGGATCCGGCCACCGGCACCGTGGAGGCGAACTCGGCGTAGCACAGCGCGGCCAGCGCACAGGCGATCCCGGCGGCCACGAAGGCGAGCGCGGTCGCGGGCCCCGCCTGCTGTTTGGCCACGGCTCCGGTCAGTACGAAGATGCCGGTGCCGATGATCACGCCGACGCCGAAGACGGTCAGGTCGAGGGCGGAGAGCGTCCTGGTCAGGGCGTGCTCGGGCTCCTCGGTGTCCTGGATGGACTGCTCCACGGACTTCGTCCGGAAGAGTCCTCTGGGGCCCCTGCCTCCGGCCCTGTTCCCGGCGCCTCCGCTGCCTGGTTCTCTTAACGTCACCGCGCCACCTCCACGCCTGCCCGTGCGCGCCATCGTTGTGGCTACGGGGCATGCGGGATGTATGCACACTCTCCGGCATTCCCGATTCACCCGATGGGGCGCGGCGGCGGGAAAAGCACTGGGCCGGTCGGAGCACCGCGCGTGTCACGCGGCGGCCCCGACCGGCCCGAGCCGGAGGTGGTGGTGCGGGGGCGTCAGTCCCGTACGGGCTCGGCCGCGGTGGACTGCGCCGCCGCCCCGGTCCCGGCGGGCTCGGCCGCGGCGGCCGACTCCGCCGCCTCACCCTCGTAGCGCCCGCCGATCCTGGAGACCAGGCCGGTGACCTGGCGGGCGATGTCCGGGGCGGTCAGCCCGATCTCCGCCATGACCTCCTTGCGGGAGGCGTGGTCGAGGAAGCGGGGCGGGATGCCGAAGTCGCGCAGCGGCATGTCCACCCCGGAGTCGCGCAGCGCCTGCGCGATGGCGGAGCCCACGCCGCCGACCCGGATGTTGTCCTCGACGGTGACCACGACGCGGTGGCGCTCGGCGAGCGCGGGCAGTTCCTCGTCCACGGGCTTGACCCAGCGCGGGTCCACCACCGTGGCGGAAATGCCCTGTTTGTCGAGGAGGTCGGCGACCTCCAGACACATCGGGGCCAGCGCGCCGACCGAGACCAGCAGCACATCCGGCCGGTCCGCGTCCGCCGGGGCGGGCTCGCGCAGCACATCCATACCGCCGATCCGGCCCACCGCCCGGACCGCCGGGCCGACCGCGCCCTTCGAGTAGCGCACCACCGTCGGGGCCCCGTCCACCTCCACGGCCTCGCGCAGCTGGGCGCGGACCTGGTCGGCGTCGCGCGGGGCGGCGATCCGCAGCCCGGGGACGACCTGGAGGAGGGACATGTCCCACATGCCGTTGTGCGAGGCGCCGTCCGTACCGGTGATCCCGGCCCGGTCGAGGACGAAGGTCACCCCGCACTTGTGCAGCGCCACATCCATCAGGACCTGGTCGAAGGCGCGGTTGAGGAAGGTGGCGTAGACGGCGAAGACCGGGTGCAGCCCGCCGGTCGCCAGGCCCGCCGCCGAGACGGCCGCGTGCTGCTCGGCGATGCCGACGTCGTAGACGCGGTCCGGGAACGCCTTGGCGAACTTGTCCAGGCCGACCGGCTGGAGCATGGCCGCCGTGATCGCGACGATGTCCTCGCGCTCGTGGCCGAGCTTGACCATCTCCTCGGCGAAGACCGAGGTCCAGTCGGCGCCGGACGCGGAGATCGGCAGACCGGTGTCCGGGTGGATCTTGCCGACGGCGTGGAAGCGGTCGGCCTCGTCCTGGAGGGCGGGCTGGTAGCCGCGGCCCTTCTCGGTCAGGCAGTGGACGATGACCGGGCCGCCGAAGCGCTTGGCGCGCTGCAGCGCGGACTCCAGGGCCTCGATGTCATGGCCGTCGATCGGGCCCACGTACTTCAGGCCCAGGTCCTCGAACATGCCCTGCGGCGCGATGAAGTCCTTCAGCCCCTTCTTGGCCCCGTGCAGCGTCTCGTACAGCGGACGGCCGACGACCGGGGTGCGCTCCAGGAGGTCCTTGCCGCGGGCCAGGAAGCGCTCGTAGCCGTCGGTGGTGCGCAGGGTGGCCAGGTGGTTGGCGAGGCCGCCGATGGTGGGCGCGTACGAACGCTCGTTGTCGTTGACGACGATGACCAGCGGGCGGTTCTTGGCCGCGGCGATGTTGTTGAGCGCTTCCCAGGCCATGCCGCCGGTCAGCGCGCCGTCACCGATGACCGCGACCACATGGTCCTGCTTGCCCAGCAGCTCATTGGCCTTGGCCAGGCCCTCGGCCCAGCCCAGCACGGTGGAGGCGTGGCTGTTCTCGATGACGTCGTGCTCGGACTCGGCGCGCGAGGGGTAGCCGGACAGCCCGCCCTTGCTCTTGAGCTTGGAGAAGTCCTGGCGGCCGGTGAGGAGTTTATGAACGTAGCTCTGGTGACCGGTGTCCAGAAGCACCTTGTCCCGGGGCGAGTCGAAGACCCGGTGCAGGGCGATGGTGAGCTCCACCACACCGAGGTTGGGGCCCAGATGGCCACCGGTCTTGGAGACGGCGTCGACGAGGAAGGTGCGGATCTCCGCGGCCAGCTGGTCCAGCTGCTCCAGAGTGAGCCGGTCCAGATCACGCGGTCCCCTGATGTGGGTCAGCAGCACCCGTGCCTCCTTGCTGTCGAGTTTGCCGTCGTGCGTCTTTGCACTTGTGCCTGTCGAGCCTTGCCGGTCCGCCTGAGTCTAATGTTCCGTCCGGCAGGCGAAGGCCCGGTCCATGCGATACGCGTCACGCGTTCGGCGGCAGAACACTCGTGCCCGGCACCGCCTGCGCGAGGCGGTGCCGGGCACGTGAGAAACGGCACAGCGGGTACGGGGCTCAGGCGCCCCCCGGGGGCACCTCCCAGCGGTAGCTGGGGGAGAGCCGAGCCCAAAAGAGGGGGCTCAGCCGCGTCCCGCCGAGCGCTGGGTCCTCCGCGAGACCGAGTCGATCACGACCGCGGCCAGCAGCACCGCACCGGTGATCATGTACTGCACGGAGTTGGCGACACCCAGCAGGGCCATACCGGACGCGATGGAGCCGATGACCAGCATGCCCAGCAGCGCCGACCAGACCGAGCCGCGGCCGCCGAAGAGGCTGGTGCCGCCGATGACCGCGGCGGCGATCGCCTCCATGAGCAGGTTGCCGGTGCCGGCCTGCTGGCTCGCGGAGCCGATCCGGGAGGCGATCATGATTCCGCCGAACGCCGCCATCAGCCCGGACAGGGCGTACACCGAGATCCGCACCAAATCGACATTGATGCCCGCGCGGCGGGACGCCTCGACGTTGCCGCCCAGCGCGATCACCTTGCGCCCGTACGAGGTGCGGCGCACCACGAAGTCGAGGGCGAGCAGCACCACCACGAAGATGACGAGCGCCAGCGGCAGGCCCTTGTACTCGTTGAGCCGCCAGGCCGCGGCGTAGGCGATGACGGCCAGCACCCCGGTGCGCACCAGGATCTCGCTCAGCGGCCGGGAGGGTACGCCGGCCGCCTTGCGGCGCCGCGCGCCCAGGAACTGGGCCAGGAAGAACCCGGCCACGGCGACCGTGGCCGCCCCGTACGCGGCGATCAGCTGTGAGAAGTAGTGACTGGACAGGGTCTGCACAAAGCCGTCGTCGTCGAGGTCGAGCGTGCCGGTGGTGCCCAGCACCTGCAGCATCAGCCCGTTCCAGGCCAGCAGACCGGCGAGGGTGACCACGAAGGCCGGGACGCCGATCTTGGCGAAGAAGAAGCCGTGCAGCGCGCCGAGGGCGGCACCGAGGGCCAGTGCGATGACCACGGCGAGCACTTCGGGCACCCCGTGCCTGATGTTGAGCACCGCCATGGTGCTCGCGGCCAGACCGCTGAGCGAGCCGACGGACAGGTCGATCTCGCCGAGCAGCAGCACGAAGACGATGCCGACCGAGATCAGGCCGGTGCCGACGATCAGGATCGACAGGTCGGAGAGGTTCTTGGGCGACAGGAAGGCGTCGTCCTTCACCTGGTAGACCACCCAGATGATGGCGATGCCGACGATGACCGGGAGCGCGCCCAGGTCACCGCTGCGCAGCTTGCGGCCGAACTCCTGGAGGTAGCCCTTGAAGCCCTCCTGGCGCACCAGCAGCCGGGGGTCGACCGCGGCGACCGCGTCCTTGGCGACCGGGGCCACGTCCTCGGTGTCGCCGCCATTGGTCTCGTCGATCTTGGTGGTCACTTGGCGACCTCCGCGTTACGCGCCTTGCGGCGGGTCACGGCGTTGTCCGTGGCGCCGGTGATGGCGGAGATGATCTCTTCTTGAGAGGTGGTCTTCACATCGAAGGTGCCGTTGTTACGGCCGAGCCGCAGCACCGCGACCCGGTCCGCCACGGCCTTGACGTCGGCCATGTTGTGGCTGATGAGGATCACCGCAAGGCCGCGCTCGCGCAGCCGCTCGACCAGGTCGAGGACCTGCGCGGTCTGCTCGACGCCCAGGGCCGCGGTCGGCTCGTCGAGGATGACCAGCTTGGGCTCGCCGAGCATCGAGCGGGCGATGGCGACGGTCTGCCGCTGGCCGCCGGAGAGCGAGGCGATCGGGATCCGCACACTGGGGATGCGGATGGACAGGGTCTGCAGCAGCTCGCGGGAGCGGCGCTCCATCTCGACCTCGTCGAGCACCCCGGCGCGCAGGATCTCGCGGCCGAGGAAGAGATTGCCGACCACGTCGATGTTGTCGCACAGGGCGAGGTCCTGGTACACGGTCGCGATGCCCAGCTCCTGGGCGTCGTGCGGGCGGCTGACCTGGACCGGCCTGCCCTCCCACTCGACGACGCCCTCGTCGGCGGGGCCGACTCCGGCGATCGCCTTGACGAGGGTCGACTTGCCGGCGCCGTTGTCGCCGACCAGGGCGACCACTTCACCGGCGCGGACCTCCAGGTCTATGTCCGTCAGCGCCTGGACGGCGCCGAACCGCTTGGAGATCCCGCGCAACGCCAACACGGGTTCATTCGGCACGATGGCCATCTCCGATCTGAGCAGGGGCGAACCCCTGCGGTGTTACGGAGAGGAGAGAGAGCGCTCTCCCCTCTCACCTTCTTGTGGGGGCTGTGGTGGTGTCGACAGCAGCGGCGGGCCGCCCGTGGTTCACGGGCGGCCGGTGGCGCACTACTTGATGCCGAGCTCGTCGCACGCGGCCTTGTACTTGGCCGTGCAGACGTCGGAGGCCTTGTACAGGCCGTCCTTGATCACGGTGTCGTTGATGTTGTCCTTGGTCATCGACACCGGCGGGATCAGCGTCGCCGGGATCCCCTTCTTGGTCGGGCTGTCGGCCGTGGCCTCGGCGGGGACCTTCTCACCGTGGCCGAGCGCGAGGGCCATCTTCGCGGCGGCCGCCGCCTCCTGGCCGTACGGCTTGTACACGCTCATGTACTGCGTGCCCGCCAGGACCCGCTGGACGCCCGCGAGTTCCGCGTCCTGCCCGGTGACCGGGGGAAGCGGGTCGACGCCGCCGGCCTTGAGCGCGGCGATCGCGCCGCCGGCCATGGTGTCGTTGGCCGAGTAGACACCGATGATCTTGTCCTTGCCGAGCGAGTTGATCGCACCGGTCATGGCCTTGTTGGCCTCATCCGCCAGCCAGCGGTCGATGTCGTACTTCTTGGCGATGTCGACCTTGCCCTCCAGAACCGACAGCGCGCCCTTCTTGAACAGCGCCGCGTTCGGGTCGGCCTCCCAGCCGTTGAGCATGACGACCTTGCCGGACTTGGCCTTGCTGCCGAGCGCCTTGAGCAGCGCCTCGCCCTGCACCTTGCCCACCGTCTCGTTGTCGAACGAGGTGTACGCGGAGACCGGGCCCTCGGCGAGCCGGTCGTAGGCGACGACCGGGATTCCGGCCTCGTCGGCCTTCTTGACCGAGCTGGAGATGGCCTTGGAGTCCACCGAGTCGAGGATGATCACGTCCACCTTCTTGGTGATCATCGAGTCGACCTGCTGCTGCTGGACCGAGGTGTCCGACTTGGCGTTGGCGTACACGATCTTGCAGTCCGCACAGCCCGCCTTGATCTCCTTCTCGATCAGGGGGTGGTCCATCGCCTCGTATCTGGCGGTCTGGTCTTCCGGCAGGAGCAGGCCGATGGTGAGCGGGCCGGTCTTCTTCTTGTTGTCGTCCTTGTCCTTGCTGTTGCCGGATTCCTTGGCGGAGCCACAGGCGGCGAGCGAGACGGCCATCGTGACGGCGGCCGTGGCGACGACGACGCGACGCATCGTTGCGTTCATGCTGGGGGTGACCTCCCTGACGAGGCCGCGTCATTGCGGCCGAGGTGGCTGGAAGTCAACTCGGCCGCCCGCATGACGTCAAGAAGTAAATCCTTAACGAGATGGCAACGGTGCCATTCGTTATCTGAGTGAACGCAGCGTGATCCGGTCCAGACCAGGCAGAAAAGCCGGGGATCCGGGCACAGTCAGTGCCCGGAGCCCCGGCTCGCTCCGGCGGTGAAGCCGGTCAAGTGGTCAGGCCGGCGGCCGCGGTGAAGCCGGTCAGGTGGTCAACCGGTCAGGCCGGCGGCCCCGCTCAGGTGAGGGCAGGGGTGCCCGCCGACAGGGCGCCGTCGAGCAGCGTCGAGTCGCCCATCTCGCTCAGCACCAGCGCCAACGCGCCCAGCACCTCGGCCCGGCCGCCCAGCGCCCCGGGCATCACCGACAGCCGGCGGGCCGCGCTCGGGATGGCGTACCGCGCGACCGACTCCCGGATCGGGCCGAGCACCAGCTCCCCCGCCTCGGCGAGATGGCCGCCGAGCACCACCCGGCTCGGGTTGATCAGATTGCACAGATTCGCCACACCGCTGCCGACATGCCGCCCCACATCCGCGATCACCCGGCGGCAGCCGGGGTCGCCCTCCCGGGCCAGCTGCACCATGCGCTCCACGGTCAGGTCCGCGCCATGGCTGGAGTACAGCAGCGGCAGCACATACCGGGCCGCGGTGAACGTCTCCAGACAGCCGCGGTTGCCACAGCGGCACACCGGGCCCGACTCGTCCAGCGTGATGTGGCCGATCTCGCCGGCCGTACCGCCCGGCCCGCGGTAGATATGCCCGCTGATCACCAGGCCCGCGCCGACACCGTCGGCGACCTTGATGTACGCGAGGTCGGCCACCCCGCGCCCGGCCCCCCACACCAGCTCGCCGAGCGCGCCGAGGTTGGCGTCGTTGTCCACATGCACCGGCACGCCGAGCCGCTGGGCCAGGTCGTCACGCGGATTGGTGCCCGCCCAGCCGGGCAGGATCGCGGTCGAGCCGAGCGTGCCGGTCTCGACGTCGATCGGGGCAGGCACGCCGAGGCCGACGCCCACCACCTTGTCCTGGCTGATGCCGGTCGCCGCGATCAACCTGCTGACCAGGTGTTCCGCCCGGTCCAGGCCCTGCGAGGCCGAGGCATCCACATCCAGCGGCTCGGACTCCTCGGCCAGCACCTGATGGGCCAGGTTGCCGATCGCCACACGCAGATGCGTATGCCCGAAGTCCACGCCGACCACGATGCCCGCGTCACCGCTGAGCGAGACGCTGCGCGCCCGGCGGCCGCCCGCCGAGGTCGGGGTGACCTCGACCGTGCCGCCGTCCTTGAGCTCACGGACGATATTGGAGACCGTGGCCGCGGACAGCCCGGTGGTCCGGGCGATCTCCGCCTGGGTGAGCGAACCCGCCATGCGCACCGCGCGTACCACCCGCTCGAGGTTGGCCCGGTGCAGCGACGACTGCGATCCCGGAGTCTCCACGCCCATCCACTCCTGCCTCCGCGGGCGACACGACCGCCGCTCCGCCGGCCGGGCCGCAGCAGTGAGGCCCGGCTTGTCTCCAACATGTGAACTCTAAGCTGAGCCGCCTCGGTTGTCCCCCGTCAAGTCCTTGACAGACCATGACGGAGCCAAGACGACTCCTTGATCGGATTGGTCTGTACCGGGCCGGACGGGTGCGCTCCGCCGCGTCGGTGTGACATGAGGCTTCCCGTGCCCTGCACACACAATCTCGATATCGCGCCAGCGTACGACGGGAGCCGCCGGGCGGTAGGGGGTGTCCAGTACCTGAGCGATCAGGCGATCATGCCCGGACGAACACCGCGACGTGCAGCCGGCCCGGCCCCCGGTCGCGGTCCGCGATCACCAGCCGCTCGGCGCCTTCCCCCGCCCCGTCCGCCGCCACGTCCGCCGTCGCATCGCGCAGCGCCCGCCACACCCCGGCGCAGCCGTGCGCCGGCCCGGCGGTCCGTACCATGGCCCCCGCCGCCTCCAGGGGCCTCGCCAGGTCGCGCAGGCCGTTGCCCAGGACGTACGACGTACGCGCGGCCGGCCCGAGCAGCGGCAGGCAGTCCGCCGCCTCCGCGGCCCGCTCCTCCGCCACCGCCTCCAGGGCCCAGCCGCCCGTACCGCCGAGGGCCAGCACCGCCCCGGCCGCCGGGTCGAGCACGAACAGCGCGGCGTCGCTCAGGCCCCCGCTCCGGTGGATGCGGTCGAGCACCTTCAGACCGCTGAAGGGGGCGCCGATCCCTTGATCGGCGACGGAGAAGGCGCGCGGCTCGCCGGGGCAGGCGTCGGCGAGGAAGCCGGCCGCCAGCCCGGCGGGGGCCGCGTCATACGCCTCGTGGGCCACCACCAGATAGTCCAGCGGGCGCGACAGCACCGGCCCTGGACCTGAGGTCCCCGGCCCTGAGGTCCCCGGCCCCGAGGCCCCCGGGACGTGTTGCCCGTCGCCGACCGGCGCTCCCGCCAGCAGCTCGCCGCCCATCGCGACGAAGGACCGCTCGCCGGGCGGCCCCGGGAAGTCCAGCCCCCAGGT
>NZ_MUNE01000470.1 GCF_002154605.1 Streptomyces milbemycinicus | reverse complement strand
GTTCCCCGGCTCCCCCGGACCCCGCACACCCTGCGGGGGCTTGCCTCGATGCTCCTCGTCGCGCCTGTCACTCTTCGTCCCCCGGGAGGGCGGGCAATCGCGCCCTCCCGTGTCGTCCTCTGGTACGACAGGGCCCTGCTCGACCGGGACAGAAACCGACAGGCCGCCCGCTTTGTCACCGTTCCGCCGTGAGCCTGCCGGGCGGATGCGCGCCCAGGGCGTTGAGCCGGCGCAGCAGCAGGTCGGGGTTGGTGTGCCGGGAGCATACGTACATCGCGAACATCATCCGGACGTCGGCGGGTTTCGAGCTGATCCCGCAGGCCGTCAACGCCCGGTCGATCTGTGTCTTGACCGTCGAGACCTTCACATTCAGCGCGGCGGCCGTCTCCTCGTACGAGTAGCCGTCCGCGTACCACTCCAGCACCCGGACCTGGCCCTCGCTCAGGCCCGCCGCCCAGTCGGAGAACACCACGGGCTCGCGGGGCGGGGCCTGTTCGGCCGACGCGGCCATGTAGAGGGCGTCCAGCAGGGTGAGCTGGCCGAGGCCGGCCTGGACGCACTGCTGCCGGAAGGCGGACAGGTCCTTGCGGTACTGGTCCTCGTCGACGCCCAGCTCCTCCAGGATCCAGGGCACCCGCCCGCCCCGGGCCGTCTTGAACAGCACCTCGGCGAGGTAGGGCGGGAGGGTCAGCCCGCATTCGCGCACCGCCGTCTCCAGGGCGGAGGCCAGATGGGGTTTGAGCCAGTGCGGGTGGTGGCGGGCGTCCCAGACCGCGTTGGCCAGCACGGCGGGCCCCACGGTCTTGCCGAACACCGCCTTCGCCCCGCACACCCAGGGGGCCACCCGCTGCCGCCACTGCTCGGCCGCGGTGCACACCACGACATCCGAGCGGCGGACCAGTTCGGCGAACTCCTCGGCCGTCGCCACCCCCATCAGGTCGGCCACGCATACGTCGTACTCCGCGCCGCTGATGCGCAGCTTTCTGACCGAGTCGACCTCGCTGACCACGGTGAGCCGCGGGTCGTCGTTGAGCGCGTCCACCAGGCCGCGTCTGGTCATCTCGTGGTCTTCGACCACCGCCACTTGCAGTGGCTGCCGGTCGTCCCGTTCGGTTGCCGACGTCATGACGGACGCCCCCCTTGATCTCCTCGGCATGTGCTCTATGGCTTCTTCGGGGCGCGGGTGGCCGATGCGATCGGGAGGGTGAGCGTCACCTGCGTGAGCCCGCTGACCGATTGCACCCGCAGCGCCCCGCCCCGCTCCCGCAGCAGCCGCTCGTGGACGGCGAGCGACCGCATCCGGCCGACCCCGCTCGCCAGCACCTCGGGCGGGAATCCGGTGCCGTGGTCGGTGACCACCAGCTCCACCACCTGCTTCTTATACACATCT
>NZ_MUNE01000047.1 GCF_002154605.1 Streptomyces milbemycinicus | reverse complement strand
GCTCACCGCCGCCCCCGCTCCCGTGCCCCCACCCCACACCGGTGGTCTCCTCGCGATCATCGACGGCACCGCCGGTCTGCTGACCGTCGCCGCCCTGGGCATCGCCCTGCTGCTCTTCCTGATCATCAAGGCCCGGCTGCAGCCCTTCGTGGCGCTGCTGGGCGTGTCCATCGCGGTCGGTCTGGCCGCCGGTCTGTCGGTCACCGAACTCTTCGGCACGGTCCAGAAGTCCGACGCCGTCTCGCTCATCGAGTCCGGTATGGGCGGCATCCTCGGCCACATAGCGATCATCATCGGCCTGGGCACCATGCTCGGCGCGATCCTCGAAGTCTCCGGCGGCGCCGAGGCGTTGAGCGCCCGGCTGCTCGGCCTGTTCGGTGAGAAGCGCGCGCCGCTCGCGATGGGCCTGACCGGCCTGATCTTCGGCATACCCGTCTTCTTCGACGTCGGCATCTTCGTCCTCGCGCCGATCGTCTACGCGGCGGCCAAGCGCAGCGGCAAGTCGATCGTGCTGTACGCGATGCCGATGCTGGCCGGCCTGTCCATGACTCACGCCTTTCTGCCCCCGCACCCCGGCCCGGTGGCCGCGGCCGGGCTGCTCCACGTCGACCTGGGCTGGGTCATCCTGATGGGCATCCTCGTCGGCGTCCCGTCCGTGCTCGCCGCCTGGGCGTACGCCGCGTGGATCGGCAACCGCCTCTTCGTCCCCGTACCGCAGGACATGCTGGAGGCGGCCGAGGAGGCCAGGGAGGCCGTCGCCGCCGAGCAGCGCGCCGCGGGCGCCACGCCCGCGGAGCGGCCGGTGCCGGTCTCCACCGTCCTCGCGATCATCGGCACCCCGCTGGTCCTCATCCTCTGCGCGACCTTCTCCTCCATCGCGCTGGACCCCAGCACCGGCCGCTCGGTGATCGAGTTCTTCGGCCACCCCTTCGTGGCGCTGACCATCGCCCTGCTGCTCGCCTACTACCTGCTGGGCATCCGGCGCGGCTGGTCCCGTAAGTCCCTGGAGACCGTCTCCACCGCCTCCCTCAAGCCGATCGGCAACATCCTGCTGGTCGTCGGCGCGGGCGGGGTCTTCGGCGCGGTGCTCAAGGGCAGCGGCGTGGCCCAGGCACTGGCCGACGCGTTCGACAGCGCGGGGTTGCCGGTCATCCTGCTGGCCTGGCTGATCTCGGTGGTGCTGCGCGTCGCGCAGGGTTCGGCGACGGTCGCGATCGTCACCACGGCGGGCATCGTCTCCCCGATGCTGACCGAGGGCCACTACTCGCAGGCACACCTGGCGCTGGTCATCATGGCCATCTCGGCGGGCTCGATCTTCGCCTCGCACGTCAACGACGGCGGGTTCTGGATGGTCGCGAAGTACTTCGGCATCTCCGAGCGGGACACGCTCAAGTCGTGGACCGTGCTGGAGTCGGTGCTGTCGGTGGCGGGCTTCGTGGTCGCGGGGCTGCTGAGCCTCGTCATCTAGGGCAACGCCGTTTCGGGGGGATGCCCTCGGTGGGGGATGCCCTCGGGCGGCTGGAGGCGTGGACCGCTCACTTGCGCTCCCTTGCCTCAGCGCCCCTCTCTGCCACAGCAGAGAGGGGCGCTCCGGGGCCGGGAGATCAGCTGTCTATGGTGCGGCGGCAGTCCAGCTCTGATCGTCACCTTCATCGCATTCGCTCGTCTGCAGTTGATAGCCGTTCTCCAAAGGGGAGTTGACGTCTTCCAGACAGAGACGAGTCTTCATGTTGTACAGAGTGGCATTGTCGCCGGAGATATCCCACCGCTGATAATCGCCGTCATTGCATCCATACGTGTACACCTGGCCGGATTCGTTACTGTCCAAGCAGAGGTCAGTCGCCACGTCACGCAGTTCGAACTCTTCCGGGGAGATATTCCACTTCCCGTCCTCGCTCCCATTGCTGGAGCAGTCGCCCAAGCGTGGGCCGCCGGAGCCGCTACCGCTCAAGCAGCGATCAGACGCCACATTGCGCAGAACGGAACTGTCGCCGGAGATGTTCCACTTCTGGCGATCGCTGCTATCGCATTCGATCGTGCGCAACTTGCCGTCGCCGTCGCCGTCCAGGCAGCGAGCGGTCGCCGCATTGCGCAGTACAGACTTGTTGGATATGTTCCACTTCTGCTGATCGGTGCGATCGCATGTGGACATGCTGAACTCGCCGGCATCGTCACTGCCCAAGCACATGTCACTTGCCGCATCACGCAGACTGAACGCCTTCCCGGACGCAGTCCATTTCTGGTAACCGCCACCATTGCAATCGAATGCGTAAGCTTCTTCGTCGCCGTTACTGTCCAGGCAATGTCCGGTCGCCGCGTTAGTGAATATTTTTACGGTCGAGTCTAATGCTTTTGGGGGTGGCGCGGCATTCGCTGGGGGGTTCGCGGGGGAGGTCTTTTCCTGTGAGGTCTCCCGCGACGGGGATTTCTGCGATGTGCTGCTCTGCGAGCCGTGCGACGGGGAGGCGCCGTCGTCCTTGTCGTCGCCTCGGTTCGGGAGCCAGATGAGGGCGGCGGCGACGGCGATCGCGACGACGGCGAGCGCTGCAAGGCCTGTTATCAGTCGGCGCCTCCTGGGATTCCCCGGCCGCGCCCCGGATTGCGGGTCGTAGACGGTTCTCGGGGGTATGGGCGGCGGGGCGAGCGACTGGGTCGGCGGCTGAAGTGGCGCGGGTAACGTGGGTGGTGAGGGCTCGGGAAGGTAAGCCGGGGGCAGCCATCCGGCGGTCGGAAGCACCTCGGTGAGGCCGAGCCTGGCTCCGGCGTCCCGGCAGAGGGCCACCACCTCGGCGGGCGTGGGCCGGGCAGCGGGGTCCTTCTCCAGGCAGCGGCTGATGACGGGCCGTATTTCCGCCGGGCAGGCGGCGAGATCGGGCACTTCGCGATCGATGCGATAGAGCACGGCCGGGCCCGGCCCGTCCCCGAAAGGGTGGACGCCGGTCGCGGCGACATACGCGGTCAGGCCGAGCGCGAAGACATCGATGGCCGGGGTCACCGCGGTACCCCTGAGCTGTTCCGGAGCCATGTACAGGGGGGTGCCGATGCGCATGTCGGTGCCGGTCAGCGGGGTGGCCTCGGCGGCCCGCGCGATCCCGAAGTCGATGACGGCGGGGCCGTCCGGCGCCAGGATGACATTGCCCGGCTTGAGATCCCGGTGGGTGACCTGCACCGCGTGGATGGCCTCCAGCGCGTGGGCCACGCCCGCGATCAGCCGCAGGGCCGTGTCTGCCGGCAGCGGTCCGTGCGTGGTCACCGCCGTCGCGAGCGAGGGGCCCGGGGCGTACTCGGTGGCCAGCCAGGGCATGGACCCTTCGGTGTTGCTGTCCACGACCGGCAGGATGTAGCGGCCCCGCACCTGTCGGCTGGCGCGCACCTCCTGCTCGAACCGCTGCCGGAACTTCGGGTCCTCGGCGAACTCGTCATGCACCACCTTCAGCGCGATCGGCTGCCCGCCCCGTGTGGCGGTGAGGTACACCGTCCCCATACCGCCGGCCCCCAGCCGCCCTTGGAGCGCGTAACCCGCAATGTCACGCGGATCTCCCGGTTTCAGCGGCCGAATTCCCGCCACGCGATCCCTCCCTCTCCACACCTCTGGCATACGCGTGACGACGCACGGCCAGTCAACTACCGTAGACCCGCGTAAAATACCTCGGTGATCCGGCCGTCGGCACAGCACCAGGTCGGTGTGGGTATGGAAGCCGACGGCGGCCTTGATTTGTTGCCTGCCGCCGCGATGTGACAGGCGGTCAGCAGCGGCCCTCGCGGATCAGTCACGCGCGCGGGAGCGGGCCTGGTGGAGCCGCACCTTGGTGCGGTTCCCGCAGCGGGTCATCGAGCACCAGCGGCGGTTGTGCGCGGGCGAGCGGTCCACGAAGCGCAGGGCGCAGCGCTCGGAGCCGCAGATACGGACTCGTCGTAGCTCCGGGGAGAGCAGTAGCTCGATCGCGTCCTGAGCCACGAGGCCGAGCCCCCCGGCCGTGTCCTCGGCGGCATGCGGCGAGCTGCTCGACCCCAACTGGCCGTCAGTGACGGTCAGTTGCAGTACGGGCCGGGGCGCCGCGGCCGACGCCTCATTGATCACGGCGATGTCGGCCGGCGTCGGCAGCCCGCCGCCGACCGCGCACAGCACCGCGCGGTCGATCGCCTCACGCAGCGCCACCGCGGAGCGCAGCGCGGACTCGGGTACTTCGCAGGCCCGGACGGCGAGCAGGTCGACGCCCCGCAGCCAGCGCACCAGGTCGTCCGGCTCGCGAAGCGTCTCCCGGGGCAGCGCCAGCCACCGGTCGCGGAGGGTGTTGACGAAGTCCAGGCACATGCGTCCGCCGTACCGGAGCCATTCGTCATCCGTCGTCATGGCTCTATTGTCCACTGCTTGTCGCAGTACTAACCTCCTATGGGGGTTAGTAAGCGCGAAGCGGAAGGGTACGGCCATGAGCACAGAGACGGTGGAGCCGGTGACCACAGGCGTCGCCCAGGTCAACGGGATCCGGCTGCACTACACGCGCGCGGGCTCGGGGCCGCTGCTCGTACTGCTCCACGGGTGGCCGCAGACCCGGCTGTGCTGGCGACCGGTGCTCGGCGAACTCGCCGCCGGCCACACCGTCGTAGCCCCCGACCTGCGCGGATACGGCCTCAGCGACAAGCCCACCACCGGCTACGACAAGCGGCAGATGGCCTCGGACATCGCCGAACTGGTCCAACAGCTCGGGTTCGAACGGGCGGCGGTCGTCGGTCACGACCGCGGCGCCCGGGTCGCGCACCGCTGGGCCCTGGACCACCCCGACCAGGTCGAACGGCTCGCCGTGCTCGACGTGATCCCCACCCGGGAGATGTTCCGCCGCCTGGACGCCTCCGTGGCCGCCGGCTACTGGCACTGGCTGTTCCACATGCAGCCCGATCTGCCCGAGCTGCTGGTCGGGAACAACGTCCGCGCCTACCTGGAGTACTTCTTCGAGCGCTGGACCTACAACCGCCACGGACTGCACCCCGACGCCGTCGACGCCTACGTCCGCGCCTTCTCCCGCCCCGGCGCGCTCCGCGCCGGTTTCGACGACTACCGCGCCCAGGAACGCGACCTCGCCCTCGACGACGAGGACGCCACCGCGGGCCGCCGCCTGACCATGCCCGTCCTCGCCCTGTGGGGTTCGGCCGGCCTGCCTGCCCGGCTGCCCACCCTGGATATCTGGCGCCAGTACGCCGACGACGTCACCGGTGCCCAGATCCCCGACTGCGGCCACTTCATCCCCGAGGAACGCCCCGACGCTCTCCTGGCCCATCTGCGGACGTTCCTCGGCTGATCAGAACCATGTCGACCTAGATCACTGTTTGTGCTGAACGGCTTGACAGGCGGTATGTCGCGGCAGTCACAGCCGGCGTGGCAGCCACAGGTGTCCGGCTCGGCACCGACGGACGGGACCGCCGAGGCCGCTGGGGCCGTACAGCAGCCCTTGCCCTGCCAGGCGTCCTGGCCTTCCTTCACGGCGACGGCGGCGATGACCAGGGTGGCGATCGGGTCGGCCCAGGACCAGCCGAGGGTGGTGTTGAGCACCAGGCCAGGGCGCGGCAGTTGTGCGTCACGTGTCATACAGGAGTATGCTCACCTGTATGAGCACCCGTATGCGGACCACAGTCACCTTGCCGGCCGACCTCCTCGCCCATGTGCGTGCCGTCGCACCGGGCGGCAACCTCTCGGCCTACATCGAGCACGCGCTGCGTGCCCAGCAGCTGCGCGACGCGGCGCCGGCCGTGCGGGCCTGGCGCGAGCAGGCTGCGAACGACACCGAGGAGTTCGCCGACATCTTCGGCGAGGACGTCGCGTGACGCCTCTGGCCCGCGGCCAGGTCTGGCGCGTCCAGTTGGCTACCAAGACCCGAGCCGTGGTCATCGTCGAGTCGGACGCCGCCCTGGAGGCTCTGCCCGGCACCGCCGTGTGCATGATGATCGACGAGACTGAGGGCGCCCCGGACACCGTCGTCACCATTCCCCTGGCCCACCCGGTGCGCGGCGCCGCCGTCGCCGTCGACCTCACCGCGCTGACGGACAAGCGCCTGAGGGTCGGCGAGTTCCTCGGTACCGTCGACGCGGAGACGATGGACCGGATCTCCGCCGCCCTGCGCGTCACCTTGGACCTCACCTGAAGACAGGCCGCCGCCCTCCTGGCCCATCTGCGGATGTTCCTCGGCTGATCAGGAGGTGGTGGGGGACTCCCCGCGCTTGACGGCCGAGACGAATGTCGACCACGCGGACGGCTCGAAAACGAGCGCCGGGCCGTGCGGGTCCTTGCTGTCGCGGACGGGTATGTCGGCGTGACCACGGGCTACTTCGAGGCAGTCGCCGTTGCTGGGCCCGCTGTAGCCGGACTTGAACCAGCCGGTGAGGGTGGAGGCGTCGGTGAGGTGGCGATCAGTGCCGACCATTGTCTCGATGAGGGCGTGCGCCCTCGTATCGAACGGCAGCACGTGCAGCCGCAATCGCCCGTCCTCGGCCATGTCCGAGACCTTGCACAGCTGTTCTGCCAAGACCAGCGCCCCACCAACCCGGCGCCGGAGTACTGCCTCATCCAACAGGGTCTAGTAGGGCACCGTGTCGCACCAGGTCTCCGCCCAGGCGGAGGCGCCGTGTGTGTTGGCCGCGCGTACCGTGACGCAGATCTTGTCGCCGGAGAACGGGCCCTTGATCGTGTAGCTGGTGCCCCCGGTGGAGTAGACCGTGTTGACGTTCTTCTCCGTGTAGTTGCTGCCCTTGTTGGTGTAGTGGATGTCGTACCTGGTCGCTCGGGAGATTGCCGACCAGCTCACCTTGAGTGGCATGTCGCACGCGCCGACACAGGAGTTGGTGTAATCAAGCCGGTAGCTCTTCATAGCGGGCGGCGGCGAGCCGGATGACGTGCCGCTGGAGCCGGATGAACCTCCACCGCCAGCCGATGAGTTTTTGCCGTCCGAGCCTGGAGAAGAGCCGGACCCCCCGTTGTCGGAACCGCTGTCGCCACTGGATGAACTGCTGTCGCCGTCACCATCCGACGCCCCGGAGCTACGGCTGCTCTTCTGGGCGTTCGGCTGATCCGTCCCTTCCGCCTCGTCCTTCCCTTTCTTACCGTCATCGTCGCTGCCCTTCTTCTTTCCGCCCTTGGAAGGCGAACTGCTGGGCGCGCTCGGTGAGGTGCTGCCACCAGAAGCGGCACTCGCGCTACCGCCTGGTGACTGGGCATGCGTTCCGCCCCCGCCGCCACCCTCAAAGGGCTGAAGCAGGGCGACCGTGCCACCGCCGACGGTGATGACGAGGACGACGGGCAGCGCGATAAGCGTGCGGCGCCGACGAGGCTCCCGCTCCCGCTTCGCGGCTCCGGCGCCCGAGACGGCTGGGACGACTTCGGGAGGCCCGTCCTCCTTCGGCCGCAGCCCGACGGTCGCCAGGTCCGTGGACTCCTCCCGCAGCGGCGCCGCCTCGGCGTCGAGCAGCCGTGCGGACTGCCGCGCGAGGTGTGCGACGACACCGGCAGGCAGCCAGGCACCGCGCGTGGCGGGGGGACGCATCCGCTCGGGGTCCTCCAACAAGGCGTCTACCTCTGGTCGTTGAGTGACGTCCTTCGCCAGACAGCGGGCGATGAGCGCCCGCAGCGAGGCGTCCTCGACCCCCGTCAGATCGGGCTCGCCCTCCACGATCTCGAACATCACCGCGTGCTGATTAGCCGCCTTCTTCCCGAACGGCAGTTGCGCGGTCGCCGCATACGTCAGCACGCACCCGAGGGTGAACACGTCGCTCTTGACCCCCGCGCGCTGCCCGCGCACCTGCTCCGGCGACATGAACCCGGGAGACCCGACGACCATCCCCGTGCTGGTCAACAAGGTCTCGACGGACGTCTCCAGCGCCCGCGCGATCCCGAAGTCGATGACCTTCGTACCGTCCATGGTGAGCATGACGTTGGACGGCTTCAGATCGCGGTGCACGATCCCGGCGCCGTGAATGTCCTTGAGCGCCTTCAGCAGCCCGTCGGCGAGAGCGTGCAGGGACGCGGCTGGCAACGGGCCGTGCCGTCGCACGACTTGCTCAAGCGAGAGCCCGGGAACGTACCCCGTGGCGACCCACGGCGGTTCGTCGTCCGGCCCCGCGTCGAGCACCGGCGCCGTGTACTGCTCCCCGACCCTCCGCGCCGCCTCGATCTCCCGCCGGAACCGCGCCCTGAACTGCTCGTCGGACACATGCTCTTCGTGTACCACCTTCACGGCCACGGTCCGGCCGCTGTCCGACCGCGCGAGGAACACACGCCCCATGCCGCCGGCGCCAAGCCGCCCAAGCAACAGATGCGGGCCTATGCGCGCCGGGTCGTTCGCCGCGAGCGGCTTGATAGCCGCATCGACATCGTCGTCCCGCTCGTCGGATCCGTCCCTGTTCGTACCGCTCATGATGGTTCGGCTCCCCCCGCCATCTTCACCTGGTCAACGGCGCAACCCGGATGAGGATAGACGTTGTGGGGCAGGTCAGGTGGTCGGGAACTCCCCGCGCTTGATGGCGGAGACGAACGCGGACCACGCGGGCGGCTCGAACACGAGGGCCGGGCCGTGGGGGTCCTTGCTGTCGCGGACGGGTATGTCGGCGTGGCCACGCGCTATTTCGAGGCAGTCGCCGTTGCTCCCTCCGCTGTAGCTGGACTTGAACCACCCTGTGAGTGCGGAGGCGTTGAGGGTGGTGTGCCTACTGCTGACCATGTTCGTATTCCTCTGCTATCGCCCTGATCAGGGCCAGGGACTCCCGGCGCGTCGCCGCCTCGCTCAGAGCAAGAGCGTAGGCCGACTGGCTTGCGCGTACCAGGGACGGGTCGTCCAACAGGTGCCCGACTCGAAACCCTTCGATGTAGGCGATTGGCGCGGCGTCCTCGAAGGTCATGAGGGTCATCATGCTCTCCATGAGTGCGTGCGCCCCTGCTGCGAAGGGCAGCACGTGCAACCGTAGTCGGCGCGCCTCGACCAAGTCGGCGATCCTGCGCAGTTGCTCTGCCATCACCTGCGGGCCGCCAACCGGGCGCCGTAGCGCCGCTTCGTCCAGCAGTGTCCACACCACGGGCTTCAACGGATCGTCGAGGATCCGGGCACGGGCCATGCGGTTTACAACGCGCTCGTCAAGGTCAGCTCGATGAATGGGGCTGTACGCCTCAAAGACTGCGCGAGCGTATGCCTCCGTCTGCAGCAGACCCGGGATGAGGGAGATGCTGTACTGCTGGATCTCCGTGGCGTGCGGCTCCAACTCGGCCACGACCGCGAAGTAGTCGGCGAACTTCGACTCCAGGTCCTCCAGCCACCGCGCGAAGAACCCATCCGTCCCCAGTGCCTGATCGATCCGCACCGCGTCGTCCGGCCTCGGCAACCGGCGCCCCGCCTCCCAGTGGCTGATCAGCGTGGGGGAGCACACCACGATCTCGCTCAGCGCCTCCTGTGTCATGCCGGCCGCTATGCGGCGGAGTCGCAGCTCCTCCCCGTACTTCTCCCTGGGTGTGCGTGGCCTTCGATCCATCTTCATGGGCTGTGACTCCCCGAGTTGAAAGGTGCGTGGTCAGGCTCGCCCTGCTAGCAGCGTAGCCAGAACAGCCACCACTCTGTGAGGAAAGCGCCACACAGCGTGAACGAACCTCAATGGAGCTGATGAACGTGAGTACCGGGCTGCGCCTGCTGCCGTGGTCGGACCCCGACGGCAAGCCGTGTTACCTGGCGTCGGACGACGGGGACAGCCCGCTGAGCCGACGCGCGGATGCGATCGAGGCCGTGCAGGTGTCGATGGGTGCGAAACTCCTCCATCACGCCCGGGCGCTGCTGGACGCCCCCAAGGCAGACGCGCGAGAACTCCGCTTCCTCGCGGAACGGCTGTGTGAGGCGCTGCGCGACGTGTTGCGGATCGCTGAGAGCAGGGGCGCCCGCCTGCCCTCGTACGACGAAGCCGACGGCCCGGACGAGGGTCCGGCACCTCGAAGTGCGGAGGGTCGCCATGAGTGACTGGCAGACTCTCTGTATACGGAGCGTGGCACTTCCGCCACCACAGGTGAAGGGACAACGCATGGCGACGCTTGCACCAGAGGCTCCGTGGGCGATGCGGCTGGTCACCGACCGGTTTCCAGTCGACCCGCCGTCGTGCGCGTCGATCCCGCCGACATCGGGCCTGCCCTGGCTTTCGGGTTCCTCATTGGTGCGGACAGCTCGGCGTGGGGCGGGCGGCTGTGTACGGCAAGCCGGGAGGTGGAGTTGGGGGATGTGGCGGCGGTGTACTACCGCCGCCCCACACCGTACGCAGCCCGATTCGAGCACCTGCCCCAGCAGCAGCGCGAGTTCGCCGCCGCCGAGGCAAGACACGGGTTCGGCGGTGTCCTCAACCACCTGCACGGCGCTCTGTACGTCAACCATCCCTCCGCGGTGACCCGCGCGGACTTCAAGCCCGCCCAGCTCCAGCGGTTCGCCGAGCTCGGCCTGGCGATCCCGCCGACCCTGGTCACCAACGATGTCGAGGCGGCGCGGAGGTTCGCCGCCGTCCACGAGCGCGTCATCTACAAGACGTTCCGCGGCCTGCCCCGCGGCGAGGACGGACACACTGGCGCGATTTGGGCCCAGCGTGTCGATGCGGAGTCCTTCGACGACACGCTCGCGGTGACCGCGCACCTGTTCCAGGCCGAGGTCCCCAAGACCGGCGACGTGCGAGTGACCGTGGTCGGCCGCAGGCTGTTCGCCCACCGGGTCGCCGCACCGGACCGCGCGCTGGACTGGCGCCGCGGCGACTGGGACGAGCTGATCCACGCCCCGATCGCCGTCCCGGCCCCGGTCGAGGCCGTCCTCCACAGCTACCTGGAGTCGTTCGGCTTGGTCTTCGGCTGCTTCGACTTTGCGCTGACCGGTGACGGGGACAACCCGGAGCACTGGATCGCGATCGAGTGCAACCCGAACGGCCAGTGGGGCTGGCTTCCGAACGCGCCGGCCATCACCGAGGCGTTCGCCGACATCTTGAGTACGGAAGGAGGCAGCAGGTCATGACGGAGCCCGCCGGCCTGGAGACGGACGCCGTACGGCTACGGGAGACGATGGTGAAGGCCCTTGCCGAGGGCGGCTTCCTTGTGGATCGGGCCTGGCGGCAGGCGGTGGAGACGGTGCCACGGCACCGGTTCGTGCCGGGCTTCTACCTGCCCGCCGACGAACGCGATGGGCAGGGGCTGACGGTGTGGGAGCCGGTCACCGCCGAGCTTGACCAAGGCCGCTGGCTGGCCGCCGCGTACTCCGACACCACGCTCATCACACAGTTCGACGGCGACGAACCCGACTGGAAGCAGCCCGCCGTACGTCATGGCGGCGCCCCGACCTCGTCGTCCACGCTGCCGTCCCTCGTCGTTCGGATGTGGGCGGACGCGGAGGTCACCGAGGGGCAGACGGTGCTGGAGATCGGCACCGGCACCGGCTACTCGACCGCGCTCGCCTGCGAACGCCTCGGCTCCGCAGACGTTACGAGCATCGAGGTGGACCCGCACCGGCTCGAGACGGCGGCGAGCACGCTGTACGGGTGCGGCTACACCCCCACCCTGGCCGTATCGGACGGGTTGTACGGGTACTGGCCCGAGGCGAAGTTCGACCGGATCGTGGCCGCCTGCTCCTTCCGGGCCGTGCCTCCGGCACTGCTCGCGCAGGCCCGGCCGGGCGGGAAGGTCCTTGTCACCCTGTCGGGCTGGCTCTACGGGTATGCCCGCGTCCTGCTGACCGTAGCCGAGGACGGCACCGCCGAGGGCCGGCTGCTGCCTGGCACGGTCTCCTTCATGTCGGCCCGTACGCACGCTGCGCCGGCATTCGGCAACCCCGCTCACTGGGCCGCAGGCCTGCCTGAGAAGGCCCGCACCACCCGGCACAGCCCCGAGCGGATCACCGCCGCCACCGAGGAAGCGTTCCACCTGCGGTTCCTCGCCCAAAGCAGCGTGCCCAGCGCACAGATGACGACTGCGGGCGAGGTGGTGCACCTCGTCGATGTCGTCACCGGCTCCGCTGCCATCCTCACGCCCGATGACAGCGCATGGCGCGTGCGCGAGGGCGGCCCGGTGGCGCTCTGGGAACGCATCGAGCGCGTCCTGGACGCCTACGACACGGCTGACCGGCCGGGGCCGGAGACGTTCACGCTGCACGTGTCCGACGGCGGGCAGCGCCTGCGGCACCCGCAGATGCCCGGCCTGATGCTGCCCCGGCCCTGACCACGACCGCCCTCGGGGCCCTTGTGAGGCGCCGTCCCGGCGGGTCTCCCCGCCGGGACGGCGCTCGCGTTGTTCCGTATGGCTCAGGAGCAGTACTGCGCTTCCTTGCCGATGGACCGGTACATGCAGTCTGCGTTCTCCAGGAGTTGGAGGACCGCGTCGCGGTTACGGGAGGTCTCCCGCTCGATCACCTCGTCGGGCGGGTAGAAGCCGCCCGCGCCGCTGGAGGTCGGGTACATCTCGAAGGTGTACGCGAAGACCTTCTGGGCGCCCCACAGATAGTCGTCGATCGCGCCGTCCGTGATGTACAGCTCGCTCGACTGCTCGGGGGTGTAGCCGTTGCTCGCGGCCATCTTCTTGCCGACCGCGGCGAAGGCGTCGTAGTCGTCCCGCGTCATGCCGGTGGTGGTTTCGTCGTACGTCCAGCCGAAGGGCCACAGCACCAGCTCGCTGTAGGTGTGGAAGTCGATGGCGGCCTTGATCTGCTGCTTGCCGCCGACGACGCGGCTGCGCGCGAAGTCCGAGACGACCTTCACCTCGGGGGCCGACTCGGCCTTGGGGCCGCGGTAGGTCTCGGAGCCGGTGGAGCCGGAGGAGCCGCCGCAGCAGCCCCATTTGAAGTCCCAGTTGCGGTTGAGGTCGGTGCCGACGTTGGAGGAGCCGGAGTTGGGCTGGCGGTTCTTGCGCCAGCTGCGGTAGGAGCCGGTGGCGATGTCGTATTCGCCGCCGTCGGGGTTCACGTCCGGGACGATCCAGATCTCGCGGCTGTTGACCAGGCCGGTGACCCGGGAGTCGCTGCCGTAGCCCTGGGTGAACTCGCGCACCAGGTAGAGGGCCATCTCGACGGTGAGGTGTTCGCGGGCGTGCTGGTGGGCGGTGAACAGCACCTCGGGTTCGGACTCGTCCGTGGCCACGTTGTCGCTGATCTTCAGCGCGATGATGTCGCGGCCCTCGTACGACTTGCCGATGACCCGCTTGCTGAGGATGTTCGGGTACTTGGCGACCGCGGCGTTGATCTCGGTGTTGGCCTCGGCGTAGTTGTGGTACTTCGCGTCCGCGGAGGGGAAGTCGAAGGGCTTGGCGGCCCGGCCCTCGGTGCGGGCCTGCGGGGCGGCCAGGGGGGTGAGGTCGTAGCCGCGCGAGCGCAGCTCGGTGGCCTGGGACGCGTCGGCGGTGACCACGACGGAGCGGGCGTCCACCTCGTCGATGGACACGCCGGTGGCCGCGATGGAGGAGCGTTCGGCCGGGGTGGCGGGGCCCGCGATCTCGTACTGCCGCACGCTCTCGTCGGCCGAGGTGGCGGCCGAGGTGTCGGCCGCGGCGGCGGCTGCCCTGGGCGCGGAGCCCGAGCCGTCGGCCTGGGCCGCGACGGGCGCCGCGAGGGCGAGGGTCAGCAAGGCGGTGAGGGCGGTGGCCCTTCTGCCGCGAATGCGAAGTCGCATGAATTCTCCTGGGGGGTGGTCTGAGGCGAGCGACTGCTGCGCCAGTGTTCGGCCATGCGCATGACATGGTCAAGGGCGGGAAATGGTCGAAGCGGAGGGAACATTCGTGCGGCTCCGGATCGAACCGCCGCGACGTGACCGGTCGCGGCGCGGTCCGAAGCCTCGTCATGGGAGGGGAACCACATGCGTAGACCTCTGATCGGCGCGCTGTCCGCGCTGCTGCTCGGCGGTGCGGGCCTCGCGACCGCGGGCGTCACCCCGGCCGCGGCCGCCCCCGACACGGCCGAGGCCAAGGCCAAGGTCAAGGCGGTCGACTTCGCCGGGACCGTGGCGCTGAGCAACTGCTCGGGCTCGGTGGTACGGATGCCGAACTCGGCCGACAGCGACCTCGCGTTCGTGATGTCGAACGGCCACTGCCTGGAGTCCGGTATGCCGTCCGCCGGACAGGTGATCGTCGACAAGGCGTCCACCCGGAGCTTCACCCTGCTCAACAGCTCCGGCAGCGGCGTCGCCACGCTCCGCGCCACCAAGATCGCGTACGCGACCATGACCGACACCGATGTGTCGCTGTACCAACTGAGCTCGACGTACGCCCAGATCCAGCAGTCGTACGGCATCAAAGCGCTGCAGCTGTCGGACAGCCACCCGGTCCAGGGCACTGGCATCAATGTGGTCTCCGGCTACTGGAAGAAGATCTACTCCTGCAATATCGACGGGTTTGTCTACCGTCTTAAAGAGGATGAATGGACCTGGAAGGATTCGGTCCGCTACACCTCTGCCTGTAACACGATCGGGGGAACCTCGGGCTCGCCCGTTGTCGACTCCGCCTCCGGCAAGGTCGTCGCCATCAACAACACGGGCAACGAGGACGGCGGACGGTGCACCCTCAACAACCCGTGCGAGGTCGACGCCAACGGGACCGTGACGGTGCGGCAGGGCATCAACTACGCCCAGGAGACGTACGGCATCACCAAGTGCGTCGCCGCGGGCAACAAGATCAATCTGAGCCTGGCGGGGTGTGAGCTGCCCAAGCCGTAGCCCCCGTATGCGCCCGGCCCCCGGCGCGCCCCGGCCGCGGGATTTCCCGAGGCCGGACCGGGGGTCGGGCGCACCATGAACCCGGGGGATGGCACCAGTGCCCCCGGGAGCGCCCCGCGCGAGGCTGAGGTCTTCATCGGCGATCGCCATCGTTGATCGCCGACAGACAGACGGGGACCTCATGCGCAACTCGCCACGCCGCATCCGGACAGACGTCAGGACCCACACCCGTGCGGCGGCCCTGTGTGCCGCGCTGCTGCTGGCCGGGTCCGCCGCCCCGGCCGTGGCCGCCGCGCCCGGCGGCGCGACGGCGACCCCGGAGAACCCTGGTCCGGCGAGGCTGCCCGACCGGCGAGGGACCCCTCCCGCTCGGGCCTCATCCTGCCGGAGGCCCGGCCCCGCGCTATTCCGGCCGGTTGTCTGCTCGACCCGCAGCGCGAAGAGGTGGCAATCGGGCTCGGGCGGGAGTCTGCCGGGTAGCCGCAGGTAGATGCGCCCGTGTGCCTCCACCCGCCCGGTGCGGAAGCCGAGCTGGCTGCACCCGGGGGCCTCGGGGCAGCAACACCGGGGCCGGCCCGCTTCGTTCGTCCGGCCGGCGTACGGTCGCTGCGACGCGACCGGCCCCATGCCAGACGGGGCCCCGGCCCAAGGCCCCACTCCTGCCCGGGCAACCCGCAGACCGTGCGGGCAGCCACTGGCCCATAACACTCATGCCATATATCATCGAGATTATGGACGGTGAGCGGTACACAATCGAGATCGAGCCCGAGGTGTGCCTCTGGCTGGAGAACATCCCCGCCCACCACTACGTCATCGCCGAGCAGAAGGTCGACCGGCTCGCCGAGAACGCCACCACGCTCGGCGAGCCCTACACCCGCCATCTCGGTGGCAGGCTCCGCGAGCTGCGCTTCCACCTCGACGGCAACGCCCAGCGCATCACCTACTGGGTCGCTCCCGGCCGCCGCATCGTGCTCCTGCCGGTGTTCCGCAAGACCAGGATGCGCGAGACGGCGGAGGTGGAACGAGCCCATGCCGCCCAGGCCGCCTGCGAGGCCCGCCACGTACCGGCCGCCGAACACGCCGTCTACAGCCGCGACATCAAGGAGGAACTGCGATGAACCACGCCGAGTGGAAGACCCGCCGCCACCGCAAGCTCCTGGGTGAGGCAGCCGAGGACAATCCCGAGTACGACCGCCTCTACGAAGAGGCCGAACTGGCTCACGATCTCGGCCAGATGGTCTACGACCGGCGCACCGCCCTCGGCCTGTCCCAGACCGAACTTGCCGAGCGCTGCGGCATGAAGCAACCCCAGATCTCCCGCATCGAAGGCGGCGGCACCGTCCCCACCATCCCCCTTCTGCGACGCCTGGCCCGTGCCCTCGACTCCGACCTGACCATCAACCTCACCCCGCACGGCAACGCCGCCTGAACGGACACCCGGAGACGTCCGGGGCACTGCGGCCGTCGTGCGGTGGCTCGACGAACTGCGGTAGCCCGGCGGAGAGGCGGCGGGCCGCGGGGTCAGGCGGGCGTCACCAGTGGGCCTGGTAGTGGCCTGTGGCGGCGCGCCACAGTGCGGAGAGCGCGGCTTTCGGCCGGTGGTTGAAATCATGCGCCGGAAGGTCGCCGAGCAGGTTCAGCACGGCGCTGAGGTGCCCACAGTCCGCGGCCTGTTCGATGAGCTCCACGGTCGGCATCTGGCGTTTGGCGCGCGGCGTTTTGAGCAGCTTGGCGTGCGCTTCGGCGAGGGCCGCGATGTCCTCCTCGGTCGGCGTCGGCGGCAGGGACCGCCGCGGGGCGCCGTCGGCGATCGCCTGGGCGCGCTCGTAGGCCTCGTCCGGTATGTACCAGGAGTCGGAGAGCCACGAGCGGAGCAGATCGGGCCGGCCGAGCTCGACCAGTGCCTTGATCATGCTCGACGGCCGGTCCCCGGGCGGGACGCACGCTTCCAGGAACTCCTCCGCGATGTCGAGCCGGTCGGTGCTCAGCAGACAGAGCAGCCACGGCTCGGAGCGGAAGCTGTTGGGCCGGTTCTCGGCGGACGTCCATAGCGACCGGGCCTCGTCCACGCGCCCGCACTCGGTGAGCGCCCAGATGACCGCGAGGCGGTTCTCCCATGGGTTGGTCTCCGGCTCGATGGCTTCCCGGGCGCGGGCGAACCACGCGTCGGCGGCGGCCGTGTCGCCCAGGGCCTGGTAGGCGCCGGCCACCGCGGAGGCGACGTTCGCGACGTTGTGCTTTCCGAGGGCTGCCTCCGCCCTCGGCTCGGCGAAGGCGAAGACGGCCCGCGCCTGTTCGGTGCGTCCCGCGCGGGCCAGGATCATGGCCACCTGAGCGGAGGCCGCGACGCGCTCGTCCGTACCGGGTATGGCGTCGAGCAGTTGCGCGGCGCCTTCGGGCTCCCCGCGCCGCGCTCGGAGCCGGGCCGCGTCAGTCAGATACTCGTTCACCGCGAAGTTCCAGTTGCTCCCCAGCTCGGAGACGGCATCCTTCACCGCCGTGAACAGGTCGTCCAACGTCGCGGTGTTGGGCGGCGGCCACGCCCCGTCCCCCTGGGCCTCGGTGGGTTCCATCCTCTCCACGTACTCCCGGACGAAGTAGCCGAGGCCGTCCTCCCCGAGCCGTTCGGCGGCGGTCCGCACGTCCGGTACGACATCGAGCCCGCCCCACCGCACCGGCCACCCGAAACGCCGGTCGACCGACCAGGTCAGCACCGCGTCCAGGTCTTCCCTGCGGTCCGGCGGCGCGATGACGACACCCTCCTCGAACGCCGCACACCAGGTGTGGTCGTCCAGGGCGAAGTTCACGTTGTGCTGCTCGAGTACGTAGTCGTCCTCCAGGAGCCGGGGGCCCGGTGGTTCGCGGAGGAAGGTGAAGCCGCTCAACTCCCCTCCGGTGTCGGGCCGGCGGAAGGTCACACGGGTCGAGTCCACGGAGACCCGCACTCCGCCCGCGCCGCCCCTCTCCACGGCCGATTCGTGTCCGTCCTCCTCAGCCGCCCAGCCGACCTGCCTGGTGGCCAGGTCGATGACCAGATCCCGCTTGTGCCGGGCGTCATACGCGTACAGCCGGGTGCCGTCCCGCGACCAGCCGACCCCGTCGTCCAGCCACAGCTCGTCTTCCTCGTGCCGGAATTCCTCGGGAAGCGTCTCGGGCAGCAGATATGGGTGCGAGGGGGGTGCGTAGTGGGGCAGCCAGAACAGACGGCCCGCCTCCAGGGGAACGACACAGCCCTTGAGCGCACAGGGGGAGCCGGTCGAGACGAACGCGCGCCGCCCGTCGGGCGCCAGCGCCCACGTCGGCGGTCGGCTGGCCCCGTCCGTCACCGATGCGCAAGCCAGCGGATAGGTGTTGGTGGTGCGGGTGTCGAACGGGTCGAACACCCCTACCTGGTTGGTGTTGTAGGCGAGCCCGATGCGGGTGCTGTCGGCCGACCACTGGATGGTGTCGTCGTAGTCGGGCCAGCCGACTCCGCCCTCGATGCGCTGGAGTGTGTTGACGCAGCGGCCGCTGGCGACCTCCCAGATCTGCAGCGCACCACCGCGGTGGTAGTCGTCGCCGACCCAGCTGCCGGTGGCCAGATAGCGTCCGCACGGGCTGAAATCAAACGATGTGATCTCTGTGCTGTGGCCGTACGGATGCTGCAGCCGCGTGTCGCCGAGCCCACGAATCCTGTCGGTCGCGAAGCGGTGCGCCTCGGTGACCCCATGCGTGCGCTCGAGCTTCAGCAGCCGGGCCCGGAGCGGCGGCAGGTCCCGCTCGGCCGCGAAGGCGGACCAGTCCGCTCCCTGAAGGACCGCGAGCAGCGCGGCCGGGTCGGCGGCCGACGTCAGCGACGCGTGATCCGCGAAGGTCCCAGTCCCTGCCCCGTCGGTGGCGGACTCATCGCCCGCCGAGGGCTTGGCCGCCCCCTTGAGTACGGCCCGCAACGCCTTCTCGTCGTAGATCGGAATGCCGCGTGTGCTCGCCGCTCCGATCTTGCGGCCCGGGACGTCATGCGCGGCGAAGACCAGATCAGTTCTGTCGGACACCGAACCCGACACCCGCGCGCCCAGCGCTTCCAGTCCGGCCTTCGCCGTAGTGTGCGGCAGCTTGTGGAACCGCCCCATCAGGACAATAGATTTTCCCCGTAGATCCATGGTCACGACCGTAAGGCCACCCACCGACGCTACGGTTCATCCCAACTCCCCGTTCGAGGGGGAGCTTTCGGTCCCCCTCGAACGGGCGGGCCCTACGACAGACCGTGGACGTGCGGTCCGACCGCCTTCGACCAGGCGCTGCCGTTCGCCGCGTCCCAGTTGGTCGACCAGGTCATCGCGCCGCGCAGCCCCGGGTAGGTCTTCGAGGGCTTGAACGAGCCGCAGCCGGAGCCCTTGGTGAGGCAGTCCAGGGCGGCGTTGACGATCCCCGGCTCCACATACCCGGAGCCCGCGCCGCGCGTGGAGGCCGGGACGCCGATGCCGACCTGGGACGGGTCGAGGCCGTTCTCCAGCTGGATACAGGCGAGGGCGGTGAGGAAGTCGACCGAGCCCTGGGAGTAGACCTTCCCGTCGCAGCCCAGCATGGAGCCGCTGTTGTAGTACTGCATATTGACCACCGTCAGGAAGTCCTTGATCCCCAGCGCGGTCTTGAAGTACTCGTTCTGCGGCGACTGCATATCGATGGTCTGCGGCGCCATCGTCACCACGACATCGCTCTTCTTGTCGTGGATCGCCTTGAGCGCCTTGGTCATATAGGTGGCGTTGAGCCCGTTCTCCAGGTCGATGTCGACGCCGTCGAAGCCGTATTCGTCGATGAGCTTGCCGACGGAGGAGGCGAAGGCGTCGGCGGACGCGTCGTCGCTGATCGAGACGGTGCCGTTCTGGCCGCCGATGGAGATGATGACGGACTTGCCCGCGGCCTGCTTGGCCTTGATGTCGGCCTTGAACTGGTCGACGGTGTAGCCGCCGAGGCCGGCCGAGTCGAGGTTGAAGGTGACGGCCCCGGGTGTGGAGGTGGCGTCGGCGAAGGCGACGGCGATGATGTCGTAGTCGTCCTGGACGTCGGAGAGCTTCTGCACGGTCGCGCCGTTGTTGAAGTTCTGCCAGTAGCCGGTGACCGCGTGCTTGGGGACGGCCGCGGTGCCGACGGGTTCCTCGGCCGCGCCCGCGGTGTTGGCGGCCATCAGCCCGCCGGCGGCGAGGGCCGCCACGGCTATGCCGCCGAGCAGTCTCCGGGGGAACGTACGTGAATGTGCGCGTGCCACGGGTGCCTCCGAGCGTGGGGGGATGTGGGGGGAGTCGTGCGGCTACGCGTTCAGGGGCCCCTGAGGCATGTGATCCACCGTGGTCCAGACCAATGCCCCTGTCAAGTCCCTGACAGGCGGGTATCGCCGTCGCTCGCTCGTAAGCCCTCCGGGCTCAGGGGGAAAACGGCCAGGCGGTAGGCTCACCCCGCAACACGACGCGAAGGGAAGCTCGGTGGCGCGGGTTGCGGTGATAGGCGGCGGCATCAGCGGGCTGGGGACCGTGCTCATGCTTGGCCGACGGGGTCACGCGGTCACATTGTTCGAGCAGGAAGCGCGGCAGGCCGGCGAGGACCTGGACCGAGACTTCTTTGACTGGTGCCGTCCCCGGGTCCCGCAGGCCGTCCAGCCCCATTCGCTGCTCGCGCCCGTCCGCACCGTGTTGCGCACCGAGACCCCCGATGTCTACGCGGACCTGCTGGCACGGGGCGCCCGCGAGTACCACGAGTACGACTGGTTCCGTGAGCACCCATCGCACCGGGCCGGCGATGAGGACCTGGTGACCGTGCGCACCCGCCGCATCGTGCTGGAGGCCGCCCTGACCGCCGCCGTGCAGCGTGAACCCACCGTCGAGGTGCGACGGGGCTGCCGGGTGAGCGCACTCACCATCCGGGACGGGCGCCCTCCCCGGGTCACGGGCGTGCGGGTGGGCACGACCACACATCGGGCGGACCTCGTCGTCGATGCGTCCGGCCGTCGTTCACCGGTGCCCGCCTGGCTCACCGCGTCCGGCTGCCGTCCGCCTGTGATCGACAGCCACCGCACCGGGATTGCTTACCTGTGCCGCTGGTACCGTCTGCGGGCCGGCGGCCCACGTGACCCTGGACGGGTGAAGACCGGCTCAGCCGCACCGTTCGCACTCGCAGGCGTCTTCCCTTCCGACAACGACACCTTCGCGGTGAACCTGGTGCTCTCCACCGGTGATCCGACCCGCGCCGCGCTCATCGATCCCGCGGTGTTCGAGGCCGCCGCTCATCGCTTCCCCGCCACCGCCGCCTGGCTCGACCTGGACCCCGAACCGCAGTCCGCCGTCTTGGCGATGGCAGGCCTCGACAACCGCTCGACCGCCCTCGCCGACGAGGCCGGACCCATCGTGACCGGCCTGGTCAACGTCGGCGACAGCCTCGTTCACACAAACCCCACTTTGGGCCAGGGTGTGGCACTCGGCCTGCGTGCCGCCCAGCAGCTCGCCACCCATGCCGACGAGGTCGTCGCGGACCCCACCGGCTACCACGCCTGGACCACCCAGGCCCTTCGCACGTGGTTCGACGCGCAGGTGACGGCTGACCGTGCGAACGAGCGACGCCTCGCCGACGGCTCGCCGCCCACCGATGTGCGGGCCGCCGCTCTGGCCGCCTGCGCCTTCGACGATCCCGTCGTCATGCGGGCCAGAGCCCAGGTACGCCATCTCCTGCGCACAGCCGACGACGCCTATGGCAGCGAGGAAGTGCACGGGCGCGTCACCGCCTGGCTGGCCGCCCACCCGGACTTCACGCCACGACATGACGGCCCGACCCGTGACCAGTGGGATGCGCTCATCCCAAGCTGAACGCCTCCCCCGTGGACGCATCGCCCATCGACGACGGCTTCACCAGCTGCCTTGTCGCTTGACCTGAAGTTTGGTTGAGATTTTAGCGTTCACGCCGGATTGATCATTGTCTGGTGACAGGAGAGTGTGTCGTGATCCTCGTGACGGGAGCCACCGGAAACATAGGAAATGCCCTGTTGACGGAGTTGCGGGCGAGCGGTGCCGGGCCACTGCGAGGTCTCACCCGGGACACCGCACGGGCCGGATTCCCGGCCGGAGTCGAAGCGGTGGAGGGTGATTTCGGCCGGGTCGCCACGCTGAAGCCCGCGCTGGACGGGGTGCGTGCGCTGTTCCTCCCGTCGCGCATGGGCCCGGACGCCGACATCCTCGGCCTCGCCCGGCGGGCAGGGGTGGAGCATGTGGTCCTCGTATCGTCCATCACCGTCCAGACCCATCCCCACCTGGGCCCCGCCGAGGAGAACCTTGCCGTCGAGCGGTTGCTGAAGGACAGCGGCAGCGGCAGCGGTATGTCCTGGACGATCCTGCGGCCCACGCAGTTCGCCTCGAACGCGCTGTGGTGGGCGGACGCCATCCGCACGCGCGAGCCGGTCCGCCTGCCGTACGCGGACGTCGGGCTCCCCGCCGTCCACCCCGCGGATATCGCGGTCGTGGCCCGGGTGGCGCTCACCGAGCCGGGGCACCGCGGCCGGACGTACGCGCTGACCGGGCCGGAGCGGGTCACGGCTCGGCAGCAGATCGAGGCCATCGCGGCGGCTCTGGGGCGGGAGGTGCCGGTCGCCGAGATCGGGCGCGAGGAGGCCCAACGTGACATGGCGGCCTTCCTGGGGGAGGAGGCCGCGAGTGCGGTGCTGGACCTGATGGGCGGGGACGTAAACGATGAACTGCTCGCGGTGCGCGACACAGTTGAGCGGGTCACCGGTCGGCCGGCCAGGCCGTTCCGGCAGTGGGCCGCGGAGAACGCTGTCGCCTTCCGCTGACGGTGCGGCGCCGTTCGGGGGAGGGCTCTCGGTCCTCCCCCTGAACGCGGCGGCCGGCAGCGGGGATCAATCCGCCACTAGTCGGCCGAGTGCTCGTCGATGCTGGTGGCGATGCCGTCCTTGATGACGACCGTGGCCATGATGCCGTTGTCGTTCTTCAGTACGGTGTCGAGCTGGTCGGGGGTGCAGGCTGTGTTGGCGTCGCAGATACGGCCGGCGCCGGTGATCTTGGTGTCGTCGGCGACGAAGAACCCCTGGTTCCCGACGGTGTGCTTGCCGGTGGCGAGGTAGCGGAGTTCGCCGGAGAAGGTGCCGTTGGCGGACCTGCTCTCCTCGGGGCCCTCGTCGCCGCCGGACGAGGGCGACGCGGACGGGGTGGAGGACGAGCTGCCGGGCTTCGAAGCGTCGGCGTCGGACGGCTGGCAGGCGGTGGCGAACAGGGCCCCGGTCACCAGCAGGCTCATGGCGGCGAAGGTACGAACGCGGGAGCGGTGGGCACGCATGATGAGAGACCTTCTTCGTCAGTCGAGTGAGTCGGGGGAAGAGACCCGGGGAGGTGTCTCTCCTGGTGTGCTTCTCATCCTGCGGGCCACCGCTGCCGTGCCATTAACGTGCCGCTAACGAAGCGCTGTTGTCCTGGAATCGCGCCTCCCGGCCCTTCGGGGGAGGTCGCTCGGCAGCATCCCCCGAAGGGCTCGGACGAAGTGGTCTACGGCAGGCCGTGGACCTTCGGCCCGACCGCGTTGGACCAGGCGTTGCCCGCCAGCGCGTCCCAGTTGGTCGACCAGGTCATCGCGCCGCGCAGGCCCGGGTAGGTCTTCGCGGGCTTGAACGAACCGCAGCCCGTGCCCCGGGCCAGGCAGTCCAGGGCGTTGTTCACGATCGTCGGGGAGACGTAGCCGCTGCCCGCGCCGCGCGTCGAGGCGGGCAGACCGAGGCCGACCTGGGAGGGGGACAGGCCGCCTTCCAGCTGGATGCAGGCCAGGGCGGTGAGGAAGTCGACGGAGCCCTGGGAGTAGACCTTGCCGTCGCAGCCCAGCATGGAGCCGCTGTTGTAGTACTGCATATTGACGACGGTGAGGATGTCCTTGATGTTCAGCGCCGTCTGGAAGTAGGCGTTCGACGTGGACTGCATGTCGATCGTCTGCGGAGCCATGGTGATCACGAGCTTCGACCCGGCCTTTGCCGACAGGGACCGCAGCGCCTGCGTCATATAGGTGGCGTTGAGGCCGTTCTCGAGGTCGATGTCGACGCCGTCGAAGCCGTACTGCTGCATCAGCGAGTAGACGGAGTTGGCGAAGTTGTTCGCGGAGGCCGAGTCGTTGATGGAGACCGTGCCGTTCTGGCCGCCGATGGAGATGATGACGGACTTGCCGGCCGCCTGCTTGGCCTTGATGTCGGCCTTGAACTGGTCGACCGTATAGCCGCCGAGCCCCGCCGAGTCGAGGTTGAAGGTGACCGCGCCGGGCGTGCCGGTCGCGTCGGCGAAGGCGACGGCGATGATGTCGTACTGGCTCTGGACGTCGCTGATCTTCTGGACGGTCGCGCCGTTGTTGAAGTTCTGCCAGTAGCCGGTGACCGCGTGCTTGGGGACGGTGCCGCCTCCGCCGCCGCTGCCGGTCGAGGTGGTGCCGGTGACGGCCGCGGACTTGGGTGACTCGCCCGCCGCGTTGACCGCGGTGACCTGGAACTGGTACGAGGTGGCGGCGGCGAGCCCGGTCACGGTGGCCGAGGTGCCGCTGACCGCCTGCACCTTGGTGCCGTCGCGGTAGACGTTGTAGCCGGTGGCGCCGCTGACCGTGGACCAGGACAGGGCGATGGACGAGGAGGTGACCACGCCCGTCTTCAGACCGGTCGGGGCGGTCGGGACGGGGTCGCCGGGGTCTCCGGGGTCGGAGCCGCCGGGGCCGGTGAGGTTGATGTCGTCGGCGTAGTAGGCGGGCTGTCCGTACCAGCCGTGGGTGTAGACGGTGACCGAGGTGGTGCTCGGGCCGGTCTTGAAGGTGGTGGTCAGCTGCTGCCAGCCGGAGGCGGACGGGGTCCAGGTCGATACGTCCGTCGTGCCGGTGCCGCTCGCGCCGAGGTAGACGTAACTGCCCTGCACCCAGGCGCTGAGCGTGTACGAGGAGTCGGGCTTGACGCTCACCGTCTGCGTGCACTGGGCGTTGTCAAGACCGGCCGGGGTCGCCTTGAGCGCCGAAGCGCCGCCGTGCGTCGGGCTGGTGACCGTGGTCCCGGAGGCGGAGGAGCAGGTCCAGCCGCTCAGACCGGACTCGAAGCCGGAGTTCTGTACGAGGTTGGCGTCCGCCGCTCCGGCGGTGCCGCCACCGAGGGCGACCAACGCGCCCGCCGCGAGCACGGCCGCGGCGGCAGCGGAGAGGAAGCGGGTGAGTCGTCGGCTGCCGCGTCTCTGGCGTCTCTTGGGTCTGCCAGGTCTCTCGGCGGGTATCGCAGCACGGTCCACGACTGCCTCCATGGGGGAGAGTTGAAAGGAGGAGCTTTGAGGACGGTGGCCACCGCACGACCGTTTCAAAATGGTCCAGACCAATGAGGTTGTCAAGGGGATCGGCATGAGCCCGTAACCCAGGGGAACTGTTCTCTCACGCGGCTTTCGTGGATAAAGTGCTGATGCACCAGGACAGCAGCAACGACCTGCGGCCGCCGCTCTCCCCGGCGCCGACGTGAGACGGGGTAGCCGACGTGCCCACCGCGATAGCAGTCACCAGCCGTGAGCTGGTGCTTCCGCCGCCCGACGGCCAGACCCCGTCGGCCGTCGTGCTGATGCCGCCCGACGCCGAGCCGCTGGACGACGCGCTGGCCGAAACCGCCGCCCTGCTCGACCAACAGGGCTATCTCATCGTGCTCTACCCCGCGGCCACCCCCGCGCCCTTCGTCCGCCGGCTGCACACCGTACGGTCGGTCCTGGAGAGCGACCGCATCGCGCTGCTGCCCCTCGAACTGCCCCCGCTGGCCGTCGCCGTGCTCGCCCGTCAGCTGCGTCAGCTGTCGGTGTGCGACTTCAGCCCCGGCGTGCTCGCCTGCGCCGCGCGCCTGCTGACGCACTACGTCCACGCGGGCGCGCTGCTCGGCTCCGTCGCCAAGCTGGACCGGGTGCCCGTCAGCCTCACCTCGCACGTCAAGTCCTGGGTGCCCGGCGCCCAGTTCGCCGTGCTCGCGCACCCCACCCCGCAGCTGGTCAAGGTGGGCAACGAGGCCGCGCTGCCCGGACCCGGGTACGCCACCCACCTCACCGTCGCCCGCGGCAACCTCAACAGCCACGGCCACGGCCACGCGGGCGGCGACTGGGTCAACGTCAAACTCGCCCCCGGATGGGGGGCGCAAGGCGTCCAGGAGGTGCCGCTGCCGCATGAGTCGGCGCACTGGTGGGGCACCCCCAAGCTGATCGAGTTCGCCGCGGCCATCCCCGACCTCTCCGTCCTCTACCAGCTGGTGTCGTCCGTGCGGAGAGAGGAGTGCCACTGGTGCGGCTTCGAACTCATCGGGGACCGCTGTGCGTTCTGTTCCGCCCCGGTGCCGCGCGGCGATGACATCCTTGCCCTGACCCAGACCCAGCGACCCGCTCTGCTGAGCCGGTAACGTCCCCGAACGAGGTTTACGCGTCCATGAATTCACGCCAGCGCCGCGGAGTCATCCTGCTGGTCCTGTCGGTCCTGTGCGCCGGCGGCGCGTTCGCCGGAGTGCTGTCCGTCATCCGCGACGTGGAGTCGAAGGTCGGTCCCGAGACCACCGCGTACAAGCTCAAGTCGAACGTCCCGGCCTACCAGGCGCTGGATGCTGGCCAGTTCGAGAAGATATCGATGCCCAAGCGCTGGCTGCCGTCCACGGCCGTCACCGACCTCGCCGACGTACGCGGCAAGATCGCCGTCACCCCGCTGCGCAAGGGGTCGCTGCTCCAGGACGACATGATCGTCGAGCGCCCGGCGCTCAAGCCGGGGCAGCAGGAGATCGCCATCATGATCGACGCGGCCACCGGTGTCGCCGGCAAGATCAACCCCGGTTCGAAGGTCAACATCTACGCGACCTTCGAGGGCCGGAGCCAGCGCGACGATCCGGTCTCCAAGATCATCGTCGCGGGCGCCGAGGTCATCGACGTCGGCAAGCTCACCGCGCTCGAACCGGACCAGGACGACACCCGGCGCCTCGACAAGGCGGTGCCCATCACCTTCGCGCTGGACACCGGGGACGCCCAGCGCGTCGCGTACGCCGAATCCTTCGCCACACACGTACGGCTCGCCCTCGTCGCCCCCGGCGGCGACGACACCGTCTCCCCCCGCGACCGCACCTACACCCTCGACGGCGACAGATGACAAGCGGCACGACGACCCGACCAGCGGCGTGCCGCAGGAACATGAGTGAGGCGGTGCCCCGGTGACGATCAGAATCCTTCCGGGCGTCGGCGACCCCGACGCCGCCCGCACGCTCAGCGGGCTGCTCGGCCAACTGCCGGGCGCCGAACCGTCCCCGCCGGTAGTTGACTCGACCCGGCTGCTCGACACCCTCGCCGCGCTGGCCGCCGCCTCCCTGGACGACCTGCCCGAGGTCGTCCTGGTCCACGAGCGCATCGGCCCGGCCCCCGCGCTCGAACTCATCCGCGAGATAGCGCTGCGCTTCCCGGCCGTGGGCGTGGTGCTGGTGACCGCGGACGCCGGGCCCGCGCTCTACTCCGCCGCCATGGACTCCGGCGCCCGCGGCATCGCCGGGCTGCCGCTGTCGTACGACGAGCTGGCCGCCCGCGTCCAGGCCGCCGCCCAGTGGGCCACCGGCGTACGGCGCCACCTCGGAGGCGGCGGCGAGGCGCTGGCCACCGGGCCCGGCGGGAAGCTGGTCGCCGTCGCGGGCGCCAAGGGCGGGGTCGGCACGACGGTCACCGCCGTACAGCTCGCGCTGGCCGCGCAGGCGGCGGGCCGGCGGGTCGCACTCGTCGACATGGACCTGCAGTCCGGCGACATCGCCTCCTACCTCGATGTGCAGTTCCGGCGGTCGATCGCCGACCTGGCCCAGATCAACGACATCACGCCGCGCGTGCTCCAGGAAGCGGTGTTCACCCACCAGACCGGCCTCGGGCTGCTGCTCGCCCCGGGCGAGGGCGAACGCGGTGAGGAGGTCTCCGACCGCGCGGCCCGCCAGGTCGTCAGCGCGCTGCGCTCGCGCTTCGAGGTGGTGATCGTCGACTGCGGTACGCAGATGACCTCGGCGGGCGCCGCCGTCGTCGAGATCGCCGACCTCGCGCTGCTGGTGACGACCCCGGACGTGGTCGCGGTGCGCGCCGCCAAGCGCATGGTCCGGCTCTGGGACCGGCTCCAGGTCCGCAAGGCCGAGGACACGGTCACCATCGTCAACCGCCACACCCGCAGCGCGGAGATCCAGCCGCAGCTGATCGAGCGCGCGACGGGCACCCGGATGGCCCGTACGGTCGTCCCGGCCGGCTTCAAGGAGCTCCAGCCGGCCGTCGACTCGGGCCGGATGCAGGACCTGGACGCCAAGTCGGCCGTCAAACAGGCCCTGTGGGGTCTGGCCGGGGAACTGGCCCTGGTCGAGCCGCCCGGTGGCGGCGCGGGGCCCGGCGGGGGCGGACCCGGTGGCGGCCGCGCGCCTCGCGGGGCGTACCCCGGCCCGGCGGACCACCGCACGCTCCCGGGCATGCGGCGGCGCCGTGCCATAGGAGCGGGCGGCGACGCCCCGGCCGCCGGGGGCGGCGCGGGCGCGGCCGACGGCGGTACGGGCACCGGTCCGGAGTCGCTGCGGGAGGTCCCCTCCACACCCTCCAGGCGCTTTCAGCGCAAGCGGGGCGGCGACCGCGGCCAGGTCGCGGTCGAATTCCTGGGCGTGCTGCCGCTGGTGCTGGTGGTACTGGCCGTCATCTGGCAGTTCGTGCTGCTCGGCTATACGTACTCCCTGGCGGGCAACTCCGCCGACAAGGCCGCCCGAGCAGGCGCCGCGGTCGGCGGCGACGCGGGCGCCTGCCAGGAGGCGGCGCTGAAGGACCTGCCGAGCGCGTGGCAGGAGAGCGCGGAGATCACCTGCGGCCAGGGCTCGGACGGGGTCTGGAAGGCCACGGTGAAGGTCCACGTCCCGGTGCTCTTCCCCGGGGCCGCGGACTTCCCGTGGCCGGTGACGGGGACGGCGGGTGCGGTGGATGAGCAGGCGGAGGGGGTGTGAGGCCATGGCCGGCCGTGAGGTGGTGACGGGGCGCGGGGCGGTGGCACGCGCGGCGCGCTTCGCGCGCGACCGGCGCCGCGCGCGGCGCCGCGACCGGGGGTCGGCCTCGATCGAGTTCCTCGGCTTTCTGCCGGTGCTGATCCTCGTCGCGCTGGCCGCCGTTCAGCTGGGGCTTGCCGCGTACGCGGTGCAGCAGGCGGGCACGGCGGCCCGTGCGGCGGCGCGTACGGCCTCGCTCGACGAGGTGAAGACCAGCCCGGCGGCCGCGGGGCTGGCGGCGATGAGCGGATGGCTGGCGGAGGGGACGGACGTCGGCGTCACGCCGTGCGGGGACGGGCAGGCGCGGGCGACCGCCACGGTGGACATCCCGTCGGTGATTCCCGGCGTGGACTTCGGGAGCGCGAAGAGGAGCGCGACGATGCCGTGCGACGACGGCTGACCGGCGGCCCGTCAGGGGACCGGACCCCGTCATGGGACCGGCCCCCGTCCTGGGCCCGGCGGACGGAGCCCATCACGCGGCGGAGCCGCATACCAGTACAAGGAGGACACCGATGAGCCTGCGGGCACGCATCACCGCGCCCGAAGGGCCCGGTGAGGGGCGGGAGGACGGGCATCTCGTCTCCGTCTACCGCGCCAAGCTGCTCGAGGAGATCGACCTCGCGGAGATGTCCTCGCTCGCCGCCGGCGAGCGGCGTTCGCGTCTTGAGCGCGTCCTCGGGCACATCATCAGCCGTGAGGGCCCGGTGCTGTCCACCGCCGAGCGGTCGCAGCTGATCCGCCGGGTCGTGGACGAGGCCCTGGGCCTCGGCGTACTCGAACCGCTCCTGGAGGACGCCTCCATCACCGAGATCATGGTCAACGGCCCGGACCAGATCTTCGTGGAGCGCGCGGGCCGGGTCGAGCTGGTCCCCGTGCGCTTCGCGTCCGAGGAACAGCTGATGCAGACCATCGAGCGGATCGTCTCGACGGTCAACCGCCGGGTGGACGAGTCGAATCCGATGGTGGACGCCCGGCTGCCGTCAGGCGAGCGGGTCAACGTGATCATCCCGCCGCTCGCGCTCACCGGCGCCACGCTCACCATCCGCCGCTTCCCGCGCGCGTACACCCTGCATGAGCTGATCGGCATGGGCACGCTGGACGAGCAGACGCTGCTGCTGCTCGCCGCGCTGGTGCGGGCGAAGTTCAACGTCGTGGTGTCGGGGCCCACCGGGTCCGGGAAGACGACGCTGCTCAACTCGCTCTCCGGGCTGATCCCGGAGGGCGAGCGGATCATCACCGTGGAGGACGCGGCGGAGCTTCAGCTGCAGCAGACGCATGTGATCCGCCTGGAGTCCCGCCCGCCCAACGTCGAGGGCAAGGGCCTGATCACCATCCGCGACCTGGTGCGCAACTCGCTCCGTATGCGCCCCGACCGCATCATCGTCGGCGAGGTGCGCGGCGGGGAGACCCTGGACATGCTGCAGGCCATGTCGACCGGCCATGACGGCTCGCTGGCGACCGTGCACGCCAACAGCGCGGAGGATGCGCTGATGCGGCTGCAGACGCTCGCCTCGATGTCGGATGTGGCGATTCCGTACGAGGCGCTGCGGGACCAGATCAACAGCGCGGTCGACTGCATCGTGCAGCTCGTCCGGCACGCCGACGGCTCGCGGCGGATCAGCGAGGTCGCGCTGCTCGACAGCCATGGCCATGAGGAGTACCGGATCGCGACCGTCTGCCGGTTCGACGCCGAGCCGATGGGCGCGGACCGTATCGTGCACGGGCGGTTCTCGTACTTCCCGCTGCCGGAGCGGGTCGCGGACCGGCTGCGGCTGGCGAGCGAGCCGGTGCCGCCCGCGTTCGGTGTGGCCGCGTTCCCGGCGCAGCTGAGCGTGCGCGGGGCCGTGTACAGCCCGAGTGAGCGGAGGTAGCCGGGCATGGACCAACTGGCGGTGGTGACGGTCGGGGCGACGCTGGTGTGCGGTGCGCTGGGCGTCGCGGGCGTGCATACGTACGCCCGGGGCAAGGAGGCCCAGCAGGCGCTGTTCGACCGGCTCTCCGATACGGGGTCGCTGCCGCTGTCCGGCCGGCCGCGCCGCTTCGCACGGGTGGACCGGCGGCTGCGCTCCACCCGGCTCGGGCGGAAGCTGGAGCTGCGGCTGGCCTCGACGGGTCTTGACATCACCCCTGGTGAATTCTTCGTCTATACGGCGGGCGCGGCGATCGGCCTGTGGGCGGTGGCGGCGTCGCTGCTCGCGGCGTTCTTCGGGCCGATCGCGGCCGTGGTCGCGGTCTGGTCCGCGTTCGCGTTCCTCAACTGGCAGCGGCAGAAGCGGATCGAGAAGTTCATCAGCCAACTGCCCGAGCTGTCACGGATCCTGGCCAACGCCACGCAGGCGGGGCTGGCGCTGCGTACCGCGCTGGGCATGGCGGCCGACGAGATGGAGGCCCCGGCGGGGGAGGAGTTGGCGAAGGTCGCCGACAAGCTGGCGGTCGGCCATTCGATCGACGACGCGCTGGGCGAGCTCGCCGAGCGCCTGCCGTCCCGGGAGCTGGTCGTGCTGGTCACCACGCTCGTGCTGTCCAACCGCGCGGGCGGAACCGTCGTCAGCTCGCTGCGCAATCTCACCCAGACGCTGGAGGAGCGCAAGGAGACGAGGCGCGAAGTCCGCACCCAGCTGTCCCAGGTCACGGTCACCGCGTATGTGGTGCCGCTGATGGGCATCGGCACGCTGCTGCTGATGAACCGGATCGCGACGGGTTCCCTGGACCGGATGACCTCGTCCTTCTGGGGCCAGGCCGCGGTGGTGGTGGCCTTCGCGCTGTACGGGGTCGGCTTCTTCCTGATCCGCCGTATGTCGAAGATCGACGTCTGAGTCTGAGAAGGGGGCGGCGGACATGGCGATCGGTGTGCTGCTGGCGCTGGTGGCGGGGGTGTCGGTGGCGGGCGTCGCGTACGGCATAGCGCTCTACCGCAGCGAGGCCAAGCTGCCCAGCGACCTGGCGGTGGCGCTGGAGGTCGGGGCGACGCGGACGACGGTGGTCGGCTCGGCCGTGGACCGGCTCGGTATGCGCTACGCCCCGTTCGTGCTGCGGATGATGGGCGAGAAGCGGGTCGGCAAGGTCCGGCGGCGGATCGATCTGGCGGGCAACCCGGGCGGGTTGACGGTCGACCGCTATGCGGCGCGGCGCGCGGTGTACGGCATCCTCGGCTTCGGCGGCGCGCTGGTGATGCTGATGAAGGGGCAGCTGCTGCTCGCCCTGGTGCTGGTCGCTTTCGGGCTGTTCTGGATCGAGGTCGGCATCTGGGCGGCCGTACGGGAGCGCCGGCACGCCATCGAGCGGACGCTGCCGGACTTTCTGGATGTGCTGGCGGTGGTGGTGAGCGCCGGGTTGAGCTTCCGTCAGGCACTGGACCGGGTGGCGGAGAAGTACGAGGGACCCTGGGCGGATGAACTTCGCATCACGCTTCGGCAAATGGACATGGGGGTGAGCCGCAGACAGGCGTTCGAGGAATTGCGGAAGCGGAACGACTCGGAGCAGGTCGCTCAGTTCGTCACCACGCTGCAGCAGGGCGAGGAGCTCGGCGCGCCGATCGTCGAGACGTTGATCGCCATTGCGAACGATATGCGGCGCACCGATGCGCAGAACGCCCGGCGGCGCGCGGCCCGTGCGGTGCCCAAGGCGACCATGGTGGTCACGACCTTTATGGTTCCGGGCACGATGATCCTGCTCATCGCGGGCTTCTTCATCGGCTCGGGCACGGATTTCGGTTCCATCACCGGGGATTGACCGGGCTGGATTCGACGAAGTGTCTTCGCGATTGCAATCGGATATGGGACAGTTGGACATGGAGGACTCCTCGGGGCCGGGAGGGGGTGAATCGGATGGGCCGCGCTAGCCGGAATGCCGATCTGAACGTCGGCCGGAAGATGACGACGCGGTTCGAACGCCTCGAAATGGGCATGCAATGGTGCCGTAGGCACTGTTCCCGGGCAGGTGTTTCGGCGTACTTTGCTCGTGTCGCGAGCGGCACCACGGGGGTTGAGTCGCCGGACCGGAGCGGTACGGCCACCCATGGAGGGGAACACAATGGGGAAGCGCGTCATGCGGAACGACCGGGGGCAGACCTCGATCGAGTATCTGGGCATCATCGCCGTGGTGGTCGCCATCGTCCTCGTCCTGTCGACGACGGACTTCGGCAGCATGATCGCAAACGCCATCTCCGACAAGATCTCCGAGGTCGTCGGCATCTGACCGGCCCCGTGACCCCTCGCCGCTTTCGCCACCCCCGCCTGGCCGGTGACGCGGGGCAGGCGTTCCCGATCTACATCACGGCGGTAGCGGGCCTGCTCTTCCTGGCGCTCGCCCTCTTCGCGGTCGGCCAGGCGGGCGCCACCCGCAACGGCGGCCAGACCGCGGCCGACGCGGCGGCGCTCGGCGCGGCCGAGGACTTCCGCGCCCAGTTGCGCAAGGGCCTGCTGGACGCGATCACCGACGAACAGACCTGGGAAGACCTGCTGGCCGGCCGGGGTTTCCAGCCGCTGCGCGACCCGTGCGACCAGGCACAGTGGTTCGCCGGCGAGAACGACGCGGACGTCACCGACGGAGGGTGCGTCCCGGGCTATCTGCCGATCTCGTTCACCGTCACGGTCAAGACCCGCAAGGCGGTCGGCAAGTCCGTCATCCCCGGTACGGAGACCAAGCACGCGACCGCGCGCGCCAAGGCGGTTGTCCAGCCGCGCTGTACGTACGAGGCGCCGGCTCCGCTGCCCGACCCGACCGACGACGGTAAGGGCGACGACGGTGACGGTAAGGATGAGGGCGGCAAGGATGAGGGCGGCAAGGACGAGAAGCCCGTCATCGATCTGGTCTGCGAGGGCAAGGACATCACCATCGACCCCGAGCACCTCGATCTCTTCCCCGACGCCAAGGACCTGTTCTCCGTCCATCTCGCCGACTGACGAGTGGATACGAAGAATCAACGAAGAGTGAGGGACACCGAGCGATGAGCATTCGGCACACGACGAAGGCCCGGAGGGGGGCCGCCGTGGGGGCGCTCGCGGCGGCCCTGGCCCTCGCCGTGGCCGGGTGCGGCAGCGACGACGGCAAGAAGCCGGACGACGGCGCGGGCCAGAAGTCCACGGCCGCCAAGGACAGCCGGGCCGGGGACGACGGCGACGGCAAGGACAGCGAGCCCGCGGCCGACTCGTCCAAGACCATCGGCGAGATCAAGGGCCCGAACGGGATCGTGGTCACCGTGCACTCGGCGGTCCGGGACGACGGCGGGTTCGTCACCGTGAACGGGACGGTGACCAACCGCGGCGATCAGCTCTTCAACGCGGTGGACTGGCGCTCCAAGGAGACCGAGATGAAGTCCCGGTCGTCCGTGTCGGGCGCTTCGCTCGTCGACTCGGCCGGCAAGAAGCGCTATCTGGTGCTGCGGGACACCGACGGGGAGTGCCTGTGTACGACGGGGCTCTCGGGGATCAAGCCGGACGAGAGCCGCCCGCTGTTCGCCCAGTTCCCGGCC
>NZ_MUNE01000469.1 GCF_002154605.1 Streptomyces milbemycinicus | reverse complement strand
GCCCCGGTCGCCCCGGCCCCGGTCGCTCCGGCCCCCGTCGCTCCGGCTCCGGCCGCTGCGGCTCCGGCTGCCGCTGAGGGCGAGGGTGCGTACGTGACCCCGCTGGTGCGCAAGCTCGCCGCGGAGAACGGCGTGGACCTGGCCACCGTCAAGGGCACCGGCGTCGGCGGCCGTATCCGCAAGCAGGACGTCATCGCCGCCGCGGAGGCCGCCAAGGCCGCCGCCGCCGCGCAGGCCCGGGCCGCCCAGGCCGCCCCGGCCGCGGCGCCGAAGGCCGCTGCCGCGGCCCCGTCGCCGCTGCGTGGCCAGACCATCAAGATGCCGCGGATGCGCAAGGTCATCGGCGACAACATGATGAAGGCCCTGCACTCGCAGGCGCAGCTGACCAGCGTGGTCGAGGTGGACATCACCAAGCTCATGCGGCTGCGGGCCCAGGCGAAGGAGGCGTTCGCACAGCGTGAGGGCGTCAAGCTCTCGCCGATGCCGTTCTTCGTCAAGGCCGCCGTCCAGGCGCTGAAGAGCCACCCGGCCATCAACGCCCGGATCAACGACGACGAGGGCACCATCACCTACTTCGACGTCGAGAATGTCGGCATCGCCGTCGACGCGGAGAAGGGCTTGATGACCCCGGTCATCAAGAACGCGGGTGACCTCAGCCTCGCCGGTATCGCCAAGAAGACGGCGGAGCTGGCGGGCAAGGTCCGGTCCAACAAGATCACCCCGGACGAGGTGTCCGGCGCGACCTTCACCATCAGCAACACCGGTTCGCGCGGTGCGCTGTTCGACACGATCATCGTGCCGCCGAACCAGGTCGCCATCCTGGGCATCGGCGCGACCGTCCGCCGCCCGGTGGTCATCAACCACCCGGACCTCGGCGAGACGATCGCGGTGCGCGACATGACGTACGTCGCGCTCTCCTACGACCACCGTCTGGTGGACGGCGCCGACGCCGCCCGCTACCTGACGGCGGTCAAGGAGATCCTGGAGGCCGGCGAGTTCGAGGTCGAGCTCGGCCTCTGAGCCCTCGCGAGTCGGCACACGTCGACACACGTCGGCAACATCGGCACAGCTGACGGCGGCGCCCCCGCCCGGAGAGATCCGGGCGGGGGCGCCGTCGTCTGCCCGCCCGCCGTATTGTCATGTCAGTACCGTTCGGAGGAGTGCCATGGTCCATCCCGTCGTCCACTCGCTGCGCGAGCAGATCCGCGAGCACATCGTGGAGGGCATCGTCAGCGGGCGCTGGAAGCCGGGCGAGCGGATCGTGGAGCGCCGGATCGCCACCGAGCTGGAGGTCAGCCAGACGCCCGTCCGCGAGGCCCTGCGCGAGCTGGAGACGCTGCGGCTGATCGAGTCGGCGCCCAACAAGGGCGTACGCGTCCGCAATCTGACCGCCGCCGACCTGGAGGAGATCTACCCGGTGCGGGCCGGTCTGGAGCAGATCGCCGCGGAGCTCGCCGCGCCCCGGCTGGCCGAGGACACCTCGGCCCTGGAACCCGAGGTGACGGCGCTGTACGAGGCGGACCGAAGATCCGACGGGGAGGCCCAGGTGCGGCACACCGTGGCCTTCCACCGCGAGCTGGTCCGGGCCTCCGGCAACAGTGTGCTGCTGCACACCTGGGAATCGCTCGGCATCGAGATCTGGACCACCCTGTCCATCCGCTGGCTGGGCACCCGCCAGCAGTCGTACGCCGAGGAGCACCAGGCCGTCGTGGACGCGTTCCGGCGGCGGGACCCGCGGGTGGCTGAGCTCGTCAAGGAGCATGTGCTGGGCTGCGCGCCGCGCGCGTAAGCCTCCGGAGGCTCTCAGCGGGGCCAGGCCGTCGTGGACGCGTTCCGGCGGCGGGACCCGCGGGTGGCTGAGCTCGTCAAGGAGCATGTGCTGGGCTGCGCGCCGCGCGCGTAAGCCTCCGGAGGCTCTCAGCGGGGCTGCACCGCGTGCCTACTTTCACGGCACGGAATGCCAATTTCGCCTTTCGGAGAAGTTTTTGGGCTCAAGTACTTTGATCGATCATCGATCAGAATTTACAGTCAAGACATGACCGACCTCGTCAACGGAGGGATGGCCGCAGCCACCCGGAAGCAGCCCATCCAGCAGCCCGTCCCGCAGCAGCCCAGCGAGCTCGACCAGCTCCCGGACCGCGACCCCGAGGAGACCGCCGAATGGGGCGCGTCCCTGGATGCCGTCACCCGGGCCGCCGGCCCGCACCGCGCCTCGTACCTGATGCGGCGCACGCTGGAGCGCGCCGAGACCGCCGGCCTTGGGCTGCCCCCGCTGCTCGAGACGGACTACGTCAACACCATCCCCACCGCCGCCGAGCCCTCCTTCCCCGGCGACGAGGACATGGAGCGGCGGATCACCGCCTGGAACCGGTGGAACGCCGCGGCGATGGTCACCCGCGGCAGCCGTGACGGCCTCGGCGGCCACATCGCCACCTTCGCCTCCGCGGCCTGGCTCTACGAGACGGGCTTCCAGCACTTCTTCCGCGGCAAGGAGGCCGACGGCTCGGGCGACCAGCTCTACATCCAGGGCCACGCCTCCCCCGGCATCTACGCCCGCGCCTTCCTCGACGGCCGGCTGACCGAGGCCCACCTGGACAACTTCCGCCGCGAGGCGGGCGGCTCGGGCCTGCCCTCCTACCCGCATCCGCGGCGGCTGCCCTGGCTGTGGGAGTTCCCCACCGTCTCCATGGGCCTCGGCCCGATCTCTGCGATCTACCAGGCCCGGTTCAACCGCTACCTCGCGAACCGCGGCATCAAGGACACCGCCGGCTCCCACGTATGGGCCTTCCTGGGCGACGGCGAGATGGACGAGCCCGAGTCGACCGCGGCGCTCGCCCTGGCCGGCCGCGAGGGCCTGGACAACCTCACCTTCGTCATCAACTGCAACCTGCAGCGGCTCGACGGCCCGGTGCGCGCCAACTTCAAGATCGTGCAGGAGCTGGAGGCGCAGTTCCGCGCCGCCGGCTGGAATGTCGTCAAGGCCCTGTGGGGCTCCGCCTGGGACGAGCTGCTGGCCCTCGACACCTCGGGCGCGCTGCTGCGCCGGCTGCGCGAGGTCCCCGACGCCCAGTTCCAGACGTACGCGACCCGCGACGCCGGGTACATCCGCGACCACTTCTTCGGCGCCGACGCCGAGCTCACCCGGCTCGGCCAGGGCCTGACCGACGCCAAGCTCGCCGAGTGCTTCCACACCTCCCGGGCCGGCCACGAGCCCCGCAAGGTGTACGCGGCGTACCGCGCGGCCATGGAGCACAAGGGCGCCCCGACCGTCGTCCTCGCCCAGACCGTCAAGGGCTACACGCTCGGCCCCGGCTTCGAGTCGCGCAACGCCAACCACCAGATGAAGAAGTTGAGCGGCAAGGAGTTCCGCGCCATGCGCGACCTCCTGGAGCTGCCCATCCCGGACAGCGCGCTGGACGACAAGCTGGTCCCGTACGTCCACCCCGGCGCCGACTCCCCCGAGGTGCGCTACCTCCAGGACCGCCGCGCCGCCCTCGGCGGCCCCGCCCCGGCCCGCAAGGTCCACCCGGTGGCCCTGCCCGAGCCGTCGGCCAAACCCTTCGAGACCCTGGCCAAGGGCTCCGGCACCCAGGAGATCGCCACCACCATGGCGTTCGTCCGCCTGGTCAAGGACCTGATGCGGGACAAGGAGACCGGCCGCCGCTGGGTGCCGATCGTCCCCGACGAAGCGCGCACCTTCGGCATGGAATCGCTCTTCCCGACCGCCGGGATCTACTCGCCGCTCGGCCAGACCTACGACCCCGTCGACCGCGACCAGCTGCTCTACTACAAGGAAGCGGCCAACGGCCAGATCCTCAACGAGGGCATCACCGAAGCCGGTTCGATGGCCGACTTCACCGCCGCCGCGACGTCGTACGCGACGCACGGCGAGCCCATGATCCCCTTCTACATCTTCTACTCGATGTTCGGCTGGCAGCGCACCGCCGACCAGATGTGGGCCCTGGCCGACCAGCTCGGCCGCGGCTTCCTGATCGGCGCCACTGCGGGCCGCACCACGATGACCGGCGAGGGCCTGCAGCACGCCGACGGCCACTCCCACCTGATCGCCTCCACCAACCCGGCGGCGGTCGCGTACGACCCGGCCTTCGCGTACGAGGTCGGCGCGATCGTGCGGGACGGTCTGCGCAGGATGTACGGCCCCGACGCCGAGGACGTCTTCTACTACCTGACCGTCTACAACGAGACCAAGGTCCAGCCGCCCATGCCCACCGGCGAGGGCGTCGAGGAGGGCATCCTCAAGGGCCTCTACCGCTACAAGTCGGCCGAGCTGACGGACGAGGGCGCCCCGCGCATCCAGCTCCTCGCCTCCGGCACCGCCATCCACTGGGCCCTGGAGGCCCAGAAACTCCTCGCCGACGACTGGGGCGTGGCCGCCGACGTGTGGTCCGCCACCTCCTGGAGCGAGCTGCGCCGCGACGCCCTGTCCTGTGACGCGGCGCAGCTCAACGGCGAAGACCGGGTCCCGTACGTCACCCGTGCCCTGGCAGGCGCACCGGGCCCGGTCCTCGCCGTCAGCGACTGGATGCGCACCGTCCCCGACCAGATCAGCCAGTGGGTCGAGCAGGACTGGTACTCCCTCGGCACAGACGGCTTCGGCCTCTCCGACACCCGCGAGGCCGCCCGCCGCCACTTCGGCGTCGACGCCCCGGCCATCGTGGTCACCACCCTGAACCGCCTCGCCCGCCGCGGCGAGGTCAAGCCGACGGCGGCGAAGGAAGCGGCGGAGCGCTACGGCATCTGAGGGGTCTCTCCCCTGCCCGCCAGGCCCCGCCCCGGGCCTGCCAGGACCCCCTGGCGGACCCGGGGCGCAGCCGTGGTGCCCATCGGGCTCGGGGCTTGTCCCCATACCGGTGACTTGCACAGCCGAGGCATGGGTTTGCGGTGAGTTTGAGACGGCGACACGCCGTCGCTTCGGCGTGTCGCCGTCTCAAAATCACCGCAAAGCCACTGGGCCGTGCGGCGTCATCAGCGGGTCAGCCGGTGTTCTGACCGGTCGGTAGCCGCCGAGTGCGGCGCCCAAAAGGAACGTGGTCAGGACCAGCGGCCCGGCGCATCGCCCCAGGCATGCCACGGTGCGACACCAGCAGGTGCCCCGGCGTCTGGGGGCGCGGTGCGTGGCGGGCGTCCGGTTGGTGGTGCCGGCGCTGTGGGTCGGGGGCAGCGTGACCGTGCCGTGTGCGTCCGGGGTGCGCACGGGGTCCACACGCCAGTGACGCTCAACGGTCACGAGGAACTGGCCATGATTCAGCCCCTGTTGCTGTGCGTGGAGGATGGCCCAGCGCGCGACGGGACCGGGGTTGCCGTCCACTCGCCCCGACGTGGCGGGGCACGCCATGCACTCGGCGAGAGCCGGTCGCCCACGTGTGCGCGGCGGCCTGGTCGTCGCCGGGCTCCCCTGACTGCTCGCACACCGCGCACTGCATCACGTACGTGAGCGGTTCGGCGCCAGGCTCGGTGTCGGGGATGAGCTGGAACTCACGGAACCGGTGGACAGCCCGAGTCATACCCGCCCCCTTCCAGCGCGAGCGCGCCTCTTGCCGTGGTCGGGGTGGCGCCTCAGTAACACGGCACAGTCGGTGACCTTGCTCAGGTCTCCGGCCGTGCGCGCCGCTTCCTTCTCGCGCTCCAGGCGGGCGCACTCCGCACAGTTCCCGGTCACGACATCCCCGCCGTCCGTCGTGCGTCTTCCAGCCGTCGGCAACGATGCGGCTCGCCGACTCCGGCGGTGATCCGTAAGGCGGGTCGGGCTCGCTGTGCCCGCTGCGGGACGTGCTTGCGTCCGCTATCGACGTCGACCATATGCAGCCGCTCGCCCTCGGCGGGACGGACACGGACAGCAACGTCCAACCATTGTGCCGCCCGTGTCACAAGGCCAAGACGCGCGAGGACTTCGGAGCGGTCAGTACGCCGTTCTGACAACACGATGCCCCGGTACGGGCGTTGGTGACTCGTACCAGGGCGATTCAGTGCTACTCGGGGATGGAGATGCGGATGTTTTGCATCATTCCATTATCCTCATGGTCGAGAATGTGGCAGTGCAAGACGAAGTCCCCGATGTACCGCTCGTAGCGTGACCGGGCCGCGTGCGCCCCGGCCGCGTTGTCGGACCCGTCTACGACCATCAGTGTCGCCGGAATGTACGTCCCGCCGCTGACGACGATGACGGGCTTACCGTCGCGGTACTCAATCGACAGCGTGCCTACGTCCTCGGGCTTGACCTGATCGGCCGGGATCAGCGCGGGTTCATTGGGCGCCGCCGCCTCGGGTGCGGGAGTCAGCCCGAGGCTTGCAAGCCTCTCGGGCGACATCTGCGTCTTGGCGGGGCCCTTCGAGTTGGGCGTGGTCTCGGACATCTCGTCTCCTTGCTGGCCGGCTCCCTGCCTGCCTGGTCAGAGCCGACAGTGCGGAGCGTTATCAATCAATAACTCTCAGTGACACGGCCGGGAACTGGCGATGGCGCAAAAACACCGCCCGGCGTGAGCCCTGACCAGGCCCGTACCGCGCGGAAGGGGTGCGGTGCAGGTGCGCACGCTGCCCTAGTAGGCGGGCTCTTCGGCTACCGCCACCTCACCGTCCGGTACGAACGAAAAGACAGTCGCTTCCTCGCCTTCCTCGGCCTCGCCGCAGCCCTGACCTGCTACAAGAGACTGGCAAAACTCACCACGTGAGACATCCTCTGAGCAAGCCGTTTCGGGCTGGGGGAAGGACACCCGAGCCCTCCGGCCGCGTGCGACGGCATGATGGGCGCATGCGTGCCGCCCGGCTGATCCGTCTTGTGCTGCTGCTCCAGTCCCGGCCCTCGATGACGGGGGCCGAGCTGGCGCGGGAGCTTGAGGTCTCGGAGCGTACGGTCACACGTGATGTGGCCGCGCTCTCCGAGGCCGGGGTCCCGGTCTACGCGGACCGGGGCCGCAGCGGCGGCTACCGTCTGGTCGGCGGGTATCGCACCCGGCTGACCGGCCTCGGCCGCACGGAGGCCGAGGCGCTGTTCCTGTCCGGGGTGCCGGCCGCGCTGCGTGGCATGGGGCTCGCGGACGCCGCCTCCGCCGCCCGGCTGAAGGTGTCCGCCGCGCTCCTCCCGGAGCTGCGCGACGCCTCGCACACCGCGGCCCAGCGCTTCCATCTCGACGCCCCCGGCTGGTGGCAGGAGCCCGAGGCACCGGACCTGCTGCCCGCCATCGCCGACGCCGTATGGGACGACCGCCGGATCACCGCCCGCTACCGCCGCCGGGACACGGAGGTGGAGCGGGAGCTGGAGCCGTACGGGCTGGTTCTGAAGGCGGGTGTCTGGTATCTGGCGGCGCGGGTCGAGGGCGGCGACTTCCGCGTCTACCGGGTGGACCGGTTCACCGCCGTCTCGCCGACCGCCGCTGATGAGGGCAGACACGACCGTCACGGCCGCTTCGAGCGGCTGGCGGACTTCGACCTGCCCGCGTTCTGGGAGGAGCGGGCCGCGCAGTTCGTCCGCTCGCTGCTGCGCGAGAAGGTTGTGCTGCGGCTGACCGAGGAGGGTGCGCGGCGGCTGCCGTATGCGACGGACCGTACGGCGGGCCAGGAGGCCGTGGCGGCGGCCGAGGGGGCCGAGGGGCCCGACGGGCAGGGGCGGATCACCGTCACCCTGCCCGTGGAGTCCCTGGACGTCGCGTACGAGCAGCTGCTGGCGCTCGGCCCGGAGGCGGAGGTCCTGGCGCCGCCGGAGCTGCGCCGGCGCTTCGCCGCGGCGGCCGCCCGCGCCGCGGAGCTCTACCGGTAGCGGCCGCCCGCGCCGCGGAGCTATCGGTAGCGGCCGGCCGCGCCAGGGACCTCTACCGATAGCGACCGCCCACCGCCGACCCCTACCGGTAGTCCTCCGCCGTCCCCTCCTTCCCCCCGAAAACCACATCCCGGAAGTAACCGAACGCATCCGGCCGCGAGCCATCCACATCCGTGAAGCCGTACTCCTTGGCCAGCTCCCCGCTGGACACGGACTTCCCCGACCACCGTGCCCGCTCCGGGTCCGCCGCGAGCGCCGCGACCGCCCGCCCGACGAAGTACGGCGTCTCGGCGATGGCGAAGTGCGGCTCGCGCGCGACGGCGTCGCGCCAGTTCTCCTCGGTCACCCCGAAGTGGTCGAGCATCTGCTCGGAGCGGAGAAAGCCCGGGGTGATGGAGACGGCCGTGCCGCCGAACTCCTTCAGTTCCTGGGCGAGCCCGAAGGCCGTCCGGATGGGGGCGTTCTTGGTGAGGTCGAAGAACAGGTTCTCGCGGTAGGTCTTGTTGAATTCGGCCGTGCCGTCGGTCACCTCCACCACCAGCCCGCCCGGCCGCCGGATCAGCAGCGGCAGCGCGTAGTAGCTGGTGACGAGGTGGGTCTCGACGCCGAGGCGGAGCATCCGCAGCCCGTTCTCCAGCCCCAGTTCCCAGGTCTTCTTGTCGAAGGTGACCAGGTGCTCGCCGCCCCACACGTCGTTGACGAGTACGTCCAGCCGCCCCTGCTCGTCCTCGATCCGCTCCACCAGCGCCCGCACCTGTTCGGGCACCAGGTGGTCGACCGGCACCGCGATCCCCGTACCGCCCGCGGCCGTGACCAGCTCCGCCGTCTCCTCGATGGTCTCCGTCGTCCGCCCGACCTCGCTGGCCTTCTCGCGCGTGGTGCGCCCCGTCGCGTAGACGGTGGCCCCCGCCGCCCCCAGTTCCACGGCCATCGCCCGGCCCGCGCCGCGTGTCGCCCCTGCGACGAGTGCGACCCTGCCTGCCAGTGCGCCCTGTGTGCTCACGTATGCATGTCCCTTCTCGGACTGGTGTGGTGTGAACGCCTCCGACCTTCGCAGTGAATCCCGCCATCTTCTGTCGTCTTTTTTCTGTCGCCTTGCACTCCGGGCCACTCCGGCGTGCGCGGGCGCGCGGGAGGGCCGATCCTGGTCCCGTGATGGACGAGACGGAGTTCTGGGAGCTGGTCGACAGCGCTCGGGATGCTGCCGAGGGCGACCCCGAGGACCAGTCCGACCTGCTCGTCGACCGGCTGTCCCAGCTCGATCCGGACGCCGTTCTGGACTTCGCCCGCCACTTCGAGGCCCGTTCCAACCGCGCCTACCGCTGGGATCTGTGGGGCGCGGCCCAGCTCCTGCTGGGCGACGTGGGCGACGACGCCTTCGACGCCTTCCGCTACTGGCTGATCGGCCAGGGCCGGGAGGTGTTCGAGGGCGCGCTGCACGAGCCGGACGACCTCGCCGAGCTGCTGGAGGGCTTCGACGAGCAGGTGGACGGGGACTGCGAGGACCTGGGTTTCGCGGCGGACGAGGCGTACGAGCAGCTGACCGGCGCGGTGCTGCCGGACCTGGGCCTGCCGGCGCGGTCGGCCGAACCGGTCGGCGCGGTTCTCGACTTGGCGGACGAGGGAGCGCTGGCGGAGCGGTTCCCCCGGCTGTGGGAACGCTTCCGCGCCTGACTCAGCGAGGGCAGGGGCTCAGAGGGCGCGCCCCATCAGCACATCGTCCACGTACTCCCCCTCCAGCAGGAACTCCCCCGGCAGCACGCCCTCCACCGCGAAGCCCTCGGACTCGTACAGCCGCCGCGCCGGGGCGTTGTGCCCGAGCACCCGCAGCGTGATCCGGACCGCCCCCTGGCGCCTGGCCTCCTCGTACGCCGCGCCGAGCAGCGCCCGCGCCACGCCCCGGCCGCGCGCCCAGTCGTCCACGGCCAGGCCCTGGATCGCGCGTACGTGGGCGTTGCAGACCAGCGGGGTCGGCGCGACGAGGCGTATGAAGCCCGCCGTCCGCCCGTCGGCCTCGGCGATCAGCAGTTGCTCGGGCCGGCTCCGGTCGGTGAAGAAGGGGTCGTTCGGGTGCGGGGGCGGCTGTACGGAGTGCAGTGGGGACCAGGTGCGCCGGTCCAGGTCGGCGAGCGTCGTTTCGTCGGAGAGGGCGGCGGGTCGGATGGTCAGATCGGACATGTGGGCCACTGTGCCATGTCGGCCCGATCGCTCATGAGTTCGCCTTCGAGTCCGCGCTCACGTCCGCCTTCGCGCCGGCCCTCGCGCCGGCCCTCGCCCCGCGTTCACCACCCGCCTCCGACACCCCGTACACGATCGCGGGCAGGATGGCCCCATGCGTATCGCGATCACCGGTTCGTCCGGGCTCATCGGCACGGCTCTCGTCCGCTCCCTGCACGCGGACGGCCACCAGGTGGTGCGTCTGGTGCGGCGCGCGCCCCGGGCGGAGGACGAGGTCCGGTGGGATCCGAAGCGGCAGTGGGTGGACTCGGCAGGGCTCGCGGGCTGTGCGGCGGTGGTGCATCTCGCGGGTGCGGGGATCGGCGACCGCCGCTGGACCGATGCGTACAAGAAGGAGTTGCGGGACAGCCGGGTGCTCGGCACGACCGCCGTCGCCGAGGCGGTGGCCTCGCTCGACGCTCCGCCCAGGGTGCTGGTGAGCGCCAGCGCGATCGGCTTCTACGGCGACACCGGGGGGCGCGTGGTGGACGAGAGCGCGCCCCCTGGTGACGGATTTCTCGCGGACCTGTGCCAGGAGTGGGAGGAGGCGACCGGGCCGGCCCAGGAGGCGGGCGTACGGACCGTGTTCGCGCGCACGGGGCTGGTGGTGGCCGCTGAGGGCGGGGCCTGGGGGCGGCTCTTTCCGCTGTTCCGGTTCGGGCTCGGCGGCCGGATGGGCAGTGGCCGCCAGTACTGGAGCTTTATCGCCCTGGACGACCACATCGCCGCGCTGCGCCACATCCTGGCCACGGACGAGCTCGTGGGCCCGGTCAACCTCACCGCGCCCGAGCCGATCACCAACCGGGAGGTGACCGCCGCCATGGGCCGGGTGCTGGGCCGGCCGACGCTGCTGTCCGTCCCCGCGCCCGCGCTGCGGCTTGCGCTCGGCGAGCTCTCCAGCGATGTGCTCGGCAGCGTACGGGCGGTGCCGCGGCGGCTGTTGGACTCGGGGTTCTCTTTCACCCACCCGGAGATCGAGCAGGCGCTGCGGGCCGCGCTGGCGGCGCGCGCCGCTGGTCGCCGCTGAGCCCCACCGGCCCGGCGCTGACGCCCTGCCGGACAACGTGCGACCGCTGTGCGCCCATGCTCGGTCGATGCGCGTCTGGCATCGACCATTTTTGTCCGTACTGTCATGACCGGCCCAGGGAACCCGAGTTGCGGAATGTACGCACCCGGGCTGCCGGTCGGGGGCACCAGGCCCCTTAGCGTACGCACCGACCTCGGGGAGGGCACGTGCTCACCAGCGCGCACCGGACGGACGTCGTCATCGTGGGAGCCGGACTGGCGGGGCTGGCCGCGGCCCATCAGCTGACCAGTGCGGGGGTGACGGTCAGCGTTCTGGAAGCCGCGCCCCAGGTGGGCGGCCGTATGGCCACCGATCTGATCGACGGCTTCCGGCTGGACCGCAGCGGGCAACTGGTCAACACCTCCTTCCCGGAGCTCCAGCGCACCCCCGGGCTCGGCGGGCTGGTGCTGCGCCCGTTCTCCCCGGGCGTGCTGGTACGCGCCGACGGCCGCACCCACCGGGTCGGCGCCACGGGCACCGGCGGCTGGGGAACGGGCAGTTGGGGAACCGGCGGCCGGGGCACGAGCGGGCGCGGGACGAATGGGCGCGGGACGAATGGGCGGGGGACGAGTGGGCGGGGTACGAA
>NZ_MUNE01000468.1 GCF_002154605.1 Streptomyces milbemycinicus | reverse complement strand
CCGCGGCACCCCGCGCGGCGCCGAGGCGGCCGGTGCCGAGAAGCCCGGCCCCAAGCTCAACACCGGCTCCCCGGTGCGAGTGAACCAGGTCGGCTATCTGACCCACGGCCCCAAGAAGGGCACCGTCGTCACCGACGCCACCAAGCCCCTGACGTGGACCCTCCGGGCCGCCGACGGCACCAAGCGAGCCAGCGGCACCACCACGCCCAGGGGCATCGACCCCAGCTCCGGGCAGAACGTCCAGACCTTTGACTTCAGCAAGGTCACGGACAAGGGCAAGGGGTACACCGTCAACATCGACGGTAAGCAGAGTGAGCCGTTCTCCATCAGCGACGACCTCTACAGCTCGCTGCGCCGCGACTCGCTGGAGTACTTCTACCAGAACCGCAGCGGCATCAAGATCGACGCTGATCTCGTCGGCGGCAAGTACGCCCGCCCCGCGGGTCATGGCAAGGCCGCTCCGCACCAGGGCGACACCGACGTCCCGTGCCAGCAGGGCGTCTGCGACTACCGCCGCAATGTCTCCGGTGGCTGGTACGACGCCGGCGACCAGGGCAAGTACGTCGTCAACGGCGGTATCTCCGTGGCCCAGCTGATGTCGGAGTTCGAGCGCACCAAGACCACCAAGGGCGCCGACGCCAAGCCGCTGGGCGACGGCAAGCTCCGGGTGCCCGAGCACGGCAACGGCATCCCGGACATCCTCGACGAGGCCCGCTGGGAGATGGACTTCCTGATGCGCATGCAGGTGCCTCAGGGCAAGCCGCTCGCCGGTATGGCCTTCCATAAGGTGCACGACAAGGAGTGGACCGGGTTCCCGACGCGGCCGGACCAGGACAAGCAGCAGCGTGAGCTGCACACGCCGTCCACCGCCGCCACGCTCAACCTGGCGGCCACCGCCGCCCAGAGCGCCCGCCTCTTCAAGCCCTACGACCCGCAGTTCGCCGCCCGGAGCCTGCACGTGGCCAAGACCGCCTGGGCCGCGGCCAAGGCGCATCCGAATATGCTCGCCAGCGACCAGGACTCCACGGGCGGTGGCGCGTACGGCGACAGCAACGTCAGCGACGAGTTCTACTGGGCCGCTTCCGAGCTGTTCATCACCACCGGTGACAACACCTACCGCAAGGCCGTCCTCGACTCTCCGCTGTACGGCGACGTCGACGCGATCTTCCCGCGGACCAGCGCCCTGTCCTGGGCGTCGACCGCGGGCCTCGGACAGCTCGACCTGGCCACCGTGCCCAACAAGCTCACCGCCAAGCAGCGCGCCGAGGTGCGCAAGACGGTGATCCGGGCCGCCGACCGCTACGCCGCGTTCTCCGCGAAGTCGGCGTACGGCGTGCCGTACGCGCCGAAGAGCGGCAAGTACGAGTGGGGTTCCAACAGCCAGGTGCTGAACAACATGGTCGTGCTCGCCACGGCACACGATCTGACCGGTAAGACCCGCTACCGTGACGCGGTGCTGCGCGGCATGGACTATCTGCTGGGCGGGAACCCGCTCAACCAGTCCTATGTCACGGGCTACGGCGAACGCGACTCGCACCGCCAGCACCACCGCTTCTGGGCGCATCAGCTCGACGCCAAGCTGCCGAGCCCCTCGCCCGGCACGCTGGCCGGTGGCCCGAACTCCGGTCTTGAGGACCCGGTCGCCCAGAAGAAGCTCAAGGGCTGCGCCCCGGCGATGTGCTACACCGACGACATCATGGCGTTCTCCACCAACGAGGTGACCATCAACTGGAACGCCCCGCTGGCCTGGATCTCGTCGTATGTCGACGATCTGGGCAAGAGCATGGCCTACAAGGGCTGAGCCGGCGAAGGCTGAGCCGGTAAGGGCTCAGTCGGCCACGCCATACCGCCGAGGGCGGTCGTGCACAGTGCGCGACCGCCCTCGACGCATGAGCAGGGGCGTCAGGAGATGGTTATGGCCAGTTCGTCGTCGGTGAAGGTGCCGTGCGCGGGGTTGATGTCTGTCTCTCCGCCGCGGCCGTCGCAGTTTCGGTCCGGGTTGAACAACAGGTAGGTGCCCGAGGAGCAGCTGATGGCCATTTCGGCGTCGCCGCCCAGGACCACGCTGCCGGACAGATTGGCCCCGCCCTGGACGATGGCGTTGTCCTTGACCACGACGTTGCCGCCGACGGTGGCGCCGGAATTCACCCAGGACAGGCCCTCGATACGGGCGTTGCCGGTGACGGTGGAGCTGCCGTACACCGCGGCGCGCGGGCCGACGTAGACGCTGGCTGCGACGTTGGCGCGGTTGTCGACCCAGCCACCGCCGTTGGAGTGCCAGTGTCCGCCGCCGGTGGCGGCCGGCTTCTGGTAGCCCGGCTCAGAGCCGGACGGGACGGCGCCGCTGATCCGGAACTCGTACGGATAGCGGTAGTTCTTGGTGTAGCCGTCGAGGTAGGGGTAGTGGTGCATGGTGCTCGGGGCGCCGGTGACCACCAGGTACACCTCCTTCTCGCCGGGCTGGGTCTGGAAGCTGAGCTGGCCGTCGGCGCTGGTGGAGACGGGGCCGTAGCGCGGGGTGCCGTTCTTCACCGCGACAAAGCCGTAGGACCAGCCGGACCCGGCGGCCGCGTTGACATGGCCCTTGAGATGCAGCTTGATCAGCGCCCCATCGCTGCTGGGCACCAGCTTGATCTTGTTGTAGCCGTAGTCGGACGGGGCGAGCGGGTCCGGGATGGCGTAGTGGCCGGCGGACTGGTTGACGGCGTTCACCGGGACACCGTTGTAGGCGTTGATGAAGCCCGCGCCGTAGACGTTGTTGATGAACGGCATGATGTGCGACCGGTTGGAGTAGTCGTAGGTGACCTGGCGCTGCGCGTACTCGGCGATCCGCGTGTTCAGCTGGGCCTGGCTGAGGTTGTTGATCCGCCGGTAGACCTCCAGCGGGTGTTCGTTGTTCTTGGCCTGGTTCCAGATGTCGGTGAAGGTCTTCATCCCGCCGTAGCGGTCGACCAGGTACTGCACCAGCATCCAGTTGCCGTAGTGGTGGCGGCTGGAGGAGTAGGCGAGGTTCTCGGTGCGCAGGAACCGGGTCAGATCGCCCGCGCCCCCGTCCGGGTACACCTGCATCGCCATGTACTCTGCGCCGGTCTCCCAGAACGTCCCGGCCGACGGGTCGGTCAGCCCGGCGCCGCCGCCCTTGCCCATGAACGTGTAGTTCTGGAACACATGGCCCAGCTCATGGGCCAGTCCCCAGGAGCCGGGCTGGGCCGCGCCGGGAGCGATGTTGATCACGCCGACCCTGCCGTCGGCCTGGCCGCCCGAGGCCCAGGCGTTGAGGTTGCTGTTGTTCCAGGTCTGGGTGACGATCACATCGATCTTGTACTGGGACAGCAGGCCGGTCTCCGGCGTGAACTGCAGCGAGTTGACGTAGAAGGTGTACAGCCGCTCCAACTGGCTGAGGATGTCATCGGGGTCGAACCGGTACTGCCCCGAGGCGTTCTTGGGGTCGGTGCCCGACTTCTCCCCCCACAGCAGGATGAAATTGTTCGACTCCTTGGTCCGGTTCTGGGCCCATGGCACCTCGCCGGTCGCCGCCCAGCTCGGCGGGATGTACACCGTCTTGGCCGCGGCTGCCGTCGGTGCCTGCGGGCGCGCGGTCGCCGGTGTCACGCCCAGCGCGGCGGTGAGCGCCAGCAGCGCCGCTGCCGCGATCAATCGTCGCGGCCATGTCAATAATGGGGATCTCATGCCCGATCCTCCGATTCCGATGGGGTTCCCGTGGGGTGTGAGGAAATAGTGTCACGGGAGCGCTCCCACGGCCATGGTCGCGCGCATCGGCCGGACCGGCCCGCACAACTTCGGTGCGAGGACGGGGGCTCGGCGCCTACAACCATTCATCCCCCTCGCATGTCACCTAGACGACGCAAACAGCGTCCAGAGGTAATAAGGGGGATACATGAAGCTTTCTCGCCATATGGCCGCCACCGCGGTCCTGGCCTCCGCCGTCGCGGGCACCGCGGCCCTCGCCCCGCAGGCCACGGCCGCCACCAGGGCTGCGTACAACGGGGTCTGCGGCAGCGGCTACAAGGTGGTGAACTCGGCGCCGATCGGCCAGAAGGGCACCGTCTACCTGACGTACAACTCCGCGAAGGGCAAGAACTGTGTGGTGACCGTGCGGAACACCACGGGCGCCCCGCTCCCGATGTTCGCCTACCTCTATGCGTACGACGGCGCGTACCAGGAGGACGTCGGCGACTACACGTCCTACGCGGGACCGGTGTACGTGGAGGCGCGCGGGAAGTGCGTGGACTGGGCCGGCGGTATCGACAACCAGGCGACCTGGACGTACGGGAGCAACTGCGGATCGCTGACGGAGCACCGGGTGACCAAGGGCTGGTGACCGGCGGCCGGTTCGCCGCCGGGGCCGATGCCTTCGCGCAACCGCGCGTCGGGTGGGGTGGTACGTTCCGACCGGCGCCCCTGTGGTGTCGTTGACCCTGCCCCCTGCGGAAAGGCTCTGACTGTGGCGGCCAGCCTCTCGGACGGCTTGAAGAAGTACCTCGACGAATCGCGTGCGTTCGTGACCGTGGCGACCATCTCGCCGGACGGCCGACCGCATCTGACGGTCGTCTGGGTGATCCGCGATGGTGACGACCTGTTGTTCTCCACGACCGTGGACCGGCTGCAGGGCAGGAACCTCCACCGTGACCCGCGGATAACCCTGATGGTCAACCCGCCGGAGAACCCGTACGTCTACGCCGAGATCCGCGGCACCGCCACCCTCGCCCCGGACGGCGACAAGGAAGTGCTGAACAAGCTGTCGCTGAAGTACACGGGCAAGGACTACGCCACCTTCAACCCGTCCTCCAAGGACGACGGTGAGCGGGTCATCGTACGAGTCAGCCCGACCAAGGTCGTGGGCCGGCTCTGAACCACCGCACCCCCCGCGCCCCGCCGAGCGGCCCGATGCCGCTCGGACGGGCGCGGGGGGTGTTCCCGCGCTCAGCGTCCCCGCAGGGCGGCCAGCGTGGCGTCGAGGTCGGCGGGGCGGGGCCGGTTGTGGGGGAGTCTGGCGAGGAGCGCGGCCATGCCGCAGGTGTTGGTGAGCGCCGAGAACACCAGACCTCCCGCGATGCCCGCCGAGACCAGCTGCCAGGCCGGGTGCAGCAGACCGAGGCCCAGACCGGTCAGTACGACGGCCCCGGCGGTGAAGCGGACCTGACGCTCCATGCTCCAGGTGGCGCGGGCGGCGGTATCGGGGCGGTGCAGCTCATGGCCGCGGTCCGCCCAGGCGCTGGTCCCTCCGGTCAGGGTCGCGGCGGCCACCCCGTGCGCGGCGAGTGTCCGGCACGCCTTGGCGGAGCGGGTGCCGGACGCGCAGACCAGGAGTATGCCGCCCCTCCGGGCGGCCTCCTCGATCGCGGGCAGGGCGCGGCCGAGCTGGTCCAGGGGGACGTTGAGGGCGGCGGGCAGATGTCCCGTGGCGTACTCGCCCGGTGTGCGGACATCGATGACCGTGAGGTCGTGCAGACGGGCGCGGGCCTGGTCGGCGGTGCAGGTGTCGGGAGCGTTCATGGTGGTGCACATCCTGAGGGTTGTCGACGGTGCCCCATGCGGAGGGGTAAATTACCCCTAGGGGTATTGTGTGGAGGTGTTTTCGTGGAACTGGATCTCGCCGGCGCGGAGCTGAAGGCCGTACTGAACCGGCTGCGGCGTGCTCAGGGGCAGATCTCCGGTGTGATCCGGATGATCGAGGAGGGGCGGGACTGCGAGGACGTCGTCACTCAGCTCGCCGCCGCGTCGCGCGCCTTGGACCGGGCGGGCTTCGCCATCATCGCCACCGGGCTGCAGCAGTGTCTGACCGACGTCGAGGCGCGTGGAAACGCGGACGAGGACCGGGATCAGATGCGCGCCAGGCTGGAGAAGCTGTTTCTCTCCCTCGCCTGACGCTGATCGACGTGACGCTCATACGATCACGTCGATCAGCATGAGCGCCGCCACGGCCAGCAGCACCGAGGCGAAGACCCGCCGGAGCACATCGCCGGAGACCTTGGCCGCGAGACGTTTCCCGTCCCAGGCGCCGAGGAGCGCGGTCGCGGCGAAGGGCGCGAGGAGCGCCCAGTCGATGCCGTGGGCGCTGCCGCCGCGGGCAAGCAGCGCGGCCAGCGAGTTGGCGGTGATGACCAGCAGGCTGGTGCCGACCGCGGCCCGCATCCGCAGGCCGAGCGCGCCCACCAGGGCCGGTACGGCGAGAAAGCCGCCGCCCACGCCCAGCACGCCCGTCACGGCGCCGAGCCCGGCCCCGGCCCCGGCGGCCCGGCCCGGTCGTACCGGTCGGCTGCCCTCCTCTTGGGGTGCGTGCCGGAACATCCGCAGCGATGCGGCAGCCGCGACGAGGGCGAACGCCGCGGTGAGCAGGGAAGGCGGCAAATGGCCCGCGGCCAGTCCGCCCAGGGCCGCGGGCAGCAGGCCCGCGGCCGCGAAGAGCGCCCCCGTACGCCAGCGGACGTTGCCGTCGCGCGCGTGTGCGTACAGCGCGGTGGCGGAGGTGGCGGTGACGATGATCAGGCTCGCGGTGGTGGCCGCGGCGGGGGTGAAGCCGAGCAGATAGATCAGAGCGGGGACGGCCAGCACGCTGCCGCCGCCCCCGAGGGCACCCAGCGCGAGGCCGATGACGGCCCCGGCGGCCAGGGCGAGAAGCGCGGTACTCACGCTGTCCGGCCGCCGTCGCCCGGGCCATCGGCCACCGCGCCGCCGTCGCCCGCCACCGCGCTGTTGTCACCCGGGCGGGCCACCACCGGCAGGCCCGCCTCGGCCCAGGCCCCCATCCCGCCGGTGACGTCCACAGCGTCGATGCCACGCCCGACGAGCAGTTCGACCGCTTGCCGGGAGCGGTTGCCGGTACGGCAGATCACCACGAGCGCGCGGTCCTGGACGCCCTGGGGCAGCGGCGCTCCGGCCGTCAGCCCGGACAGTGGCGCGAGCACCGCGCCGGGTGCGTGTCCGGCGGCCCACTCCTCCGGTTCGCGCACATCCAGCAGCACCGCGTCGCCATGGGTTCCAGTGCGGATCCGGGCCTGGTCCACGGTGATCCGCCCAGGGCGACTCCCGCACATGGCGGAGACGACCGGCAGTCCGGCCTCGCGTGCGGCGTCGAACCCGTCGTCGACGGCGACGACGGACCGGCCGGCGGCGTCCAGCAGCGAGGCGGCGATGGCGGCCCGCATGCCCCCGGCGCAGTGCACCCACACGGTGCCCGGCGGGATCTCCGCGAGCCGGTCCCGCAGCTGGTGCACGGGGATGTGCAGCGAGCCCGCGATGTGCTCCCGGGCGCGCTCGGACTCCCGGCGGACATCGACGACCGTCCCTCGGTCGCCGGCCCGAGTGGCGAGTTCGGCGAAGGTGGCGCGCGGGAAGGAGCGTGGCCGCTCCCCGTCCCGCAGCCATCCCGCGAGGGGGCCGGTGGCGGCGGCAGCGGGCCGGTCGATGCCGACGCGGACGAGTTCGCGCTGGGCGGCGGCCAGTTGCTCGGGCGACTCGGCGAGCAGGGTGACCGGCTTGCCCCAGGGGAGCAACCAGGCCAGATAGGTGGCGAGTTGACCATCGGCCGCGAAGTTGAACGTGCCGCCGACATGCCCCTCGGCGAAGGCGACGCGGTTGCGGAGGTCGACGACCCATTCGCCGGCCGCCAGGCGCGCGGCGATCTCGTCGGCGTCCGCGCGGGCGGGCGGGGTCAGGTCGACGGGCGCCGGTCCGGCGGCGTTGGCCGGGCCCATGTGCGCGTAATACGCGGGTATGTCGTCCAGGCCCGACAGCAGCCGGGCGACGAAGGTGTCGGCGTCCTCGGTGACCGCCTCGTTGGTGGCGCGTTGCTCGCCGATCGTCGTCGCGTCGCCCGCGGCCGGCCCGGAGGAGCAGAAGCTCCCGAAGCCATGGGTGGGCAGCACGGCGGTCTCGTCCGGCAGCTCGGCGGCGAGCCTGCGGACGGACGCGTGCTGGGCTCGGGCCAGCCGCTCGGTCAGCCGCGGCTCGACCAGATCCGGGCGCCCGACCGTGCCGATGAGCAGCGACCCGCCGGTGAAGACGGCCACCGCCCGCCCGGCTTCCTCCAGTACGTACGCGGTGTGGTGCGGGGTGTGGCCGGGCGTGGCCAGCGCGCGCAGCGCCAGCCCGTCGCCGATGTCCACGGTGTCCCCGTCGCCGACCGGCACCCGCTCATAGGCCACCCGCGCCCCGGCGGGAACCATGTAGCCGGCGCCGGTGAGCCGGGCGAGCTCCAGGCCGCCGGTCACGTAGTCGTTGTGCACATGCGTCTCGACCACGTGGGAGATGCGCACTCCCCGCCGAGCGGCCATGGCGATGATCCGGTCGATGTCGCGGGGCGGGTCGACCACCACGGCCACTTCGCGGCCGCCGGCCAGATAGCCGCGGTTTCCCAGCCCCGGCACGTCCACGGTGTCGATGAAGAACACGAGCACGCTCCTTTCGTCTCTCATTTACCCCCGGGGGTATATGGCCGACCCTAGCAGAATTACCCCCGGGGGTATCCAGGGAGGGGTGTAGAGGCGTAGAAAGCGCTGTCTCCTCCCTGGATGGCGAGACTCAGAAAACGCCCACCAGCAGGCGCAATGAGCCCATGAGGCAGGCATGTTCGGCGAAACGCGTGTGTGGTGCCTTGACAGGGGTGGCTGAGAGCGCTTTCTATGACTCGGCCGCAGCGCGGTAACCATCCCGAGGAAGGGGTCGACGATGACACCTATGCACCCAGCCAGACGGGCCGGACGAGGCCGGCTGCTCGGCCCGCTCGTCGCGGTCGCCCTGGGCGCGCTTCCGCTGCTCGGGCCGCCCGCCACCGCCCGGGCCGACGACCCGCCGGGCGGCACCACGTACTACGTGGATTCGCGCTCGGGGAACGACAGCGCTTCGGGCACCAGCGCCGCCACGCCCTGGCGGAGCCTCGACCAGGTCAACCGGACGACGTTCCGGCCCGGCGACCGCATCCTGCTCAAGGCCGGTGGCTCATGGCAGGGGCAGCTGTGGCCCAAGGGGTCGGGCGAGGAGCACCGGCCGATCGTGATCGGCGACTACGGCAAGGGGCCGAAGCCGAGGATTCAGGGGGAGGGGCGGGTCGATGACGCGGTCCGCCTGTTCAACCAGGAGTACTGGCAGATCCGCGACCTCGACGTCAGCAACGCCGTCCCCGCCACCGGCACGCCCGGTGAGAACCTGCGCGATCTGCGCGGCATCCATGTGTCGGGGGACGACTCACGACGGCTCGACCACTTCGTCATCGAACGGGTCGACGTCCACGACGTCACGGGCGAGGTGAACTGGATCAGCGGCAGCGTCTCGAACAACGCCCCGGGAATCCACTTCAAGACAGGCTGGGACGGCTCGAAAAAGACGGGCGGCATCATCTTCGACACCACCGTGCCCGACATCACCGCACCGCCCGCCACCCCGACCGTTCTCAACGACATCCAGGTGCGGCACTCCACGGTGCGCAACACCTCGTTCGCCGGGATCGTGGTGAAGCAGTACACGGGTGACGGGAAAGACGCGAACGGCAACACCATCGCCACCCCGACCGGCTGGGGCACCCGCACCTCGGCCACCGACACCACCTTCACCCCGCACACCAAGGTGACCATCCGGGACAACTACATCACCCAGGCCGGCACGGCCTATGGATGCAACGGGATCTATCTGACCAATGTGCGGGGCGCCCTGGTCGATCACAACGTGGTCGACGCGACGGGGACCTCGGGCATCGAGACCTACTACTCCGACGATGTGGTGATCCAGCGCAACGAGGTGTACCGGACGCAGCAGAAGGCCGGCGGCGCCGACTCCAACGGCATCGACGCGGACAAGGGCACCACACGGGTCGTCATCCAGTACAACTTCGTGCACGACAACGGAGACGGCTTCCTGCTCTGCCAGTTCGCGTTCGGCGACGTCGTGGTCCGCTACAACATCGTCAGCGGAAACTCCCGGTACCCCATCTATCTGCACTCCGACAAGGCGGCCACCGCGGAGGTCTACAACAACACCGTGTACAACGCGACGAGCCGCTACGTGGTGTACGGCTACGGGTCCTCCCTCGCCGCCCGGTACGACCTCCACGACAACGCCTTCTACTCGTCGGTCGCCGACGCGTCCCTGACCACCAGCCCGACCATCACCTACGGCCGTAACTTCTACGGCGGCGCCACGCTGCCCGTCCCCGCGACCGACACCGCCGCCCGCACGGGCGACCCGCTGTTCCGCGACCCGGCGGTCTCGGGTCCGTACGGTACGGCCGCCACCGGACCGCAGCTCAGCACGGCCCTGGGCTTCGCCCCGGCCAAGGGGTCACCGCTGATCGACGGCGCCGCGGCCACCCCGGACAACGGCGGCCGTGACTACATCGGCACCCGGCTGTACCAGGGCGCCCCGGACACCGGCGCCGTCGAGTACCGGCAGTGACGGCCGTGCCCGGCCGGTGGCGGAACCGCCGGCCGGGCACGCCACACCGGGTGTTGGCGAACACGGCACACCGGGTGCTGGTAAAGAGGGGAAGGTGACCCATGACCACCCCGCATCCGCCCCGCGCGTGCAGCCCGGGCAAACCCGCGACGAGTGGCGCTCCGTACGAGCGGACCTGAACCGGCGCCGGTCCGAGCTGACCGCCCGCGCCGCCGAAGTCTTCCCCGCCCACCTGCGGGTGGTCGGCACCCCCCTGCTCGCCCGGCCGGGGTGGATCCCCGACCGGCCCGTCCCGCTGGAGCGGGTGCGGCTGGTGTGGACCGGCGAGACCCCCGCTACTCCAGTGGACGGGCACAGCCCCGCGCTCGATCCCATTCGGCCGCTGCGCGACGACGGCACACCGTACGCCTCCTACGCCGAGGCCGTTGGTGAGCTGGCGCGCCCCCGCCTCTTCGAAAACCGCGCGTGTTACCGGCTGCTCCAGGTGAGGGGCGATGACGCAGCCACGCTCACCTTCGGCCGCGGACACTACTTCGATGTCATCGACATCTGCGAGGCCGCGGCGCACGAATTCGCCGCGGCGAACCCCGCGGGCGGCGTGCGGGCCCCGGACCCGGCCCGCACGCCGTTCCGCGCCTTCATCGGCGACCCGACCGATCTGACCCGCCGCCCGGTCATGGCGGGCGTCAGCACTCTCGTCCTGCGCCACGACCCGGGCCCCGCCCCGGGGGACAGCACAGCCGAGTTCATCCTGCACTGGCGTGACCCGGCCAAGGTCGCCACCGCGGGCGGGCTCCACCAGGTGACGCCGGTCGGCATGTTCCAGCCGTCCCACGACGCCCCCTGGAACGAGGCCAACGACTTCGGTCTGTGGCGCGCGATCGTCCGGGAGCTCAGCGAGGAACTGCTGGGCACGAGCGAGGACTACGGCAGCGACAGCGCGCCCATCGACTACGACGCATGGCCCTTCAACCGGGCCCTGGGCGAGGCCCGCGCCTCGGGTGCGGTGAGTGTCCACTGGCTGGGGCTCGGCGTGGACCCGCTGACGTTCGTCATCGACATGCTCACCGTGCTCGTCCTGGACGCCGGGATCTTCGACGAGCTCTTCCAGGACCTGGCCGCGACGAACGACGAAGGACATCTCGTCGGCGTCGAGGACGGCACCGGCCGCTCGACGGGCGTGCCCTTCCGGGCCGACCACATCGAACGGCTCACGACGGTGGAACCCATGCAGCCCGCCGGTGCCGCCCTGCTCAGGCTCGCCTGGCTCCACCGGGAAGCGCTGCTGGGACGGGCCTGACCTGACCCGTCCCAGCAGACATCAGCCGGCCATCAGCGGCGCAACGTCAGCCAGTCGATCGCGGCGACCCGGGGGCCGCCGGTGGCGACGAGATAGACGTCATGGGTGCCGGCGACGGTGCGGGGGAGTGCCACCGACCGCTCCTCCCAGGTGTCGGTTGAGCCGGTGTCCGGCACCGGCAACGTGGCGGCCACCCGGCCGTCCGGGGCGTCGAGCCGCAGCTGCAGCGAGCAGCCCCGGCCGCAGCCGGCGGAGGCCAGCCGTACGGTCAGCCTGTCCGCGCCCGCGCCGAACCGCACTCCGCGGAAGCCGATCCGGTCGCCCGAGCCGAGCACTCCGGTGGCCGCGTCGCCCCGCTCGGCCCCGCGTACGGAGGTGGCCTGCTCGGCCTGGAGGGTGGCCGCGGCGTCCGGGCCGTCCGCGTAGAGCCGGATCTCGTTGACCGCCCAGGGAACTTCGCCGGGGGCCGTCAGCTCGACACGCAGATAGCGCGCGGTCCGCTGCTCGAACACCGCGTCCTGGGTGAAGGAGCGGCCGCCGACCCGGGCGACGGGGGCGCCCCAGTGGCTGCCGTCGTCACTGACGGACACGGCGAATCCGTATGGGTGGCCGGTGGCGTCCATGCCGGCGTCGATCGACAGCCGGTCGAAGGTCTTGGCCGTGCCGAGGTCGAGCGTGAGCGACTGGCCCGCGGCCTGTGCTGCCGCGCCCTTCCACTGGGTGGTCTGGACGCCGTCCACGGCGGCTGAGGCGTCGGTGCCGTCGGAGGCAGTGGCCTTCCAGCCGTCGTTGCGGACCCGCGACTGGCAGCCCGGCAAATTGCAGCCGGACGACCAGATCGGCGCGCCGTACTCGTACGCCCCCTGGTCGGGGCCCGCGCCCCGGACGCCGGTGGTCACCCCGTCCACGGTCTCGCCGGCGTCGATGGCGGGCGAGCCCTCGCGCGGCCACAGCTCGCCGTTGCGCGCGTCGGTGTAGCCCGGGTCGGTGGGCGGCAGCAGGTTGCTGCGCACCACCGGGGCCGGGTCGCCCGGCCCGCTGATCTCCATCGGCGCGAGCGCCACATCGTTGCTGACGTAGGTGCCCGAGGCGTCCGTCGCTCCGCTCAGCCGGACGGCGGTGGAGACACCGAGGCCGTAGGTGGAGTTGTGGTCGCGGTTGCCGAGGCTGACGCTGCTGTGGCCGTTGAAGAAGGTCCCGCGGGAGCCGGTGTTGTACGCCACGTTGTGGTGCAGCAGGAAGTTTCCGGAGGAGTTGTCGATGTAGTAGCCGACCTGGCCGTCGGCGTCGTGGACGGTGTTGTGGTCGACGCTGGTGCCCTTGGCGTCCAGGTTGCAGCACACATAGAACGGGCTGCCGTCACGCGAGGTGCGCATGGCCTCGGACAGGTCGTTGTAGGCGATGCGGTTGTCGTGGAAGGGCACCCCGTTGAGCTGCCAGGCGGTGTCGATGCTCGCCCGGCCGGTGCGCCGGATCGTGTTGCGGGTGACGGTGTGTCCGCTGCCGTTGATCTCGATACCGGGCGTGTAGCTGCCCATCCAGCCGACGTCGTGGATATACGTGTTGGTCACGGTGTTCCCGCTGCCGCGCAGCAGCACGCCGGTGCCCGCGGAGTACCCGATATCGCTGTCGCGCAGGGTGTTGCCGCTGCCGCGGATCTGCACCCCCGAGCCAAGCACCCGGGCGGCGACGATATGCCCCTCGAAGGGCGGGATGGCCAGTTCGTCGTCGCGCGGCATGGGCAGGGTCGAGAACTCGGAGATGTAGCGGGCCCGCAACCCCTCGACGAGCACGCCCGTGCTGGTGTCGCCGGTGCGCAGCGAGGTGCCCCACAGATCGAGCCCCCGGACGGTGACATACGAGCTGCCGGCCAGGTCCACGCCCCAGCTCTGGTACTTCGCGGTTACGGTGTGGCCCGCGAGGCCCCCTTTGGGCGGGACCAGGTACAGCCGCTTCGCGTCCTTGTCGTAGTACCACTCGCCCGGCTGGTCGAGGGTGGACTTGGCGCCGACCAGGTAGTAGTTGCGGTAGTTCTGGTCGCCCATGCACAGCGGGGTGCAGCGGTAGTTGCCGCCCTTGAAGTCGAGCGCGCCGGGGGCGGTGGCGGTCACCGTGCCGGTCTGCTGGCTCCAGGGGTTGGACCCGGCCCACAGATGGACGGTGGCGCCGGTGAAGTCGCCGGCCGGCAGGTCGGGGTCGTCGATGTGCTGGTCGGTGGAGGTCCGCTCGGCCACGGCCCAGGACGGATTGAGCGGATCGGGTCCCGAGTTGGGCCAACGCCCCTCCATGGCCCGCTCGCCGTCGACGAACAGGGCGTTCTCGCTGGGGTCGAGCGGCAGGTCCACGTCGGTGGCGACCAGCCCGTCGCCCGCGTCCCGCCAGCCCGTCACGGTCTTGGTGCCGTCGACGGTGACGGTGCCGTCCCCGTACGCGGCGATGGTGATCGGCGCGTCCTTGGTGCCCGAGGGCGGGGCGACGCGCTCGCGATAGCGGCCGCGGTGGACCAGACAGGTGTCCCCGGGCCGGACCAGCTCGGAGCAGCGGCCGATGGTGCGCAGCGGGTGCGCCGCGGTGCCGTCCGCCCGGTCGGCGCCCCAGGTGGCGACGTGGTACGTATGGCCCCGGGACACGCCGGCCGCGGTGTCGGCCGCCGCGGCCCCCGGGAGCGATGTCGTGGCCACGGCCGCCGCTGCCGCGGCGACCATGGCCACGATCCTGAACGCGGATCTCATGTACTGCCTCCAATGGTGGGGTGTGCGGGTGGACGCCTCCAGGCGGCCTCGCCCTCCGGCCCCGCGGCGGTGCCGAGGACGACACAGCGCAGCCAGTGCTCACCGGACAGCTGACGCCCGGTGAGCAC
>NZ_MUNE01000467.1:6815-9937 GCF_002154605.1 Streptomyces milbemycinicus | reverse complement strand
CTTTGACGACAGGCCCTAGCCGCGTCGGCCCGTGGTGCGCAGGGCCGTGGCGAGTTCGCCCAGGTACGTCGAGACCGGGCCCAGGGTGAGCAGCCCGCTGCCCGCCCCGGCCAGCTCCGCCGCCGCGGGGGCGAGCTCGCGGTGGGCGCGCTCCATCGTCTCCCGGTCGCCGACGGCGACGGCCGCCCGGGCGGTCAGGCACCACAGGGCCTCGAACAGCAGGTCGCGGGGCGGGTCCGGGGTCTCGCGCAGCGCTGCCGCGGCCTCGTCGCGGCGGTCCTGGGCCAGCAGCACCAAGGGGCGGGCCCAGGGCTCGTACGGTCCCCAGTCGCCGTGCTCGTCGGCCTGGGCGGGCAGCCCGTGCCGCATACGCAGGCACAGCAGCGCGAGCGGCAGCAGACCACGCTCCAGACCGGGCATACCGGCCCCGTCCAGCCGTGCGGCGGCGTCCCGGTAGGCCGCCTCCGCCTCCGCCCTGTGTTCCGCCTGTTCCGTCTGTTCTGCCGCCGGGCCGGTCGCGGCGAGCCGTAGCGCGGCGTACCACTGGGTGAACACGCCGACCAGCGGCAGCTCATGGCGCTCGGCCAGGCGGTCCGCGGCGCTCGCGTGGCGGTCGGCTCCGGTGAAGTCCGCCAGGGCGGCGCGGGCCTGGAGCCGGATGAGGTGGCCGAGGACTTCGAAGGTGGTCAGGCCGTGCCGGGCGGACAGGGCGATCAGCTCGGCGCCGATCGCGTCCCGGCGCGGCGCCAGACCGGCGCGGTGGAAGGTCTGCATGAACGTCGCGTTGAGGGCGAACGCCAGCAACGCGGGGTCGTCCAGGTGTCGGGCGATCTCCTCCGCCTGCCGGGCGGCCTGCGGCCCGCGCGCCGCGCGGGTGCCCCGCGACTCCAGGGCGATCGTGGTCAGCAGCCGGGCCCGGGCCGCGTCGTGCCCGCCGGGCGGCAGGGCGGACAGGGCGCGCTCGGCCGCCGCGACGACCCGCGCGGCCTGCTCCGGGTCGTCGAGCCGCGTCCAGATGGCCGGGACGTCGTACGCGCCGATCACGCGGGCGGTCAGCTCCGCGTCACCGAGCTCCTCGGCCGCCGCGACGGCCGCCACGCGGTGGTGGCGGGCCGTCTGGAGGCCGCTGCCGCCGGTCACCGCGAGACTGCGCAGCAGACCCACCGTCGACTCCAGACGTGCCCGGGCGCCGGAGGGCACGGTGCGGTCGTAGGCGGCCGCCGTACGCGCCCACACCCGGTCGGCAGCCCCGGGACCCGGGCCTGGGCCGGCGTCGAGGTGGGCGGCGTGGCCGAGGATGTCGGCCTCCAGGCCGCGCAGCCGCGGGCCCGGATCCACCCCCAGCTGCTCGGCCAGGAGCGTACGCGCCCGGCGCAGGACCGCCAGCGCGTCGCCCTGGCGGCCGGACCGGTACAGCGCCAGGGCCAGCAGCCGCCAGGCGTCCTCGCGCCAGGGGTGCTCGGCCACATGGGAGTCCAGGTCAGCCGCCGTCTCGGCGGCCAGGCCCAGCGCGAGCCGGGCCTCGGCCCGCCGCTCGACGGCGTGCAGCCGCAGCTGGGCGAGGCGCGAGCGCTCCGCGCGGGCCCATGGCTCGTCGGCGAATTCCGCGTAGGCGGGGCCGCGCCACCACTCCAGCGCCTCGTCCAGCCGCGCGAACGCGTCCTCGGGCGGCAGCGCCGCGGCGGCGGTCACCGCCCGCTCGAAGCTCCAGGCGTCCACCGCGCCCGGGTCGGCGCGCAGCGCATACCCCGGGCCCTCGGTGACCAGCAGGCGGGCCGGGGCGCGAGGCGGGCGCTCCGGTTCCAGAGTGCGCCGCAGCGCGGCCACGAAGGTGCGGATCGCGCCCACCGCGTCAGCGGGGGGCTCCTCCGGCCACAGGTCCTCGGCCAGGCGGCGGACGGGGACGACACGGCGGCGGGCGACGATCAGCCGGGCCAGTACCGCGCGGTGTCGCGGCCCCTTCAAGGCGATCGCGTCCCCGGCCCCGTCCCAGGCCGCCACCGGACCCAGCACGCCGAACAGGAACCGCACGCCGGACCACCCTTTCCGGGGCAGCGCCCCCGGTCACGGTAACGCGCTCATCCGATGCTCATTCGCGCCCGGCACGCTGACGACGCCTGAACATCCGAAACATCCGACGCCTGAACGTCTTCACCCCGAAAAACCTCTTCACCCTGAAAGGGGCGGAACCATGCCGCCTGTCATCGCCGGCTTCGCTCACCACCGTGTCCCCGTCGCCGACGGCGTGTCCCTCCACGTGGCCATCGGCGGCTCGGGCCCCCCGATCGTGCTGTTGCACGGCTTTCCGCAGACCCATCTGATGTGGCGGCACGTCGCCGCCGACCTCGCCGCCGACCACACCGTGATCTGCCCCGACCTGCGCGGCTACGGCGCCAGCGACAAGCCCGCCGACCCCGACGGCACCGGCTACGCCAAGCGCACCATGGCCGCCGACATCGTGGCCCTGGCCCGCGCGCTGGGGCATGAGCGGTTCGCGCTGGCCGGACACGACCGCGGCGCCCTGGTCGCCTTCCGCGCCGCCCTCGACCACCCGGCGGCCATCACCCACCTGGCCTGCCTCGATGTGCTCCCGACCCTGGACATGTGGGAGGCGCTGCACGGCACCACCGCCGCCGTGGGCTTCCACCTGTATCTGATGGCCCAGCCGCCCGGACTGCCCGAGCGGCTGATCGGTGCCGCCCCGGATCTCTTCTTCGGCCACTTCCTCGACCTGTGGACGGGCGACCCGCAGGCCATCCCGGCCGATGTCCGCGCCGCGTACCTGGACGCCTGCCGTGCGGCGGTGCCCTCGATCGTCGCCGACTACCGGGCCTCCGCCGGCATCGACACCGACCACGACCGGGCCGACCGCGCCGCCGGTCACCGGCTGCGGATGCCGGTCACCGTGCTCCAGCAGGACTGGGGCGCCGCCCTCGGCTACGACGCCGCCGCGCTGTGGCGCGCTTGGGCGCCCGATCTGCGGCACACCACCGTCACCTGCGGCCACTTCATGGCCGAGGAGGCCCCCGCCGATATCGCCAAGGCCCTGCGGGACCTGCTCACCCGCTGAAGACGCTCGAACGGTCCAACACACCCCCGAACGGCCGAAGCGGCCGGGCCGT
>NZ_MUNE01000467.1:0-6786 GCF_002154605.1 Streptomyces milbemycinicus | reverse complement strand
CGGCCCGGCCGCTTCGGCCGCTGCACTGGGGGCCGGGCCCGCTACACCGGCCCGGCGACCACGGCCACCGGCTTGGCGAGCGCCTCCCCCGAGCCGTCGCGGCGCGGGTCGGGCTCCGGCAGCGGCACAGGGGTGCCGGTCGAGGTGGCCGCGCGGGCCGGTGTCGCGCCCGCCCAGGCCAGGACCAGGCAGTCCTCGCCCTTCAGGAACCGCTGGCAGCGCACCCCGCCGGTGGCCCGGCCCTTGCGCGGGTACTGGTCGAACGGAGTGAGCTTGGCCGACTGCTGCACCGAGTCGTCGAGGGTGCCGTGCGAGCCGGCGATCGTGAACACCACCGCGTCGACCGCCGGGTCGACGGCCGTGAACGAGATCACCTTCGCTCCCGCGCCCAGCTTGATACCGGCCATGCCACCCGCCGGGCGGCCCTGTGGTCGTACCTGGCTCGCCGGATAGCGCAGCAACTGCGCGTCGTCGGTGATGAAGACCAGGTCCTCCTCGCCCGTACGCAGCTCCACCGCGCCGACGATCCGGTCGCCCTCCTTGAGGCCGATGACCTCCAACTCGTCCTTGTTGGCGGGATAGTCGGGGACCACGCGCTTGACGACGCCCTGCTCCGTGCCGATCGCGAGCCCTGGTGAGGACTCGTCGAGCGTGGTGAGGCAGATCAGCTCCTCGCCGTCCTCCAGCGACAGGAACTCCGCGATCGGAGCCCCGCCCGCCAGGTTCGGCGCCCAAGCCGTCTCCGGGAGTATCGGCAGATCGACCACGGCGAGCCGCAGCAGCCGCCCGGTCGAGGTCACCGCCCCCAGGTCCCCGCGGGCCGTGGCCGGGACCGCCGAGACGATCACATCGTGCTTGGCGCGCTTGGCCTGCTCCTCGCCCGGGAACGGCTCACCGTTGGCCGTGCGGGCCAGCAGGCCGGTGGAGGACAGCAGCACCCGGCACGGGTCGTCGGCGACCTCCAGCGGCACCGCGGTCACCGGGGCGTCCGCCGACTCCAGCAGCACCGTGCGCCGCTCCGTGCCGAACTTCTTGGCCACCTGGGCCAGTTCCGCCGACACCAGCTTGCGCAGCTCGGCGTCCGAATCCAGGATCCGGGTCAGCTCCTCGATCTCCGCCTTGAGGCGGTCGCGCTCCGACTCCAGCTCGATCCGGTCGAACTTGGTCAGCCGGCGCAGCGGGGTGTCCAGGATGTACTGCGTCTGGACATCGGAGAGCTCGAAGCGGGCGATCAGGGACTGCTTCGCCTCCGCCGCGTTCTCGCTGGAGCGGATGACGCGGATGACCTCGTCGATGTCGAGGAGGGCGACCAGCAGACCCTCGACCAGGTGCAGCCGGTCCCGCCGCTTGGTGCGCCGGAACTCGCTGCGCCGCCGCACCACATCGAAGCGGTGGTCGAGATAGACCTCCAGCAGCTCCTTGAGCCCGAGTGTGAGCGGCTGGCCGTCGACCAGCGCGACATTGTTGATGCCGAAGGACTCCTCCATCGGCGTCAGCTTGTAGAGCTGCTCCAGCACGGCCTCCGGGTTGAAGCCGTTCTTGATCTCGATGACCAGGCGCAGGCCGTGCTGGCGGTCGGTGAGGTCCTTGACGTCCGAGATGCCCTGCAGCTTCTTCGAGCCGACCAGGTCCTTGATCTTCGAGATGACCTTCTCGGGGCCGACCGTGAACGGCAGTTCGGTGACGACCAGGCCCTTGCGGCGCTGCGTCACGTCCTCCACCGAGACCGTGGCGCGGATCTTGAAGGTGCCGCGCCCCTTCTCGTACGCGTCCCGGACGCCGCCCAGGCCCACGATCCGGCCGCCGGTCGGCAGGTCGGGGCCCGGCACGAACCGCATCAGAGCGTCCAGGTCCGCGCCCGGGTGCCTGATCAGATGGCGGGCGGCGGCGATCACCTCGCCCAGGTTGTGCGGGGCCATGTTGGTCGCCATGCCGACCGCGATCCCGGACGCCCCGTTGACCAGCAGGTTGGGATAGGCGGCGGGCAGCGCCAGCGGCTCCTGCTCGCTGCCGTCGTAGTTCGGCGCGAAGTCGACGGTGTCCTCGTCGATCGACTCGGTCATCAGCGAGGTCGCCGAGGCCATCCGGCACTCGGTGTATCGCATCGCCGCGGGCGGGTCGTCATTGCCCAGGGAGCCGAAGTTGCCGTGGCCGTCGACCAGCGGCACCCGCATCGAGAAGGGCTGGGCCATACGCACCAGCGCGTCATAGATCGACGCGTCGCCATGGGGGTGCAGCTTGCCCATGACCTCGCCGACGACCCGGGCGCACTTGACGAAGCCGCGCTCGGGCCGCAGGCCCATCTCGTTCATCTGGTAGAGGATGCGCCGGTGCACCGGCTTGAGCCCGTCCCGGGCGTCGGGCAGGGCGCGCGAGTAGATGACTGAGTACGCGTACTCGAGGAAGGAGCCCTGCATCTCGTCGACGACGTCGATGTCGAGAATGCGCTCCTCGAAATCGTCCGGCGGAGGGGTTTTTGTGCTGCGGCGGGCCATCGCGCTTGCGGCTCCTTCAACTGCCGAGGCGGGATCTGACGCCGACCATTGTGGACCGGACCACCGACAAGTGTGGAACGGGCTACCGACAACGCCCCCTCCGCGAGATTCCCCGGCGGGAACTTCGCCAGATGTCGGTGCGCTTGCATACAGTGACAGGACCGCACTTCAAGCGGCTCGCACGCGCTCCATCACGCGATCGAAGGGACGTACATGCCCATGGGTCACACGGCCACGGAACAAGCCGGCTCCGGCGGCCTGACAGCGACCGAGCACCGGCTGGCCAACGGCCTGCGGGTGGTGCTCTCCGAAGACCACCTGACCCCGGTCGCGGCGGTCTGCCTGTGGTACGACGTCGGCTCGCGCCACGAAGTCAAGGGGCGTACGGGTCTGGCTCACCTTTTCGAGCACTTGATGTTCCAGGGCTCGGCGCAGGTCACGGGGAACGGCCACTTCGAGCTGGTGCAGGGCGCCGGCGGCTCGCTCAACGGGACGACCAGCTTCGAGCGGACCAACTACTTCGAGACGATGCCGACCCACCAGGTGGAGCTGGCGCTGTGGCTCGAGGCGGACCGCATGGGGTCGCTGCTGACCGCGCTGGACGAGGAGAGCCTGGAGAACCAGCGCGACGTCGTCAAGAACGAGCGCCGCCAGCGCTATGACAACGTGCCGTACGGCACGGCCTTCGAGCGCCTGGTCGCCATGGCCTACCCCGAGGGCCACCCGTACCACCACACCCCGATCGGCTCGATGGCCGACCTGGACGCGGCCTCCCTGGAGGACGCCCGCGAGTTCTTCCGCACGTACTACGCGCCGAACAACGCGGTGCTGGCGATCGTGGGCGACATCGACCCCGAGCAGACCCTGGCCTGGATCGAGAAGTACTTCGGCACCATCCCCTCCCACGACGGCAAGCGCCCGCCCCGCGACGGCACCCTGCCGGACGTGATCGGCGGACAGCTGCGCGAGGTCGTCGAGGAAGAGGTCCCGGCCCGCGCCCTGATGGCGGCCTACCGGCTGCCGCACGACGGCACCCGCGAGGCCGACGCCGCCGACCTGGCGCTGACCGTCCTGGGCGGCGGGGAGTCCTCCCGCCTGCACAACCGCCTGGTGCGGCGGGACCGTACGGCGGTGGCCGCGGGCTTCGGCCTGCTGCGACTGTCGGGCGCCCCCTCGCTCGGCTGGCTTGACGTGAAGACCTCCGGCGGCGTGGAGGTCCCCGACATCGAGGCCGCCGTCGACGAGGAGCTGGCCCGGTTCGCCGAGGAGGGGCCGACCCCGGAGGAGATGGAGCGCGCCCAGGCCCAGCTGGAGCGCGAGTGGCTGGACCGGCTGGCCACCGTCGGCGGCCGCGCCGACGAGCTGTGCCGTTACGCGGTGCTGTTCGGCGACCCGCAGCTGGCGCTGACCGCCGTGGAGCGCGTCCTTCAGGTGACGGCCGAGGAGGTGCGGGCCGTGGCCCAGGCCAGGCTGCGCCCCGACAACCGCGCGGTGCTGGTCTACGAGCCGGTCCAGGGCGCCGAGCAGGCCGACGCCGAGGCCGACGGCGACCACGACGCAGCAGCCGACGACAACGACGCAGAAGGGGAGTCGGCCCAGTGAGCGACGCCGCCACCACCATGACCTTCCACCCGCAGCCGCAGGCGGGTGCCGCCAGGCCGTGGGCCTTCCCGGCCCCCGAGCGCACCGAGCTGTCCAACGGGCTGACCGTGCTGCGCTGCCACCGCCCCGGCCAGCAGGTCGTCGCCGTGGAGATCAACCTCGCCGCCCCGCTGGACGCCGAGCCGGCCGGGCTCGACGGCATCGCCACGATCATGGCCCGCGCCCTGTCCGAGGGCACCGACAAGCACACCGCCGAGGAGTTCGCCGCCGAGCTGGAGCGCTGCGGCGCCACCCTGGACGCCCACGCCGACCACCCCGCCGTCCGGGTGTCCCTGGAGGTCCCCGTCTCCCGGCTGCCCAAGGCGCTCGGCCTGCTGGCCGACGCGCTGCGCGCGCCCGCCTTCCCCGAGGGCGAGGTCGAGCGGCTGGTCCGCAACCGCCTGGACGAGATCCCGCACGAGCTGGCCAACCCGGCCCGGCGTGCCTCGATGGCGCTGTCCAAGGAGCTGTTCCCGGCCGAGTCCCGGATGTCCCGGCCGCGCCAGGGCACCCAGGAGACCGTCGAGGGCATCGACGCCGCGGCCGTGCGGGCCTTCTACGAGACGCATGTCCGCCCGTCCACCTCGACCGCCGTGGTCGTCGGCGACCTGACCGGCGTCGACCTGGACAAGGCCTTGGCCGAAACCCTCGGCGCCTGGACGGGCGGCGCCGCCGAGCGCCGCCCCATGCCGCCGATCACCGCCGACGACACCGGCCGCGTGATCATCGTCGACCGGCCGGGGGCGGTGCAGACCCAGTTGCTCATCGCGCGGATCGGCGCCGACCGCCACGACCGGGTCTGGCCCGCCCAGGTGCTGGGCACCTACTGCCTGGGCGGCACCCTCACCTCCCGGCTCGACCGGGTGCTGCGCGAGGAGAAGGGCTACACGTACGGCGTGCGCGCCTTCGGTCAGGTGCTCCGCTCCGCGGCCCCTGACGCCTCCGGAGGGGCCACGGGCGCCGCGTTGCTGGCCATCAGCGGCTCGGTGGCCACCGAGGTCACCGGCCCCGCCCTGGAGGACCTGTGGAAGGTGCTGGGCACGCTGAAGGAGGAGGGCCTGACCGACGCCGAGCGCGATGTCGCCGTGCAGAACCTGGTCGGGGTCGCCCCGCTGAAGTACGAGACGGCGGCCGCCGTCGCGGGCACGCTCGCCGACCAGGTCGAGCAGCATCTGCCGGACGACTTCCAGGCGCAGTTGTACGCGCGCCTCGCGGAGACCGGCACGGTGGAGGCGACCGCCGCGGTGGTGAGCGCCTTCCCGACCGACCGGCTGGTCACGGTGCTCGTCGGTGACGCCTCACAGATCGAGGAGCCGGTCAAGGCGCTCGGCATCGGCGAGGTGCGCGTCATCCAGGGCTGACGGGCCAACAGACCGACAAACTGACGGATCGGCAGACCGACAGGCCGACCCGGCCAGGGAGCAACGGGCCGTCGCGACAAGGACCCTGGCGCCGCTTCAGGCGCCAGGGTCTCTTTTTGTCGGTCGTTTCGTCGGTCGTTTCGTCCGCTTTATGGCAGAGATTGACCCTCTGGGTGATCGTGTCTGTGGGGAAACCAACAAAAAAGCGGAACCGTTTGGTGAACGAATGGGATCACGCTTAGCGTCAGTTCGGTTGTCCGCCCGAGACACGCCGCACCCGCGGCACGGGCAACCATCGCCGAGTCCCCGTACGGCGCAAGCCAGGGGAGCCGGGGAACCAACCTCGCCCGTCGCCGCCCGCGGCGCCGGACGGGTGATCCCCAGGGGTGAATCGGACGCCTTCCCGCCAGGGGGAGGGGCCCGTAGGAGACCTTCCTGCTCCGAACCCGTCAGCTAACCCGGTAGGCGAGAGGAAGGAAAGGAGTGCGCCGGACCATGGCGTTCACCCGTACCGCCGGGAAGCACCGCCGCCCCACCCGGGCCCCCCGCACCGCACGTTCCAACACCAACCTTGCGGGCATAGCCACGCTGGCCGCCTCCGGCGTGGTCGCCGGCTTCGCCGCCCCCGCCCTCGCGGCGACGGACGACCCGCGCGGCTTCGAGGACACCGGGCTGCGCCAGGCGGTCGCCATGGACGACCAGCTCGCCGGCCAGGTCGAGGCCCAGGCGGAGAGCCAGCAGAGCGCCGCCGAGGAGGCCGCCGCCAAGGCGCAGGCCGAGGCCCAGGCCCGCAAGGAGGCCGCGCGTCAGGCGGCCGAGACGAAGCGAAAGGCCGAGGCGGCCGCGAAGAAGGCCAAGCAGGAACGCGAGGCCAAGGAGCGCGCGGCGCGCGAGGCTGAGCGCAAGCGGTTGAACACGTTCGTGTCGCCGATCACCGGCTCGTACCTCTCCACCGGCTACCAGGCGTCCAGCGGCCTGTGGTCGTCCGGCAGCCACACCGGGGTGGACTTCCACGCCTCGTCCGGCACCTCGGTGCACTCCGTCGGCTCCGGCACCGTCGTCGAGGCCGGCTGGGGCGGTGCGTACGGCAACAACATCGTGATCAAGATGAACGACGGCACCTACACCCAGTACGGCCACCTGTCGTCCATCGGCGTCTCCGTCGGCCAGACGGTCACCCCCGGCCAGCAGATCGGCCTGTCCGGCGCCACGGGCAACGTCACCGGCCCGCATTTGCACTTCGAGGCCCGCACCAGCCCCGACTATGGCTCGGACATCGACCCCGTCGC
>NZ_MUNE01000466.1 GCF_002154605.1 Streptomyces milbemycinicus | reverse complement strand
CTCGGGCACGAAGACCTCGGACACCAAGAGCGCGGACCCCGGTCCGGCGACCAAGTCCGCGAAGCCCACGCCGGGCGCGACCTCGGAGCGCTGACGGCCCGGGTCCGGCCGGGCCGGTCGGGCCGGCCGGACCAGTCGCTTCAGCCGTAGGCGGTCAGCCGCAGACGACGGTGACGAACCCGTCGCTGCCGGTCTTCACATACGCGTCGGAGACGTACTGCCCCGGCGCGATGCTGTCCCAGATGTCCGTCGTGCCGTACGGGCCCGAGATCTTCTCCCCGCGGCGCTGGCAGCGGATCGGGACGCGGGTGTTGTACGGCAGCACCTTGATCAGCTTGCTGGTGGTGCTGGGGCCGCTGCGGACGTTCACCTGGTAACCGGGTGCGATCGGATAGGTGACCGTCTCAGCCTCGACCGTCCCTGCCTCAACAGCCGTCTCTGCGTCGGTTGTCCCTACGGTCTCTTCCATGGCTATTGGCCCTCCCCCGTCGAACTTCATTCCGAAGTTGTGCACATCTTGTGCACATGTCGCGTTACGTGACACGACCAGCGGAGGCTAACAGGGCTCGCACGTGTCATCGACTAGGCTCGCCGAGTCGCGACTGCGGCCGAATTCACGGGGGTGGGGAATGCCGCCGGNNGCGCGCTCGGCCTCGGGCCGGCGCCTCGCGGTGAAGGTCGTCCACGCGGAGTTCGCCGAAGACCCCGAGTTCCGGGCGCGGTTCCGACAGGAGGTGGCGGCCGCCCGGCGGGTCAGCGGGGCGTTCACCGCACCCGTCGTGGACGCCGACCCCGGCGGTGAGCGGCCCTGGATGGCCACCCTCTACATCCCCGGCCCCACCCTCGCCGAACACGTCAAGCGGAACGGCCCGCTGCCGACCGAGGACATGGTCCGGCTGGCCGCCGGACTCGCCGAGGCGCTGCG
>NZ_MUNE01000465.1 GCF_002154605.1 Streptomyces milbemycinicus | reverse complement strand
CCGGCGCTGCAGCGCCGGGGGGTGGCGATAGGCGAGCATCCCGCCCACCTCGTTGAGCTGGCCCACCACGGCCTTGCGCTGCAGCCCCCCGCCGCGGGCGGCGTCCCAGGCGCGGAAGACATCGACCGAACGCTCCAGCGCGTCGATCTCCTGGGAGCCCACGGGGGCCGCCTCGTAGCGGTCGAAACCGGCGAAGTCCGCGGACAGCGGATCGTCGGTACGGGGGGCGTCGGTGGCCAGAGTCGGGTCACTGTGCAGCCAGTCGTGCATGGCTCCGGTGATGGCTGATCCTGCGGCGAGCGCGGCGCCCGCACCCACCAAGCCGCGTCGGTTGAACATAAGGTCCATTCCCGTGAATTCGGTGAGGACCGCGGCCGTGGACTCGGGCGCCCAGAGCAGCCCGTCCGCGGACTGCCCCTTCCCCGCGCGCCCCTGCCGTGCGAACCCGAGGTCCTCGATGGTCACGACTCGACCGAGGCGCTCGGTGAACAGGGCGGCCAAAACCTTGGGCACGGGATCGCGCGGCATCTCGCCGGTGTCGATCCAACGCCGCACCCGCGAGGTGTCGGTCGCCAGCTGCGGATGGCCCATGGCCGCCGCCTTCCGGTTCACGAGTCTCGCGAGTTCCCCCTTGGACCAGCCGGCGAGGCCGAACAGGTCCGCGAGACGGGTGTTGGGTTCCCTCGTCACGTCAAGCCCCCAGGTTCTCGGCTGACTTGACAGTAACCGCCCTGTCACGGCCCGTGCGACTATTCGCCAGGGTTCGCCAGGGTCCGCCAGATGGTGTGCCACCCGCGGCCGGGTGTGGTGTAGGACCGCGCCACCCGGCCCGGCGGCGTTCAGCGAAAGAAGTCGTCCCCGCACCCGCGGGGGCAGTTCGCGGACCGCATTCCCCAGGGTGCGGCCTCGCCCCGGGGCCGGGAGGCGCGCGACTCATCGGCACACGAAGGGATCTGTATTGTCCATGTACGCAGCATCGTCCTCCGTGTCCGCCCCGCCCCGGCCGTACCGGCGGCAGCCGCCCGGCGCCGGGCCGTTCCTGGATCCCGCCCCCGGCGGGCGAGCGAGGCGGGCCCCGGGCCCCGGCCCGCTGAGCGGCAGACTCGATATGTCCGGCCCGCAGGGAGCACAGCTGCGCACGGCGATCGCGTCCGTCCACCGCATCTGTCCGGAGTTCAACCCCGTCCAGGTGCTCCGGCGCAGCGGGCGGTCCGTCCTCCTGGTCGGCACCACCGGCCGCAGCACCGCGGTCGCCAAGTGCCTGCTGGACCACTCACCGGCCTGGGCCGAGCGGTTCCGGCGGGAAATAGCGATGTACCGGGCGTTCGTCCGTCATCGGCCGCCGGTCCGGGTGCCCCGGCTGATCGCGGCGGACCCGGACAACTGCACCCTGGTCATCGAGCGGATGCCCGGGCGGGTGGCGGCCTCCCAGCGCCACCCCTGCGAGCCGCCACCGCGCGCCGATGTGCGGGCCGCGCTCGGCGCCATCTGCCGGATCAATCTATGGCGGCCGCCCGCCAATCTGTTCGACGCGCCGATCGACTACGCCGCCCGGCTGGCGCGCTACCACGAGCTCGGGCTGCTCACCGACCGGGACATGGGCGATCTGCGGAAGCTGCTGCGCGGCCTCGCGCACACCGCCGCCCGCCAGAGCCAGTTCTGCCACGGCGACGCGTTACTGAACAACATCCTGCTCTCGCCGGCCGGGGCGGCGCTCATCGACTGGGACCACGCGGGCTGGTATCTGCCCGGGTACGACCTGGCCACGCTGTGGACCGCGCTGGGTGACGCCCCAGGGCCGCGGCGCCAGATCAGCCAGCTGGCGCAGGCGGCGGGGCCCGATGCGCGGGACGCCTTCCTGGTGAATCTGATGCTCGTACTGACACGGGAGATCCGCCAGTACGAAACCGCCGTGCAGCGCACCATGCACGACCCCGCCCCCGTGGCTCCGGGCGCGGTCGGGGCCGGTGAGGAGCAGCGTCTGCTGCTGCGCCGCCTGCACGACGACTGCTCCCTCGCGCGGCGTGCCGTGCGGGCCGCGGTCGGAACCCGTTGAGCCGCGGGGCGCGTCATCGGTCTGGCCGTCATCGGTCTGGACCAGTGACGCGCCGCAGGCCCGTGCGCCCGTGCCGGGAAACACCTCGGCACGGGCGTTGACGTGCGAACACCCGGGCGGCCGAGCATGATTGACGGATCGCCCGGCACCGGATACCTCTAGGTGGGCTCGGCCCCGTACGCATGGCCGGCGCACACCGGCGCACGCTCGGCCCGCCTTAGAGGAGGCTGCAATGCGAGGATCCGCACAGGACAGCGCGCACGACCCGAACAGACCGGAGCCCGGCCCCACGCGGCGGACCGCCCTGCGGACGGCCGGTGCCGCCGCGTCGGCCGCCTTTCTGCTCCCCCTCGCGGCCCAGGCCCCGGCCGCCCTGGCCGACGAGTCCCGGTCCGGGAGCGACGCCCTGCAGGGGGCCTTCGCCGCCGCGGCGAAGGAGTACGGCGTCCCGCTGAGCGTGCTGCTGGGTGTGTCGTATCTGCAGTCGCGCTGGGACGGCCACGGCGGCGCGCCCAGCGTCACCGGCGGCTACGGCCCCATGCACCTCACCGACGCGACCACCGCTCTGGCCCGCACCCCGCACCACAGCCATGGCAGCGAGGACGCGCGCGGCGATCTGGCGCGTGCCCGTCTGGTGCCCGACACCGAGGTGCCCCAGCCGCGGCAGCTGCCCGCGCGGCTGCGGACGCTGGAGCGGGCCGCCGAGCTGAGCGGGCTGTCCGCGGAGGCGCTGCGCGCGGACGAGGCGGCCAATGTGCGCGGTGGCGCGGCCCTGCTGGCCGCGGAGCAGAAGAAGCTGGGGCTGCCGCTGAGCGAGGACCCGGCCGACTGGTACGGGGCGGTGGCGGCCTACTCCGGCTCTGACAACGCCACGGCAGCCGCAGTCTTCGCCGACGACGTCTTCGACGTGATCCGCGGCGGCGCGGCGCGCACCACGGGCTCCGGCGAGGCGGTCTCGCTCCCCGCCGCGCCCGGGGTGTCCCCCGACACCCGGCAGTTGCGGACGCTGGGGCTGCCGTCCGTCGCGCGGGATCCGAACGTCGACGCCCCCAAGGGCGTCTCCTGCGAGTGGATCCCGGCGCCGTACGAGCAGTTCGGCGACAACGACTACGGCAACCACGACCTGGGCAACCGCCCCGAGTCCCAGACGATCGACTACATCGTCATCCATGACACCGAAGGCACCTGGGACGTCTGCCTCAAGCTGATCCAGGACCCCACGTATGTGTCCTGGCAGTACACCCTGCGCTCCGCCGACGGGCACATCGCCCAGCACCTGGCGCTCAAGGACGTCGGCTGGCACGCGGGCAACTGGTACGTCAACGCCAAGTCGATCGGGCTGGAGCACGAGGGGTTCCTCACCGCGCCCGACGCCTGGTACACGGAGGCGATGTACCGCGCCTCGGCCCGGCTGGTGCGCTATCTCGCGCGGAAGTACGACATCCCGCTGGACCGCCAGCACATCCTGGGCCATGACAACGTCCCCGGCACCACCACCCCGAACATCAAGGGGATGCACACCGACCCCGGCCCCTACTGGGACTGGGCGCACTACTTCACCCTCCTCGGCGCGCCCTTCCGCACCACCGCGGGCCCGAGCGGCGGGCTGGTCACCATCCGCCCCGACTACGACACCCACCAGCCGGTGTACACCGGCTGCGACACCGCCGGACAGCCCTGCGCCCCGCACGGCTCGGGCGCGGTGCGGCTGCACACCGCGCCGAGCGCGGACGCCCCGCTGATCAAGGACATCGGGCTGCGCCCCGACGGATCGGACTCCACGACCGGCGTCAACGACACCGGCGCCCGCGCTTCGACGGGCCAGCGGTTCGCGGTCGCGGAGCGGCAGGGCGACTGGACGGCCATCTGGTATCTGGGGCAGAAGGCCTGGTTCGAGAACCCCAAGGGCCGGCCGACCGCGGTGAACGGCGGGGGCCTGGTCATCACCCCGAAGGACGGCGCGGCGGACGTGCCGGTGTACGGCCGCGCCTACCCGGAGAAGGAGGCGTACCCGGAGGGCGTACCGGTGCAGGCCGTCTCGCCGCTGCCGTACAAGCTGCTCGCCGGGCAGCGGTACGCGCTGGGGCTGAAGACCCAGGGCGAGTATCTGTGGGCGACCACCTTCGACCCGGCGGGCCACAAGGTGGTGCGCGGCCAAGACGTGTACTACCAGATCCAGTTCGGGCACCGGGTGGCGTTCGTACGGGCCGCCGATGTGCGGATCGAGCGCTCCGACCGGTAGTCGCCGGCTCGCCTCGGGCGCGGCGTCTGTGGGTGAGGCCGACCGCGCCGGGGCGGTCGGCCCTCAGCCGTCCGACAATCCCCCGATCGAAGTACGCGGCGGAGAACTCCCGTTGATGACGGCCTGGTCGGGCCTCAGCCCTGCTGGAACATCTCCGCGGGCAGCGGCTTGAGCAGCCGGTAGAGGTCGTCGGTGATGGGCCGGTCCCAGCTGGCGATGGTGACCAGGACACCGTCGCTGCGGTCGAACTGGGAGCAGGAGATCCGGCCCTCGGAGAGCTTGATGCGGCGCACGATGAGCAGGTTGTCCTCGTGCATGACCGGGGTGTCCTCGGTGTCCACCACATGGACCGGCTCGTCGTTTCCCAGGGCCGCCAGCAGCTGTGTCACCTCGAACGGCACCTGTCCTTCGGCCAGCTCGCGGGCCGGGGATCCCTCGGGCAGATTGCCGATGATCATCGCGGGGCCGCGCCCGCCGAACAGGTCGTAGCGGAGAAAGACGCCCTGGCAGCTGCCGTCGGGTGCGGGCAGCAGCCCGGCCCCGAGATCGCCGGGCCAGTCCCCCGGGTCCATGGCCAGGACGTCGAAGTCCGGACCGGTGGGCGTGGCGGGGCTGCGGCGGCGGAGGAACGACATGCGGACATGGTACGTGCCCCGGCGCCGGAATCCGCCCCGGGTCAGCGCCCGGACACCGGCCGCGGAACACGGGCGCCGATGGTGACACCGACCGGGGCGCCCAGGACCTTGGCCAGCCCGGTGCGGTCGGTGCCCACCTTGCGGTACACGCCGGAAAGCACCTGCGTCACCTCGCGCTCTTCGAGGCCCAGCTCGTCGCCGATCCGGTCGTCGCCCCAGCCGAGGGCGGCCCGCTCGGCGGCCGCCTGCTCCTGGGAGGTGAGCGGGGAGCCGTGGTCGGCGCGCAGCTGCAGCGGGCGCAGTCCGGTGGCGGACAGCTCGTCGCGGGCCCGTACCGCGAGCGCGTCGGCCCCGCACTGCACCGCGCCTTCCAGCCCGCGGTAGAGCCGGTCTCCGGCCTCCTGCGGCAGTCCGATCCGGCGCAGGGCGGTGCCGTGGTCGACCAGGGCCACGGCCAGGTCGTAGGCGGACGGCGAGCGTTCGAGGTGGTCGACGGCCTCGGCCAGCAGCCTGAGCCGTTCCGGCCCCTGGGTCACGAGCCCGGCGGTGTGCAGGGCGCGGCCGATCATGGAGTGGGCGCCGAACTGGCGGGCGCGGCGCACCGCGTCCCGGGCCACTTCGGCGGCCTGCCGTGGCTCGGTGAGCGCCAGGGACTGGGCCAGGTGCAGCTGCCAGGGACACCAGGCGGGGTTGCGCATACCGCGCCGGTCCATCCGCAGGCCGACCTGGGTGAGCCGCTGCCGGGCCTCGCTGTGCATATTGCGGGCCAGCAGCAGCTCGCCGCGCACGGTCGGCGCGTCCGGGCACAGGAGTGCCTGGAGGGCCTGGAGGGTGTTTCCGCCACAGGAGTGCTCGGCGGCGAACTCCTGGGCCTCCTCGACCCGGCCGCGGCTGAGCAGGGTCTGGATGAGCGTGCCGACGGCGGTCCAGTGGGCGGGCGTCTCCGGCCCGACCAGGTCGGCGATCCGCAGCCCCTCGCGGGCGAGTTCTTCGGCCTCGGCGAGCGCCCCGCGGCGGTAGCGGACATACCCGAGGAGGGTGAGGCCGAACGCCAGATGCGCGCCGCGCCAGCCCTTCCGCTCGCACTCCGCGACCCCGTTCGCGAACAGCTCCTCGGCGCGCCCCGGCTGGTCACAGTGGAGGAACGTCAGGGCGACCAGGATGGGCACCTCGAAGCCCCACTCGTCGTCGGTCCAGCTCAGGCCGTCACCCAGGGCCTCGTCGGCGTGGCGCAGGGCGGTGGCGGCCGGTTCGCCGCGGGTCATCGCGTCGAAGGCGCGCAGGCCCCGCAGATAGCGCTCGGCCATGCCGCGGCCGGAGAGCCGGTCCACCAGCCGGGCCAGTCGGCGGGAGCGGGCGGGCGAGTCCTGGCCGTCGGCGCGGAACATGTTCCACATGATCTGTTCGGCCTGCATCCGCAGCCGAGTGCGGGCGCTGCCGGCCCGCCCGGCCTCGGCGGCCACGAGCTGCGCGGCCTCCTCCATACGGCCGCTGTGGCCGTACGCCTGGGCCAGCCGGTAGGTGATCGACTCGCGCAGCTCCGGGCCGAGCGCGGGCTCCTCCAGGGCGGCCCGCAGATGGTTGACAGTGACGGCGGGCTCGCTGAGCTGGGCGGCGCAGCCCAGTTCGTAGAGCACGGCGGGCCGCTCCTGGAGCGAGGGCGGTTCGCGCAGGGCCCGGGCGAGGCAGCGGCGGGCGGTGTCGGGCGCGCCGGCTCGCAGATACTCCCGGGCCGCCGCGCGCAGATGGCGCACCACCCAGGGGTCGGCCTCGGGGTGCAGCTCCAGCAGATGGCGCCCGGCGGCTCCGGAGCCGCGGCCCGCGGACAGGACCGTGGCGGCGGCGCTGCCGTGCATGGCCACGCGCAGGGCGGCGGGGATCGCGCGGTAGACGGCGGTGGCGATCAGCGGGTGGAGGAATTCCAGGGGCCGCTTCTCCGGTGATGGGCGCGGCGGGGTGAAGATACGGGCGTCGGCCAGCCGCAGAGCCAGCTCGGCGGTCTCGATGGTGGACAGGCCCGAGACATCCGCGGCCAGGGCCGGGGTGGCCTCGCTGCCGAGGACCGCGACGGCCCAGGCGAGCCGGACGGCGGAGGTGCCGAGCCGGCTCAGCCGGTCGGTCAGGCCGCTCTCCTTGGCCGTGGAGACCAGCTCACGCAGATGGGCCAGGTTGTCCGACTGCGGTTTCAGATCGCGCTCGCGGACTTTGGCGGTGAGCTCGACGACCTCGAAGGGGTTGCCGCCGGTGACCGCCCAGCACTCGCGGCAGAACGACTCGTCCGCCCCCGCGCCCAGCACCTCGCGCACCATCCGGCCGACCGCGCCCGGGGTGAGCGGCGCCAGCAGCCGGGGCCGCGAGCCCTGCCGCTCGGTGAGCCCGCGCAGCGCCGCCGCGTCGGCGGACAGCTCGTCGGGTCGGTAGCCGACCGCGAGCAGCATGGGCAGATCCACGGCGCGGGGCGCGAACCGGGTGAGCCAGTCGAGGGATTCGGCGTCGGCCCAGTGGGCGTCGTCCAGGATCATGACGACCGGGGCCCGCTGGACGGCGAAGCGGGTCACCAGCCAGTCCAGGCCGTCGCGCACCCCGTGCGGGTCGGGCGAGCCGCCTTCGGCCGAGACCACCAGGCCGACGGCGGGCGCGACGATGTCGTACCAGCCGCCGAGGATCCTGCGGTGGGCCTCCTCGCCGGTCGCCGCGAGTACGGGCTGGAAGAGCTGGCGCACGACATGGAAGGCGACGCCCTGCTCCTGCTCCCCGGCGCGCGCCGAGAGCACCGTGCAGCCACGAGCGGCGGCCCGCCGCCTGACCTCGCCGAGCAGCGCGGTCTTACCGGCGCCGCCCGGCCCCGCGAACGCGATCACCCCGCCGGCGCGCGGCCCGGCCGAGTCGTCGGCCGGCTCCCCGCACAGCTCGGTCAACGCGTGGTCCACCGCGCTGAGTTCGAGCTCCCGCTCCAGCAGCGTCCGGCGCCCCCGGCCCTGTCGTGTCATGTTCTCCGCCACGCTCGTACCCCATTCGGCAGGTACAGCTGAGCGTAGCCCGATCGGGACGCTCCGTAGCGCGGTATGCGGGGAATTTTCTGACGGCATTGCCATTGGCACACGCCAATTCGACCGGCGCCCTATCGAAGGGAACAGCGGCCACGCCACCATGTCCGGATGCGGCGAGGACCGTGGCGCGGAGGGGGCCGGTCCCTGGCTCCGGCGCGGTCCCGTATGTCCTGAGGGGGCGGATACGGACCATGGACAAGGCAGGTTCACCACCACCAGCGACCCGGTCGGCGGCGCTCTTCGGCTTCCCGCCGGCCGATCTGATCAGCCCGGACGCGGAGGCCGCGCGGCGGCACACCATTGAGTGGCTGTCGCGGTACGGCGTCTTCCAGGGGGACGCGTCGGTGGCCGAGTACGACGCGCTGCGCTTCGATCTGCTGGCGGCGTACTTCTACCCGGGCGACACGGGCGCCGACCTGGCCTTGGGCAATGATCTGTGCGGGTGGTACTTCGTTTTCGACGACCAGTTCGACGGGGAGCTGGGATGCCGGCCGCAGGAGGTGTTACGGCTGCTCGACGCCCTCGTCCAGGTGACGCGCGAGGCGGAGGAGCCGACCGGGAGGGCCGCCGGGGACGTTCCCGGCGGCCCTCTCGTCGAGAGCTTCCGCGATCTGTGGCACCGCATCCACCAGGGCAGGCCGCGGGTGTGGCGGCAACGTTTCCGCCGCCACTGGACGGAGTATCTGCACTCCTACCACCGCGAAGCGCTGGGCCGCACCGGGAGCCGCCCGCGCTCGGTGGAGGCGGTGGTGGCCCTGCGCCGCCACTCGATCGGCGTGCAGCCGTGTCTGGATCTCAACGAGCGGTTCGGCGGATACGCCCTGCCGGAGGCGGTGCACGGCGGTTTCCCGCTCGAGCGGATGCGGGAGGCCACCGACGATGTGGTGGTCTTCACCAATGACATCGTCTCCCTGGCCAAGGAGCTGGCCGCCGGGGACGTCCACAACAGCGTGATCGTCCAGCGGGAGCTCACGGGCTGCACCCTGGAGGAGGCCGTGGAGCATATCGCGCGCCTCGCCGACGCCCGCTACCGGTGGTTCGAGGAGACCGCCGCGCGGCTGCCCGCGCTCCTCGCCGGGGCCGGGGCGGACACCCTGCGGCACGTGGCGCACTACGTGGACGGCATGCGGCATGTGATGCGGGGCAATCTCGCGTGGTCGTATCGGACGGCCCGGTACGACGAGCGCGGCATAGCGGCGGTGAGCAGCGGGCGGCAGCGGCCGTGGGCGGGCCTCGCCGCGTATGCGACACCGGCGTCCTGACGGCCGGATCGTTTCGGCTCCAGGCGGGATCACTCCAGGCACGATCACTCCAGGCGGGTTCACTCCAGGCGGGTCAGGACTCCGTCCGGTGGCGGCGGTGGTGGCGGGCGACGCGGGCGCGGTTGCCACAGGACGGCTTGCACCACTCCTGGCGGGGATGGTCCTTGACGAAGTAGCGCACACAGCGCGGCGCGGGGCAGGCCCGCAGCCGCTCGCGCTCCGGCCCGGCGAGAAACCCGATGGCATCGCGGGCGAGCGCCGCCACCAGCCGGTCGGCGTCGGTGAAGCCCGGCGGCCGGGCGGCGCGCACCACGGGGGCACCGCCGTCGGGCCACTCCAGGCGCGGGGCGCCGGGCGCCCGGGCCGCCGCCGCGTTCAGCCGCGCCATGGCCTGGTCCTCGGGCAGCAGCCGGTGGGCGTCGGCGGAGCTCGGCGGGCCGGGCCGCACCGCGCGGGCGAACAGCGCGCGGACGGCGGCGCGCAGCTCGCGTACGGCGTCGAGCGCGGCCGTGTCCGCGGTGAAGTCCTCGGCGTCCAGCGCGTCCCGTAGCGGCTCGGCCAGCTCCCGCACCCAGTCGGTCAGCCCTTCGGGCGCGGTCAGATCGTCGGCCACGCCGCCGTTCCCGTCGTGGCGGATGGTGACGGCGAGTGCGAGGGCGAGTCGATCGGCGGCCATGGGGGTTAATGGTAGCCTCCCGATCCAACCATTAGCCCCTGGGGGACGTATGAACGAGAAGAACGACCGGACGAGCGCAGACACAGACGCAGACACAGACAGGCGCGCCGACACGGGCGCTGACGGTGCGGCGCGCGTGGTCGCCGCCGTACTCGACGGACACCAGCGGCTGCGCACCCTGCTGGACGGCCTGACCGAGGCCGCGGTCCGCGAGCCGAGCGCACTGCCCGGCTGGAGCCGCGCCCATGTGCTGGCTCATATCGGGGGCGTCGCATCGGCGCTGGCCCGGCAGACCAGGTTCGCGATGCAGGGTGAGCTGATCGAGGTGTACGACGGGGGCCGCCCGGCCCGGGACGCCGCGATCGAGGCGGGTTCGAAGCGCTCGGCGGACGAGCTGCGGCACACCGTGGCCGAGGCCCTGGCGGAGGCTGAGGGCGCCTTCACCGCGGTGGGCCCACGGGACTGGGAGCGGCCCGTGCGCTACCGCGACTCGGACGTACGGGGTGTTCTGCTGTGCTGGTGGCGGGAGTTGGAGATCCACACGACGGACGCGCTGCTCGGCTACGGCCCCGGCGACTGGTCACGCGACTTCTGCGCGCACGCGCTGGACTTCCTCGCCCCGCGCGCACCGCTGGACACCCGGCTGACCCTGGAGGCCACCGACGGACCGGAGCGGCGCACGTACGGCTCCGGCGAACCGCTGACCGTACGGGGGCGGCTGACCGATCTCACGACGTGGCTGGCCGGACGCACCCCCGCCGGCCCGCTGGACAGCGGCCCGGCCCCGCTCCCCGAGCTCCGCCCCTGGCCGTAGCCATGGCCGGGCGGCCCCTAGGGTCCGTCCTCATGACGGATGTACTCAACCTCTGGAAGGCGGGCCTCGGCGAGGTGCCCGAGGACGTTTGGGAGCGCACGGGGCTGCGGGTGCTGATCCTTGCCGACAACGGGCTCACCCGCCTCTCCCCGGCCGTCGGCCGCCTCCAGCGGCTGCACACGCTCGACCTGGGCCACAACCAACTCGCCGAAGCACCCGGAGAGCTCGGCGAACTACGGGGCCTGACCCGGTATCTGTATCTGCACGACAACCACCTGACCCGGCTGCCACCCGAGCTCGGCCGGCTGGACGAGCTGGCATATCTCAACGTCGGCGAGAACCGGATCGGTGAACTGCCCTCGGAGATCGGTGACATGGCGGGCCTGGTCGAGCTGCGCGCGCAACACAACGAGCTGGCCGGGCTGCCCGAGTCGATCGGGCGGCTCGGCCGGCTGCGGGAGCTGTGGCTGCGCGGCAATCGCCTCGCCTCCCTGCCCGCCACCTTCTCCGCGCTCACCCAGCTGCGCCACCTCGAACTGCGTGACAGCGCCCTGGAGTCGGTGCCCGAGCCACTGAGCGCACTGCCGCTGCTGCGCCATCTCGATCTGCGGAGCAACCGACTGCATGGGATTCCGGACTGGATCGCGGAGCTGCCGTCCCTGGAAAAGCTCGATCTGCGCTGGAACGGATTCGAGGAGCGAGGAGACGAGCTACGGCCACTGCAGGCCCTCAGGGAAAGGGGCTGCGCCGTGCTCACCTGAGGGCCGCTGACGCTCGTGTACGAGGGCGAGCTGCCCCAAGTGCTCGGGCAGCCCGACCCGTAACGCCTCGGCTCGAATCCGCCCCGGCGCAGGTCAAATCAGCTCAGGTCAGATCGAACTCGCCGTCGCGCGCGCCGATGACGAAGGCGCGCCACTCGGCGGGGGAGAAGATCAGGGCCGGGTCCTGCGGCCGACGGCCGTGGCGCATGGCGATATAGCCCTCGACAAAGGCGATCTCGACATCGCCCACGCCCTGGCTGCTCGACCTCCACTGGGCGGTGGTGAGATCGAGGTCGGGCTTCTCGGCGCTGCCTGCCAGGGGTTGTTCGGTGGTGGTGTTGGCCACGTGGTTGGCTCCTCCCGGATCGTCGTCCCCACCCCAGCCTAGCGATCGCGACCGGCGCCGCACAGGCCGCGAAAGAAGGACGGCACCGCACACGCGGACGTACGGCGGGACGGCGGCAGACAACAGGCGGGGGCGGCCCGGGACCCGGTCAGCCGACCGGGGGTTCGGCCGCTACCAGCCACATCGAGAAGAACTGCGAGCCTCCGCCATAGGCGTGCCCGAGGGCCTTGCGCGCGCCCTCCACCTGGTGCTCCCCCGCCTGCCCGCGCACCTGCAGCGCGGCCTCGGCGAAGCGGATCATCCCCGAGGCGCCGATGGGGTTGGTGGACAGCACCCCGCCCGAGGGGTTGACCGGCAGATCGCCGTCGATCTCCGTCACACCCGACTCGGTGAGCTTCCAGCCCTCGCCCTCGGCGGCGAAGCCCAGATTCTCCAGCCACATCGGCTCGTACCAGCTGAACGGCACATACATCTCCACCGCGTCGATCTCCCGGCGCGGATCGGTGATCCCGGCCTGCCGGTAGACATCGGCCGCGCAGTCCTTGCCGGCCAGCGGCGAGACGAAGTCCTTGCCCGCGAAGAGCGTCGGCTCGCTGCGCATGGCGCCGCCGTGCACCCAGGCGGGCGGGGCGGGCGCACGGGCGGCGCCGGCCCGGTCGGTGAGCACCATGGCGCAGGCGCCGTCGGAGGACGGGCAGGTCTCCGAGTAGCGGATGGGGTCCCACAGCATCGGGGAGGACTGCACCTTCTCCAGGGTCAGATCCTGCTCGTGGAGGTGGGCGTAGGGGTTGCGCAGGGCGTTGCGGCGGTCCTTGTACGCGACGAGCGAGCCGATGGTGGGCGGGGCGCCGGTCCGCCGCATATAGGCCCGGACGTGGGGGGCGAAGAAGCCGCCCGCCCCGGCCAGCAGCGGCTGTTGGAAGGGGATGGGCAGGGAGAGCCCCCACATGGCGTTGGACTCGGACTGCTTCTCGAAGGCCAGGGTCAGGACGGTGCGGTGGACGCGGGCGGCCACCAGATTCGCGGCGACCAGCGCGGTGGAGCCGCCGACCGAGCCCGCGGTGTGCACCCGCAGCATGGGCTTGCCGACCGCGCCGAGCGCATCGGCGAGGTAGAGCTCGGGCATCATCACGCCCTCGAAGAAGTCGGGCGCCTTGCCGATGACGACGGCGTCGATGTCCGCCCAGGTCAGCTGGGCGTCTTCGAGGGCGCGTACGGCGGCCTCGCGGACCAGCCCGGCGATCGACACATCCCGGCGGGCGGCGGTGTGCTTGGTCTGGCCGACCCCGACGACGGCGATGGGCTCCTTGCTCATGCCCCCTCCTCCCGCTCAGTCTTCACTGCCCGTTCTCCTTCCAGGACCGCCACCAGGTTGTGCTGCAGACACGGCCCGGAGGTGGCGTGTGCGACGGCCCGGTCGGAGTCGCCGCGGTGGATACGGGCCGCGGCCTCGCCGAGGCGGATCAGCCCGGCGGCCATCATGGGGTTGGCGGCGAGCGCGCCGCCGGACGGATTGACGCGTACGCCCTCGCCCAGCTCCAGCTCGCGGCGGAGGATCACCTCCTGCGAGGTGAAGGGCGCATGCAGTTCGGCGGTGTCGACGGGCGCGGCAGCGTCGTCGAACAGACCGGCGTTGTGGGCGGCGAGCCGGGTGGAGGGGGAGCGGGTGAGGTCCCGTACGCCCAGTGCGTGCGCCTCGATGCGGTGGTCCATACCGCGGATCCACGCGGGGCGCGGGCACAGCCGGCGCGCGGTGTCACCGGCGGCGAGGACGACGGCGGCCGCGCCGTCGCCGATGGGCGGGCAGTCGTGACGGCGCAGCGGCCGCACCAGGTAGGGGTCCTCGAGCAGCGCGTCCGGGGCGGCGGAGCCGGCCAGTTGGGCGTGCGGGTTGTGTTCCGCGGCGCCGCGGCTGCGCGCGGCGACCCCGGCGAGGGCGCGCTCGTCGGTGGCTCCCTCGTCGATGAGCGCCTGGGCCTGGAGGGCGGCCAGGGACACCGGGTCCGGCCACAGCGGGGCGAGGTAGTAGGGGTCGAGTTGGCGGGTCAGCACGTCGCGCAGCTCTCCCGGCGAGGACTTGCCGTAGGAGTAGACGAGCGCGGTCTCGGCCTCCCCGGCCAGCAGTTTGACCCATGCCTCGTACAGCGCCCAGGCGCCGTCCATCTCCACATGCGACTCGGAGATCGGCGGCCAGGCGCCGACGCCGTCGAGCGCCATGGTGAAGGAGAAGGCGCGGCCGGCCAGATAGTCGGAGGAGCCGGAGCAGGTGAAGTCGATCTCGCCGGTGCGCAGGCCGACCGCGCCGAGCACTTCGTGCAGGACCGGCATCAGCATCTCGACCTCGGAGAGCTCCGCGGACCGGCGCCGGTGGCGGGTCTGCGCGAAGGCCACGATGGCGACGTGCCTCGGGTTCACAGCAGCTCCTTATAGGTGTCGTAGTCCGCGTCGGGTTCGCCGGTGGGGCGGTAGTGGTCGGGGTAGCGCCCGCCCTCGGTCCACACCGGCTCGACGCGCAGGCCCATCCGCACCTGGTCGTAGGGGATGCCGCCGATGCGGCCGTGGAGGGCGAGATCAGCGCCGTCCAGGGCGATGTGCGCGTAGACGTACGGCACCTCGATGTCGAGGTTCTTCGCCTTGATGTTGACGATGCAGAAGGTGGTGACGGTGCCGCGGGGGCCGACCTCGACCTGTTCGGCGGTGGCGACGCCACAGGTGGGGCAGGCGCCGCGGGGCGGGACATACACCTTGCGGCAGGTCGGGCAGCGCTCCCCCACGGTCCGCTGGTCGGCGAGGGCGGCGATGAAGCGGGAGGGGGCGCGGCCGGGCGAGTACACGTAGTCCAGGCGGGCGGGCGCCACGATGCCCTGCACGGGATCGGCGAACTCGCCACTGTGCGGGGCGGCTTGCGGGGCGGGCTCGCTCTCGTACGGCTCGCTCTCGTACGGTTCGAAGCAGGCGATGTCGGTGATGGCGCCGACCCGCTCCTCGGCCCATCGGATCCGCACCCGCATACCGGTGCGCACGGCGTCGGGGCCGGCTGCGTCGAGGGCGTGGAGCAGGGCGGTGTCGGCGCCGTCGAGCCGTACCAGCACCCAGGCGAAGGGGTTGGCGAGGGGCTGTCCGCGGCGCGGGGCGGGGTTCCAGGCCCAGGTGGTGACGGTGCCCGTGGTGCCGACCTCGACGAGGGCGCGGATCTCCTCGGCGGTGACCGGGTCGTACTCGACGGGAGGCACGAGCACCCGGCCACCCGCGCTACGTACGCCGAGCACGGCGCGCTCGCGCAGCCCGGTCAGGAAGGCGCTCTGGACGGGGCCGAGGGAGCGGGTGAAGGGGAACTCGACGACCAGAGGGGCGGAAAGCACCTCGGGCGCGGGAGCCGGATTCATCGTGTGCCTCTCCTTCGTCGCGGCCGGGTGGGGATGGTGCGCTCGCGGGGTGGGTGTTCAGGCCCGTCGGTAGACCGGCGGTCGCTTCTCCGCGAAGGCCTTCGAGCCCTCCTTCGCGTCGGCGGTGGCGAAGATGGGCCAGCCGCGTTCGAGTTCGGATTTCAGGCCGTCGGCCTCGGTCATCTCCGCCGTCTCGTACACGGACGCCTTGACGGCCTCGACGGCGAGCGGGCCGTTGGCGTTGATCAGCTCGGCGATCTCCAGGGCGGTCTCCAGGGCCGTGCCGTCGGGTACGACCCGGCCGATCAGCCCGATCCGCGCGGCCTCCTCGGCGGTGTACGGCCGCCCGGTCAGCAGCATCTCCAGCGCGTGGGTGCGCGGGACCTGGCGGGCGAGGCGGACGGTGGAGCCGCCGATGGGGAACAGACCGCGCCTGACCTCGAAGAGCCCGAAGGTGGCGCCGTGGCCCGCGACGCGGATGTCGGTGCCCTGGAGGATTTCGGTGCCGCCCGCGACACAGTGTCCTTCGACGGCGGCGATCACCGGTTTACGCGGCCGGTGGTGCCGGAGCATCGCCTTCCAGTGCAGATCGGGATCGGCCTTGAGCCGGTCCCGGTAGTGCTGTCCGGCCATCCCGTCGCCGCCCGCCAGGGCCTTGAGGTCCATGCCCGCGCAGAAGACCCCGCCGGCCCCGGTGAGCACCACCGACCGGATGTCGTCGTCCTCGTCGGCCTGTGCCCAGCCGTCGTGGAGGCCGACCAGCATCGGCAGCGAGAGCGCGTTCTTGGCCTCCGGACGGTTCAGGGTGAGCACCAGCGTCGCGCCGGCGCGCTCAACCGTCAGATGTTCGGTCCCGCTTGTCACGGCAGTCCTCCCGTCTCGACCTAGAACAGGTTGCAGGAGGCGCCGGACGACTTCAAGAGAAATCTGATGCTCAGTCAGATTTATTGGCCATGCGCCTTCACATCTCTTCCGGACGGCGCTCCAATGACCGCCAAGCCCGCCGGTGTCAGGTCAGGAGGAGCCGTGGAGTACAACCTTGCCGACCTGTTCGAGTCGATCGTCGACACGGTGCCCGACAGAGAGGCGCTGGTGTATATCGACCACCCCGGCACGGGGGCCGAGCGGAGGCTGAGCTACGCGCAGCTCGACGCGGCCGCGAACCGGCTCGCCCACCATCTGCGGGACGCCGGTATCGCGCCGGGCGAACACGTCGGCCTGCACCTGTACAACGGCGTCGAGTATCTGCAGACCTCCCTCGCCTGTCTGAAGATCCGGGCCGTACCGGTGAACGTCAACTACCGCTATGTCGAAGAAGAGCTGATCTACCTCTACCGGGATGCCGACCTGGCGGCGCTGGTGTACGACGCGGAGTTCGGCGACCGGGTGGCCGCCGCGCTCCCCCGCACCGACACCCTGCGCCATCTCATCCGGGTCGGCACGCCGACCGGGAACGACCCCACCCCCGACCCCGCGCCCGTGCCCTTCCAGGAGGCCGAGGCCTCGGGTTCGCCCGTGCGCGACTTCCCGGCGCGCTCGGCCGACGACCGGTTCATCATCTACACCGGTGGCACCACGGGCATGCCCAAGGGTGTGCTGTGGCGGCAGGAGGACCTGTTCTTCTCCGGGCTCGGCGGCGGCGCGCCGACCGGCCGGCCGGTCGACCGGCCCGAGGAACTGGCGGAGCGGGTGGCGGCGGGCGGCGAGGGCCTGGTGTTCTTCCCCACCCCGCCGCTGATGCACGGCACCTCCACGCTCACCGCCTTCATCGGGTTCAACTTCGGCCAGAAGGTGGTCATTCACCGTAAATTCGTGCCGGAAGACGTGCTGCGCACGATCGAGAAGGAGAAGGTCACCAGCGTCTCGCTGGTCGGCGACGCGATGCTGCGCCCCCTGGTGGACGCCCTGGCCGGCCCCCTCAAGGACACCGACTGCTCCTCGCTGTTCAGCGTCAGCAGCTCCGGCGCGGTGCTGTCGGACACCGTACGGGCCCAGTTCGCCGCGCTGGCGCCGCACACCATGCTGCTGAACAACTTCGGCTCCTCGGAGTCCGGTTTCAACGGCACCGCGACCGAGGACGCCGGCCCCCAGAAGGGGTTCCGGCTGCACGTCAACGCCCGTACCTCCGTGGTCGACCCGGCGACGTACCAGCCCGTGGCGCCCGGCGAGCCCGGCCGCATCGCCCAGCGCGGCCATGTGCCGCTCGGCTACTACAACGACCCGAAGAAAACCGCCGAGACGTTCTTCGAGGCGGACGGCGAGCGCTGGGTGCTGCTCGGCGACATGGGCACGGTCGACGAGGACGGCGTGATCACGGTCCTGGGGCGCGGCTCGCAGTGCATCAACACCGGTGGCGAGAAGGTCTATCCGGAGGAGGTCGAGCAGGCGCTGAAGGCCCATCCGGACGTGTACGACGCGCTGGTGGCGGGCGTACCGGACGAGCGCTGGGGCAGCCGCGTCGCGGCCGTCGTCCAGCCCCGCGAGGGCGCGGCGCGGCTGACCGCCGACGCCGTACGGGCGCACTGCCGCACCCGGCTCGCGGGCTACAAGATCCCGCGTACGGTCGTCTTCAGCGACCACATCCAGCGCTCGCCGAGCGGCAAGGCGGACTACCGCTGGGCGAGGGAGATCGCGGCGAGCGCCCCGGCCGACTCCTGACCGCGCCGCCGGTAGCCGCCGGGCGCGACCCCGTACTCCCGCTTGAACGCCTTGGCGAAGGCGAATTCCGAGGCGTATCCGGTCCGTTCGGCCACCGCGCGCAGCGGCAGCTCCGACTCGCGCAGCAGCCGGGCCGCCACCGTCATCCGCCACCAGGTCAGATACGCGAGCGGCGGTTGCCCGGCGAGGGCCGTGAAGCGGCGGGCGAAGGCCGCCCGGGACAGCCCCGCGGCCTGTCCCAGCGTCTCGACGGTCCAGGGGTGGGCGGGGTCGCGGTGGATGGCGCGCAGCGCCTCGGAGACGGCGCGGTCGTGCAGGGCGGCGGCCCAGCCGGTGCTCATGTGGCCGGACTGCTCCTCGTACCAGGCGCGCAGCACATACAGCAGCAGCATGTCGAGCAGGGAGGTCAGCACGGCGCTCGCGCCGGGGCGGGTCCGCTCCAGCTCGCCGCCCAGCAGTTCGACGGCCGAGCGCAGCTCGGGGTGGCGGCCGAGCCTGGCCGGGATGTGGAGGGCCTGGGGCAGCTCGCCGAGGAGAGGGTGCGGCCGGGCCCTGTCGAGGAGATAGGCACCGCACAGCAACAGCGTGTCCGGGCGCGGGCGCCGATCCGCACCGCCGCCCGCGCCCCCGTCGGCGTCCGAGGCAGAGGTGTCCAGGGAAGCGGCGTCTTCGGCGAAGGGACCCGGGAGGGAGCCTCGGAACGCGGCCAGTGAGGTGTTTGGGCTGTCGGCGAGACCGTGTCCGCGCCCGTGCGGCAGGAACACCACATCCCCCGGGCCCAGCGCGATCGGCTCGCCGTCGCCCGGCAGCACCCAGCAGGTTCCTTGGAGCACGACGTGGAAGCCCGCCCCCTCGGAGTCGGGGAAGCGCACGCCCCAGGAGCCGTGCTTCTCGGTGCGCCCCGCGTGGGGGCGCCCGGTGCGCATGGAGGTGATCGCGTCGCTGAGGACATCCATGCGCGCCACCATATCGGGGCCGCGCCGTGCACGAGACGAACGGACATGTTCCGAATACGGTGAGGCATCGGGAATCTCTCCGGGTCTTCCTACGGTGGATCACAAGCCAGAAGGCACACCCAGAGGAGAACGTTGTGAGGATCGCCGTCTTTGGCGCGAGTGGTTACACCGGCAAGCTCGCGGCCGCGGAGGCGCGGCGCCGCGATATCGACGTGGTACTGGTGGGGCGTGGCGCCGAGCGGCTGCGCGCCGCGGCGTCGGAGGCCGGGTTCCAGGACGCGGAGATACGGGTCGCGGACGCCGAGGACCACGACGCGCTCGTCGCCGCTTTCCGCGACACCGACGCCGTCGTCAACTGCGCGGGCCCGTTCACCCGGTGGGGAGAGGGCGTGGTGCGCGCCGCCATCGCCGCGGGCAGTCACTATGTCGACATCACGGGCGAACAGCCCTACATCCGGCACATCTTCGACACCTTCGGCGCGGACGCCGAGCGCGCCGGGGTCGCCGTCCTCCCCGGTGTCACCGACGACGGCCTCCCGAGCGACCTGATCACCGCCTTGACCGCCGCGCACGTGGGCGGCGAGGCGGAGGAGATCGCCATCGCCGTCGACATCATCAGCGGCGGCGCCTCGCGGGGCACCATCCGCTCGATGGGCGCTCTGCGGGAGACGCTGCTCGACGGCGGTCTCGGCTACGAGGACGGGCAGCTGTCACCGCGGGCGACCGCCCGCCGTAAGGAGATCGTGCTGCCCGGCGGCTCGGCGCCGACGCCCGTGGTGCGCTTCGCACTGCCCGCGGTGGTGACCGTGCCCCGCCATGTGCGCACCCGGCAGGTGGAGGGCCTTGCCTCCCAGGAGGTGTACGAGGTCTTCACGCGGCTGTCCCCGGAGATGGCCGAGCAGGTGCCGGAAGGCCCGGCGGTCGCGCAGCGCAAGGCCATGCGGTGGGCCTTCGCGGTGGAGGTGCTGGGCATCGACGGCCGGCGCGCCCGGGGCGAGGTGCGCGGCTCCGATGCGTACGGCACCACCGCCGTGATCGCCGTCGAGGCGGCCCGACGGCTCGCCGCCGACGGCGCCCCCGCGGGGGTCCTCGCCCCCGCCCAGGCCTTTGACGCCGCCGGGTTCCTCGACTTCCTGGGGGACCACGGCGTCAGCTGGTCGGTCGGCGAGGCGGCGGAGGCGTAGCCCCCGCGCCCCGGCGGGAGGCATCTGCGCTCAGATCCCGTTCGGCGCGCACACCGACGGCAGGGCCCGCTCCAGTGCCACCGTGTGCAGTGCGTCCAGCTGTCTGTCGTGGCGTACGCGCAGCGCGGCCACGGTCAGCCGGCCCGTGCAGGACCGCTCGGCCCGGGGCCGCGCCGAGTCGGCGATGGCCCGGACCAGCTCGCCGTTGATCCGGTTGATCTCCAGCCGGACCTTGGAGAGGTCGGGGCGTTCGGTGGGGGCCTGGGCGGGGTCGGCCTCCCACTTGCGGTACAGGCCGCGCTGGACGAGCTTGTTGGCCTCGATCTGATCGCGGAAGATCCGCACGGTGGCCTCCGGGTCCGCGCCCAGCGCGCGGGCCTGTTCGGCCACCGCCTCCAGCACCTGCCGCTCCCGCTCCGGGTCGTCGATGGGGCTGTCGGTGCCCCACTTCGCGGCGGCTACCTGATCGGCCGTCAGCAGCCGCTGGGCGGACAGGTCGGCGATCGGCAGCAGCCGCCCGTACGGAGGCGCCGGTACGGAAGCCAAGGCCGGTACGGAAGCCGAGGCCGGGGCGG
>NZ_MUNE01000464.1 GCF_002154605.1 Streptomyces milbemycinicus | reverse complement strand
CGACCTCGCGGATCTCGCCGTGGACGGCGAGATCCGCGAGGTCGCCGTCGGGCGCGGTGTCGAGCTCGGGCGGCGGAGGCGGAGCGGCGTACGCGACAGACGCGCCGGACGCGCCAGGCTCACCGTACGGGCCGGACGCCCCCGGCCCGGAAGGCCCGGCGTATGCCGTGGACCCCGCGGGCCGGGCCCTGAGCACCCCGCGCAGCTTGACCGCCGCGACGGCCGCGATCACCGACAGGCTGGAGATCTCGGCGACCCCCGCCCCCGTCAGCCCCATCCGCGGCAGCAGCACCAGCGTCAGGCCCAGCACCAACACACACAGCAGACCCTGCAGATAGGCCAGCCCCGAGGTGCGGCTCTGCGCGCGCAGCACCGCGAAGTACACCTCGATGACGACCCGCAGTGCCGCCCCCACCGCGAACCACCGCAGCAGCGGCGCGGCCGCCTGCGCGTACCCGTCCCCGAACACGCCGAGGATCTGCGGCGCGAAGACGAACAGAACGAGGCAGACCGGGATCATGATGCGCGCCATCCGGCTCAGCGCCGCACGGCAGTTCTCCGCGAGCCGGGCCGGGTCGTGCGAGCCCTCGACGGTCAGCGAGGCGCCCATGTTGATGGCGAGCAGGTTCGTCGTACCGCCGATGGTGGTGGTGATGTAGAAGTACGCGTTGTCGGCCGCGCTGATCTGCGAGGCGACGATCACCGGCACCGCGTAGACCACGGCCAGCGAGAAGAGCGACCCCGTGCAGTCCCCGGCGAGGAAGCGCCCCATCTCCCGGTAGGTCGCGGGCCGCGCCGTCTCCCGCGTCGCCTCGGCATGCCGGGGCACCAGCCGCCGGAACACCAGCCAGCCCAGCGGCACCACGGACACCGCGATCGAGGCGACCCAGGACACGAACACCCCGGCCGTCGGGATCGCCACGGCCAGCGCGACGAGCAGCAGCAGCTTCGCCGCCGAGAAGACGGTGTTGCCCACCGGCACCCAGAACGCGCTGCGCAGCCCGGTGAGCACCCCGTCCTGCAGGGTCAGCAGCGCCCACCCGACGACCGCCGCGATGAAGCCGAGGCCGTGGAGGGTCCCGTGCAGAAAGCGGTACGAGGGCCCCCACGTATCGAGCGTGAGCAGGAAGACCCCGGCCGCCACCGCGACGACCACCGAGCTGCCCGCGTACGTACGCAGGACCAGCCGCCCGGTCGTACGTCCGGCGACCGGGATGAAGCGGGCCAGCGCCCCGGTGAGGGTCACCGCCGTGACCCCCGCGAGAAGCTTCATCGCGGCGATGGCCGCCGAGCCCTGGCCGACCGCGTCCTCCGCGTAGTAGTGGGCCGCGGCCAGCCAGAAGCCGAGGCCGAGGACCGCCGAGATGCCCGTGTTCAGCATCAGCGCGTAGGCGTTGCGGAACAGCTGGTTGTGATCGCGGTCGCCGCGGGGGCTGGTGCGCCCAGCGGGGGCCGCTGCCCGCGCGGTGGACTTCTTGGCGGACTTCTCGGCCCGGGTGGTCGTATCGGACACGGGCTCAGCGCACCTTCCCCCATACCTGACGTGATACGTGACGTGATCTGCGGACCAGGGCGTACCCCTTGGTGAGCGCCCGGTCCCGGGCGAAATACCGGCCGAGTGACCGGCCGTTGACCAGCTGCTCGAACTCCTCGATACGGGTGGTACGGCCCACCGTCACCCGCCGCAGGGCGTACGGCCCCTGACGGCGCGCCGCGAGGCCGTTGCCCACCGCGAGCCCCACCCCGAACCCGGCCGCGCGCACCGTGCGGCGCACGCGGGGGCTGGAGTAGCCGTAGGGGTAGGCGAAGGACGCCGGCGGGCGGCCGAGCTCGTCCGTGAGGATCTCCCGGCAGCGCAGCACCTCGAACCACAGCCGCTCGTCGTCGAGCTGATCGAGCTGCGGGTGGGTGTGGCTGTGCCCGCCGATCTCCACACCGGCGGCCGCGAGGGCGCGCAGCTGATCCCAGTCGAGCATGAGATCGGGCGCGCCGCCCGTGTCGTACGGGCCGCGCAGCCAGCCGGTCGAGGCGAACAGCGTGGCCGCGAAGCCGTGCGCGGCCAGCGCGTGGAGGGCATACCGGTGCACGCCCTCGTAACCGTCGTCGAACGTGATCACCACTGGCTTGTCCGGCAGCGCCTCCCCGCCCCGCCAGGCGGCGGCCAGCCGCCCGCAGGTGACCGGCGTGAACCCGCGCGCGCCGAGCAGATCCATCTGCTCGTGAAACGCGCCCGGCGAGACGGACAGCCCCCGCGCCGCGCGCGCGGGAGCGTGTGCCACGGCGTGGTACATCAGTATCGGCACCTGCGCCTTCATGCGTGGCCCTGCGCCGGTCGCGGTGGCGCGTCGGCCGCCTCCGCCCTCGCCCCCGCCTCGGGGAGCGGGGGCACCGCGAAGCCCGCGCCGCCTGAACCGCGGGCGCGGGAGGCGCCCACCACGTAGCCGCTCGCCGCGGCCGCGACGCCGGCCACGATCGCGCCCGCGCGGCCCGCGCCGCCCGGCCTGCCCAGGAGGGCGTCGCGCAGGCCGCGGGCGATGCCCGCGGGGAGTACGCGGGTGGTGTAGCGGCGCTCGGTGGACAGGCCCGCCTGGGCTCCGACGCTGCGGGCGACGAGGGCCTTGGAAAGGCCCTCGGCGTAGGCGCGGGTGCGGAAGTAGGCGAAGCGTTCGCGGGCGGGTGGGACCTTGTGATGGATCACGGCGCGGTCGTCGATGAGCAGCACCGCGTCCGGCCGGGCGCGGGTGAGCCGGATGCACAGTTCGGTCTCCTCACAGCCCAGTGGCCGCTTGTCGCCGTCCCGTCCGATGCCGGTCGCGAAGCCGCCGGTGAGCTGGAAGGCCTCGCGGCGGAAGGACGCGTTGCCGCCGAGGACGTTGCGCACCTGGACCCGGCCGGGCGGCAGCCCCCGGTACGTACAGCCGACGACCCAGTCGAACTCCTCGGGGAACCAGGGCGGGCGGCGGCGGGAGGCCCACGCCGGGACGGTGCGCCCGCCGACCGCGAGCACCGCCGGGTCGGCGTAGGCCGCGGCGAAGTGGTGCAGCCAGTCCCGTTCGGCGACGGCGTCGTCGTCGAGGAAGGCGATCACCTCGCCGGTGGAGGCCGCGATGCCGGTGTTGCGGCCCGCGGACAGGCCGCGGGGGCCCGCGTTGGCGAGCATCCGCACGCGCACCCGTACGTCCTCCCGGTCTGCCGCCCCCGGACCTCCGTCGCCGTAATACGCGGCGAGACGGCGCAGCAGCGCGGGGTTGTGGTCGACCACGAGCAGCGTCTCGTGGGCGGGCAGCGACTGGTCGCGCACCGATTCGACCGCCGCGAGGATGTCGTCCCAGCGCTCCTCGGTGTAGACGCAGATCACCACGGACATCCGGAGCTGTGATGGGACGGTGGGCATCACGGTCACGACAGCTCTCCCCGGATCGCCGCCGGCGCCGGCGCGGGGTGGCGGCGCCGCTTCGCGCCCCGCTCGCGCAGGATCACCCTCAGCACGCGCAGCCCGTCGCGCACGGCCCGTAGATTGCTGACGCCATGGATGCGCTCGTACTCATGGCTGGGGATCTCCTGGACCCGCAGACCCGCCTTGACCACGCGGATGTTCATCAGGGTCTCGACCTCGAACCCGGCGCAGTCCAGCGCGATCTCGTCCAGGCAGTGGCGCCAGAAGGCGTTGTAGCCGTAGCACAGATCGGTGTAGCGGGCGCCGAACTTGTGGTTGACCAGCGCGGTCAGCGCGCGGTTGCCGAGCTTGCGGATCGGCGTCATATCGTCCGTGCTGCCGCCGTTGGCGAATCGCGACCCCTTCGCGAAGTCGGCTCCGGAGACCAGTGCGGACACATAGCTGACGATCTCGCCGCCGTCGGCCGAGCCGTCCGCGTCGACCATCACCACGATGTCGCCGGTGCAGGCGGCGAATCCGGTGATGAGCGCGTCGCCCTTGCCCTTGCCGCGCTGCGGTACGACCTTCACCCCCGGCCACAGCTCGCGGGCCACCCGGACCGTGTCGTCCGTGGAATTCCCGTCCACGAGCACGACTTCATGGATCCAGTCGGGCAGTGTCTTGAAGACGTATGGAAGGTTCTCGGCTTCGTTCATGGCCGGAATCACGACGCTCACCGGCGGCGCGATCGCGAGATGAGAGGACACCGGGCGATACCGATGCGATCCGGAGACCGATGAGATTGACCCGCCTTCCGCGGTGGATTCGCTTTCCGGCGTGGATTCGCCTTCCGGTACTTCCGGGTGCACAGAGGAGCTCATGGATGTTTTCCCTCTCGTCCGGTGGACCGTCCGCCCCCGGGCGGTCCGTTGGGTTATCCGGTTCGAAAGGGGGGTTCTCACCCGCCCATGACGGCATAACGGCACGGCGATATAACGGCATGGCGCATCATCGCCTGACGACATCGACAGCCGAACAAGAACGAGCGAGCTGGCTGGTGTTACTTGCCTCGCGGCCCGCGTCACGGCATGCCTGAGCAGCGCAAGCGCACACACAGGACAGCCGGGCGCGGCACCCCCCTACCGCGGTCCCGCCCCGGAATCCATCGCGACGTTCGAGCCCTCCCCTAGAGCCGCCATGGTGATGGTTCCGACGCGGGTGTGACTGTGACGGTATTTACCTTGATTGTTCTATGGCAAGGGTAATCACCCAAACACCCCCTTTGGTAAATGTGTTCGTCAATTCTTGGCCCGGATACTGCCCAATCGCTTGAGCAGCCGGTCCGCCGGCCCGAAAAGCTCCGGCCGGGAGAGCACTGTATTACGCAGTGCCCGAATCGGCGCACGCCGCGCCTGGTGCCCGAACGCCACCGGATGGCGGCGCGTCACCCACCCCTCCGACACGCTGAGATCACGTGTTTTCAGGGAGTCCTTGTATTCCTTCTCGCCGCGCCCGAGATCGAGATAGGCCACCCCCTGCGCGGCCGCCCCCTCGGCCATCCGCAGATGCAGCACCAGTCCGGGCGAGTATTTCGCGAACGCCGTGTCGTACGCCGGGAACCAGCAGGCCAGCACGCGCTCCGAACGCAGCCCGAAATGCGCGGCCACCGGCCGCCCGCCGCAGTAGAGCACCGAAAGCAGCCCGGCGCACGAGGCGCCGCGCGTATGGAAAAGCTGCTCCACCAGGTGGGTGATCCAGGCGTGGGCGAAGCGGTCGCTGCGCCCCGTCCTGCGGTACTGCGCGGACTTCCAGTCGATCAGTGTCCGCAGTACGGCCGGATCGCGCTCGTCGTGGACGTATCGCACCTCTCCGACGTCCCGGCCCAGCTTGCGCTCCTTGGCGAGCGTGGTGCGGGTGAACTTGGGTGAGCGGGTGCGCAGCTGGGCCAGATATGCCTCGAAGCCCTGCTCGACGTCGATCACCGGGGAGGGAAAGGAGCCCCGGGCCCCCACCTCGAAGGGCTTCTGCCCCTCCACCAGATGATCGAACTCCCAGACCGTGAGCCCACAGGCCCGCAGCAGCTCGCGCGCGTCCCACTGGAACCCGGGCCGGTGCATCAGGCCCTGCGAGTCCGAAAGGCCCAGGCCGATCGCCCGCCCCACGCCGAGCCGGGTCCGCTGGAACGGGAAGAAGGCCACCGGCTCGCCTTCTTCGCGCACCACCGCGATCCGTACCCCACGTCTGCAACGGCCGATGGCCAGTGTGAACTCCGGGGCGAGAAAGGGGTTCGCGAGCTCGGGCGCGCCCAGGAGGTGCGCCTGCGCCTGCATGGCCGTCCAGGCCGCCCGGTCGGCGGCCGTCAGATCGCCGGGGCGATACACGCCGATGTCCACGTTTCATCCCTGAATGTCTCATCCCTGACTGCTCGTCGTGCGGAGACTGCTCCTCGTGTGGGGAGTGCGGTGGCTGTTGGCCGTACGTGGACTGCTCGTCGTACGGGGGCTGCTCCTTGCGTGGCGACGGCGCCGCGCGCGGGCCTGCCGTACCGACAGGAGCCGTACCGACAGGAAGAGCACCAGGCTCACCGCGCCGACCGCCGGCACGCCCCCGCGTACCGACCACATGTGCCAGGTGAGCATCGCCTGCGCGACCAACAGATCCAGCGCGAGCGCACCGACGCCCGCGAGTACCGCGCGGGCCGCCCTGTCCAGCCCGCGCAACGCGCCCCCCAGGGCCGATGCGGGTGCCGTGATCAGGAAGAAGAGAGTGAAGGGCGCGCGCAGGGGTGAGTCGATGCCCGCGAGTGTGAGCGTGGCACCGACCCCTCCGATGCCGACGGCTCCGACGCCGACGGCGACCCCCACGAGCGCCGGCGGGAACCGCACACCCGCTGGGCTCTTGTCACTGTTGGTCTGCATTGGCGACTTTGCCCCCTGAAGCGCCGGATGCCGGGCTTCAATGTCGCGCAGGCGGAGGAAGCCCGTCAAGATGCGGCAGATGTGCGAACGGGCGGGTCAGAGACGCGAGTTGACTGTTCCGCTCCGCTTGCGCAACGGCGTGCGCGGAGGCGCGTGACCAGCGCGCGGGGCTGCCGCGCGGGAAGTTCGTCGGCTCGACCGGAATATTTTCCTAACTACACGCATAGACCCTTGGTTTCGGCGGGATGACATAGCCATGTCACGCCGAGGCAACAACGCGGCGGTGTGACAGACGGTTTCGAACACGATTGCCCCTCTCGGGGCGGTCGTGCCGCAACAGCATCGGCACCAATCCTGCTAAGGGAGACTGAATGAAACTGTCCAGACTCACGGCCACCGCAAGCGCATTCGTCGTCGGTGTCGTGCTTGCCCTCGCCGGGGCCGGCGCGGCCCAGGCCGCGGAGAGCGCCGCGGGGCCCGCCTATGTGGCGCTCGGCGACTCCTACTCATCCGGCGTCGGCTCCGGCAGCTACGACTCCGCGAGTGGCAGCTGCAAGCGCAGCACCAAGGCCTACCCCAAGCTCTGGGCCGCCGCGCACGCCCCCTCGAGCTTCAACTTCACCGCCTGCTCCGGTGCCAAGACCGGCGATGTCCTCAACAACCAGCTCGGCCCGCTGAACTCCAGCACCGGTCTGGTCAGCATCAGCATCGGCGGCAATGACGCCGGCTTCGCCGACGTCATGACCACCTGTGTGCTGCCCGGCGAGGACAACTGCCTCAGCGCGGTCGCCAACGCCCGCAGCTACGCCCAGAACACCCTGCCCGGCAAGCTGGACCAGGTCTACGACGCGATCCGGGCCAAGGCGCCGTCCGCCCGAGTCGTCGTCCTCGGCTACCCGCGCTTCTACAAGCTCAACGGCGACTGCATCGCGGGGCTCACCGAGAGCGAGCGCACCGCGATCAACAACGCCTCTGACTACCTGAACTCCGTCACCAAGGGCCGCGCCTCCGCCCACGGCTTTGTCTTCGGTGACGTGGCCACCCCGTTCACCGGACACGAGATCTGCTCCGGGAGCGAGTGGCTGCACAGCGTCACCTGGCCCATCGACGAGTCCTACCACCCGACCGCCGCGGGCCAGTCCGGCGGCTACCTGCCCGTCCTGAACACGGCTGACGGGATCTGATCAGCTGTTTCAAGCTTTTGGCTTCGCCACCATGTACGAGCGGGAGGCCCCGGACGTCCGTCCGGGGCCTCCCCGTATACCGCCTCGCGACTTAGGTATTTGTCGATACGGCGTCAGCCCAGCGTGGTCGCCGCCCCCCTGAGCACCAGCCCGCAGCCCAGCGCCAGCACCACCGCCGCCGTGCCCACGGGCGAAGCGCGATGCAACAGGCGCAGCACCCGCTGACCGCGGCCCCCGTCGCTCGCCCGCGCCGCCAGCCGCTCGGTGGCCCGCCGTCCCAGGCGCACCACCGCGATCCCGGCCAGCGTGAGCGTGAGCGCCAGCCCCGCCCCGTACGCCAGCACCAGCAGAAACCCGAACCACGCCTGCCCGAGCGCTGCCGCCCCCACCAGGACGACGACGGCGGACGGGCTGGGCACCAGCCCGCCGGCGAAGCCGAGGAGGAGGGTGCCGCGCAGGGTGAGGCGGCCGGAGGGGAGAGGGTGGGAGTGGGTGAAGCCGCCGTGGGAGTGGACGTGGGCGTGCTCGTGTTCCTTTTCGCGTTCGTGTGTGTGGCTGTGCCCATGTGCGTGCTCATGTGCGTGTTCATGGCCGTGGCTGTGGTCGCCCCCGCGGGCGTGCTCGTGTTCGTGCTCGTCGTGATGGTGATGGTGTGCGGGAGCGCGCCGCCGTAGCGCCTTGCGCAGCAGCCCCGCCCCGGCCAGCGCCACGAGCACCCCGCTCGCGATGCCCAGCCATGCGATCACCGACGGCGCGGCCGCCGAGCCCGCCGTGACCAACAGGCCCAGCGCGAACACCCCGAGGGTGTGGGTGATCGTCACCGAAGCGCCCAGCGCCAGCACATCGCGCATCGCGCTGCGCCCGCCCGCCGCCGCGGCAGCCGCCATCAGCGTCTTGCCGTGTCCGGGCGCGAGCGCGTGCATCGCGCCGAGCAGCATGGCGGTGGCGAACGCGGTCACGGCGAAGAAGGGCGTGATGTCGTGCCGCGCCACCAGATTGGTGAGGGCCTGCGTCCAGCGGTCCACGCCACGCGGCAGCACGGCGCTGCCGGGCGGCTCGGACTGTTCGTCCGCTGACTTGGCGAGCGCGGGCCCGCCTGGCGCGGTGCGCAGCGCGGCGGTCCGCTCGTCGGGCGGGGAGGACAGCTGGTCCTGCGGATAGCGGGTCAGCCGCCGGGAGGCTGAGGACGTGGACACGTCAGAGGCCGCGAGCGTCATGCGGTCTCCCTGCGCGGTCATCTCACGCCAGCCGGGCCCCGTGCCGATGTCCGCCGGACGGTACGCGAGCGAGGCGCGCCCGTCGCGCGGCAGCGCGGCGGTCAGCCGGCACTCGACGCGCAGCGTCGGCAGACCGGCCTGCCCCGCCCGCGAGCGCGCCTGCGCGCCCTCGCTCCGTACGGACACCGACCGCCCCCGCACCGTCAGCCGTGCGTCCCGCGCCGCGCTCGCACAGCGCCGGTCGGCCCAGGCGGCCAGCTCGGGGCGGGAGAGCTTGTCGTCGCCGTCCTTGTCGATCCGCGGCTTCGCCTGCGCGGCCGGGATCTCGGCGAGGTCTTCCACGTGGTCGACCCGCAGCTCACCCGGCGCGACGACCAGCCCGTCGTAGCGGTTGACGGTGAAGTTCCCGAGCGGATGCGCCTCGGCGGCCCCGGCGGGCAACACCACGATGGCGGCCGCCCCGAAGAGCACGGACGCGGCGGCGCCGATGCGGCGGGCGCGCCGGATCAGCCGGTTCATGGACGGGTACCTCCTGCGGTGCGGATGGGTCGGTACGGGCGTCGGGTCTCGGCGTCCGCCGGATAATCGGTCATCGGGGGCCGCCCAGCCCCTTCAGCGCCGCCTTCGCCGCGCGGGCGCCCGTGGGGGAGAAGGCCGGGTTGAGGTCGAGGGCCGTGGTGAGGTGGCGGCGGGCGGAGGCGGTGTCGCCGAGGGACTTCTCGATGACCCCCCGGTGATAGAGGAACGACGCGTTGCGGTACCCGGGTGCCGCGGCGGACTTGGCGTAGGTCAGGGCCTCGCGGTCGCGGCCGGCCCGGTGCAGCGCCCAGGCCAGTGCGTCGGCGGTGTGCACGCTGTGCCGGCGGCCCCATTCGGCGCGGGCCGCCCGCAGCGCCTCCGCGCGGTCGCCGTGGTCGGCGGCGATCAGCGCGCTGTCGAGGTCGGTCGCCACGCCGTTGGCCCGCGCCAGGTCGATCCAGGTGGCGGCCACGGCGTACTGCTCCCGGGCCCGCGTACGGTCGCCGCGCGCCTCGTACACCTCGCCCAGGGCGGCGAGCTCGGCGGGCAGCGGGTAGCGCCGTACGACCTCTTCCAGGTCGCGGGCCGCCGCGTCGAGGTCGCCGACCGCGGCGTGGGTGCGGCCGCGGCCCTCAAGGGCGGGGAGGTAGCCGGGGTCGGCGCGCAGCGCGTCGGCGAAGTGGCCGCGCGCCCGGGGGAACTGGCCCTGGCTCCAGGCCAGCTGGCCGAGCGCCGTGGCCACGTACGCCACGTCCCCGGGCGCGGTCGCCGACTTCCGCGCGCGCAGCAGTACGCGGCGGGCGCCGGCCGGGTCGCCGCGCAGCTCCAGGACGTAGGCGAGACGGGTGAAGACGGGGATGCCGGGGCGCAGCGAGTCGGCGCGCCTGGCGGCGGCGTACGCCTCGTCGTACCGGCCGAGTTCGACGAGCGCGTCCACCCGGACGGCGAGCGCCCGCTCGCTGTACGCGTTGACCTTCAGCGCCCGGTCGGCGTCCCGTAGCGCGCCGGGGAAGTCATGGCGCGCGGCGTCGAGCGCGGCGCGTCCGGCGAGGGCCGGGTCGTTGTCGCGCGGCTGGGCGGACAGGGAGCGGGCGAGGGCCTTCTGGGCCTGGGGGTAGCGGGTGGGGTCCCCGGTGGTGCGGGCCTGTTCGACGTAGGCCGCGCCGAGCGTGGCCCAGCCGGCCGCGTCCTTGGGCTTGGCGCGCAGATGGGCCTGGAGCGCGCTGATGCTCTTCCCCAGGTCCTCGGAGCTGACCCGGTCGAGCGCCGCCCGGCCGGCGGGCAGCACGGCGGTGGTCCGTGCACCGGACGGGCGGTCGTCGGACCCGCCGACGGCGAACGCGGCGGCCGTGAGCCCCGTCGCGAGCGTGACGACGACGGCGGCGGTGCGGACGAGGTGCCGGACGGGCATTGCGGCTGCCTTTCGGACGATGGGCGTTCAGGGTTGGGGCGTTGGCGCTGCTGCTACCCGGATGTACGTACGGAAGCGGGCCCGTGCTCGCCGGTCCGGGCCGGTGGGCGCGTTTCTTCTTGAACGCGCCCACCGGCCGGTACGCGGGACCGACCCCCGTCGCACGCCTGATCAGTGCCTGCGCGTGTGCACCCGCACCAGCCGCTGCCGGCGCCGGCGCCAGGTCAGGCCGACGGCCAGCAGCAGCACCGCCGCGCCGCCCGCGGCGGCG
>NZ_MUNE01000463.1 GCF_002154605.1 Streptomyces milbemycinicus | reverse complement strand
AGAAATGAAATTCGGACCGGGAACGGACCGGAAAACGGATCTGGTAAGGTTGGAAACACCGAAGGGAAGCGCCCGGAGAAACCGGTGAAACGGTTTCGAAGGAAGCGTCCGTTCCTTGAGAACTCAACAGCGTGCCAAAAGTCAACGCCAGATATGTTGATACCCCGTACGATCGGCCGGTTCAATCCGGATCGGTTTGGTCGGACGAGGTTCCTTTGAAGAAAAACACACAGCGAGGACGCTGTGAACGGGCTGGATTATTCCTCCGGCCTGTTCCGCTCTCGTGGTGTTGCCGGGATATCCCGGAGGCATTCACGGAGAGTTTGATCCTGGCTCAGGACGAACGCTGGCGGCGTGCTTAACACATGCAAGTCGAACGATGAACCGGCTTCGGCTGGGGATTAGTGGCGAACGGGTGAGTAACACGTGGGCAATCTGCCCTGCACTCTGGGACAAGCCCTGGAAACGGGGTCTAATACCGGATATGACCTGGTGAGGCATCTCATTGGGTGGAAAGCTCCGGCGGTGCAGGATGAGCCCGCGGCCTATCAGCTTGTTGGTGGGGTGATGGCCTACCAAGGCGACGACGGGTAGCCGGCCTGAGAGGGCGACCGGCCACACTGGGACTGAGACACGGCCCAGACTCCTACGGGAGGCAGCAGTGGGGAATATTGCACAATGGGCGAAAGCCTGATGCAGCGACGCCGCGTGAGGGATGACGGCCTTCGGGTTGTAAACCTCTTTCAGCAGGGAAGAAGCGCAAGTGACGGTACCTGCAGAAGAAGCGCCGGCTAACTACGTGCCAGCAGCCGCGGTAATACGTAGGGCGCAAGCGTTGTCCGGAATTATTGGGCGTAAAGAGCTCGTAGGCGGCTTGTCACGTCGGATGTGAAAGCCCGGGGCTTAACCCCGGGTCTGCATTCGATACGGGCAGGCTAGAGTTCGGTAGGGGAGATCGGAATTCCTGGTGTAGCGGTGAAATGCGCAGATATCAGGAGGAACACCGGTGGCGAAGGCGGATCTCTGGGCCGATACTGACGCTGAGGAGCGAAAGCGTGGGGAGCGAACAGGATTAGATACCCTGGTAGTCCACGCCGTAAACGTTGGGAACTAGGTGTGGGCGACATTCCACGTTGTCCGCGCCGCAGCTAACGCATTAAGTTCCCCGCCTGGGGAGTACGGCCGCAAGGCTAAAACTCAAAGGAATTGACGGGGGCCCGCACAAGCGGCGGAGCATGTGGCTTAATTCGACGCAACGCGAAGAACCTTACCAAGGCTTGACATACACCGGAAACATCCAGAGATGGGTGCCCCCTTGTGGTCGGTGTACAGGTGGTGCATGGCTGTCGTCAGCTCGTGTCGTGAGATGTTGGGTTAAGTCCCGCAACGAGCGCAACCCTTGTTCTGTGTTGCCAGCATGCCCTTCGGGGTGATGGGGACTCACAGGAGACTGCCGGGGTCAACTCGGAGGAAGGTGGGGACGACGTCAAGTCATCATGCCCCTTATGTCTTGGGCTGCACACGTGCTACAATGGCCGGTACAATGAGCTGCGATACCGTGAGGTGGAGCGAATCTCAAAAAGCCGGTCTCAGTTCGGATTGGGGTCTGCAACTCGACCCCATGAAGTCGGAGTCGCTAGTAATCGCAGATCAGCATTGCTGCGGTGAATACGTTCCCGGGCCTTGTACACACCGCCCGTCACGTCACGAAAGTCGGTAACACCCGAAGCCGGTGGCCCAACCCCTTGTGGGAGGGAGTCGTCGAAGGTGGGACTGGCGATTGGGACGAAGTCGTAACAAGGTAGCCGTACCGGAAGGTGCGGCTGGATCACCTCCTTTCTAAGGAGCACATAGCCGACTGCGAGCGAATGACTCGCACGGTTGCTCATGGGTGGAACGTTGACTACTCGGCAGGATCAAACGATCCGCTCTTTCCAGTACTGCTTCGGCGTGGAACGAGAGCGCGGTGAGGGTGAGACTGTCGGGCACGCTGTTGGGTGTCTGAGGGCGCGGGCGAAAAGCTCGTTCCTTCGATGTGACACCAGTCCCGGTGAACCATCCAGGTTATGGGTGGGTGACGGGTGGCTGGTCGTTGTTTGAGAACTGCACAGTGGACGCGAGCATCTGTGGCCAAGTTTTTAAGGGCGCACGGTGGATGCCTTGGCACCAGGAACCGATGAAGGACGTGGGAGGCCGCGATAGGCCCCGGGGAGCTGTCAACCGAGCTTTGATCCGGGGGTGTCCGAATGGGGAAACCCGGCAGTCGTCATGGGCTGTCACCCATACCTGAACACATAGGGTATGTGGAGGGAACGCGGGGAAGTGAAACATCTCAGTACCCGCAGGAAGAGAAAACAACCGTGATTCCGGGAGTAGTGGCGAGCGAAACCGGATGAGGCTAAACCGTATGTGTGTGATACCCGGCAGGGGTTGCGCATGCGGGGTCGTGGGAGTGTGCTTGATCAGTCTGCCGGCTGGTCGGAGAGTCAGAAACCGTTGTGGTAGGCGAAGGGCATGCGAAAGGCCCGGCGTAGAGGGTAAGACCCCCGTAGCTGAAATCATGACGGCTCTCTTGCGTATTTCCCAAGTAGCACGGGGCCCGAGAAATCCCGTGTGAATCTGGCGGGACCACCCGCTAAGCCTAAATATTCCCTGGTGACCGATAGCGGATAGTACCGTGAGGGAATGGTGAAAAGTACCGCGGGAGCGGAGTGAAATAGTACCTGAAACCGTGTGCCTACAAGCCGTGGGAGCGTCGCACAAGGACTTTGTTCTTGTGTCGTGACTGCGTGCCTTTTGAAGAATGAGCCTGCGAGTTTGCGGTGTGTTGCGAGGTTAACCCGTGTGGGGTAGCCGTAGCGAAAGCGAGTCCGAATAGGGCGATTGAGTAGCGCGCCCAAGACCCGAAGCGGAGTGATCTAGCCATGGGCAGGTTGAAGCGGAGGTAAGACTTCGTGGAGGACCGAACCCACCAGGGTTGAAAACCTGGGGGATGACCTGTGGTTAGGGGTGAAAGGCCAATCAAACTCCGTGATAGCTGGTTCTCCCCGAAATGCATTTAGGTGCAGCGTCGTGTGTTTCTTGCCGGAGGTAGAGCACTGGATAGGCGATGGGCCCTACCGGGTTACTGACCTTAGCCAAACTCCGAATGCCGGTAAGTGAGAGCGCGGCAGTGAGACTGTGGGGGATAAGCTCCATGGTCGAGAGGGAAACAGCCCAGAGCATCGACTAAGGCCCCTAAGCGTGCGCTAAGTGGGAAAGGATGTGGAGTCGCAGAGACAACCAGGAGGTTGGCTTAGAAGCAGCCATCCTTGAAAGAGTGCGTAATAGCTCACTGGTCAAGTGATTCCGCGCCGACAATGTAGCGGGGCTCAAGCGTACCGCCGAAGTCGTGTCATTGCAGCATGTGGTCTAACGATCGCTGTGATGGGTAGGGGAGCGTCGTGTGCCGGGTGAAGCAGCCGCGTAAGCGAGTTGTGGACGGTTCACGAGTGAGAATGCAGGCATGAGTAGCGATTCACACGTGAGAAACGTGTGCGCCGATTGACTAAGGGTTCCTGGGTCAAGCTGATCTGCCCAGGGTAAGTCGGGACCTAAGGCGAGGCCGACAGGCGTAGTCGATGGACAACCGGTTGATATTCCGGTACCCGCTTTGAAGCGCCAACGCTGAACCAGGCGATGCTAAGTCCGTGAAGCCGCCTTGGATCCTTCGGGTGAAGGGGAGTGGTGGAGCCGACGGTCCAGACCTGTATTAGGTGAGTGATGGGGTGACGCAGGAAGGTAGTCCAGCCCGGGCGGTGGTTGTCCCGGGGTAAGGGTGTAGCCCGAGGGGTAGGTAAATCCGTCCCTCTTGTAAGGGTGAGACCTGATGCCGAGCCGATTGTGGTGAAGTGGATGATCCTATGCTGTCGAGAAAAGCCTCTAGCGAGTTTCATGGCGGCCCGTACCCTAAACCGACTCAGGTGGTCAGGTAGAGAATACCGAGGCGTTCGGGTGAACTATGGTTAAGGAACTCGGCAAAATGCCCCCGTAACTTCGGGAGAAGGGGGGCCATTGCTGGTGATGAGTCTTGCACTCGGAGCTGGTGGTGGCCGCAGAGACCAGCGAGAAGCGACTGTTTACTAAAAACACAGGTCCGTGCGAAGCCGTAAGGCGATGTATACGGACTGACGCCTGCCCGGTGCTGGAACGTTAAGGGGACCGGTTAGTCACTTTCGGGTGGCGAAGCTGAGAACTTAAGCGCCAGTAAACGGCGGTGGTAACTATAACCATCCTAAGGTAGCGAAATTCCTTGTCGGGTAAGTTCCGACCTGCACGAATGGCGTAACGACTTCTCGACTGTCTCAACCATAGGCCCGGTGAAATTGCATTACGAGTAAAGATGCTCGTTTCGCGCAGCAGGACGGAAAGACCCCGGGACCTTTACTATAGCTTGATATTGGTGTTCGGTTCGGCTTGTGTAGGATAGGTGGGAGACTTTGAAGCTGTGACGCCAGTCATGGTGGAGTCATTGTTGAAATACCACTCTGGTCGTGCTGGATGTCTAACCTGGGTCCGTGATCCGGATCAGGGACAGTGTCTGGTGGGTAGTTTAACTGGGGCGGTTGCCTCCTAAAGGGTAACGGAGGCGCCCAAAGGTTCCCTCAGCCTGGTTGGCAATCAGGTGTTGAGTGTAAGTGCACAAGGGAGCTTGACTGTGAGACCGACGGGTCGAGCAGGGACGAAAGTCGGGACTAGTGATCCGGCGGTGGCTTGTGGAAGCGCCGTCGCTCAACGGATAAAAGGTACCCCGGGGATAACAGGCTGATCTTCCCCAAGAGTCCATATCGACGGGATGGTTTGGCACCTCGATGTCGGCTCGTCGCATCCTGGGGCTGGAGTCGGTCCCAAGGGTTGGGCTGTTCGCCCATTAAAGCGGTACGCGAGCTGGGTTTAGAACGTCGTGAGACAGTTCGGTCCCTATCCGCTGTGCGCGTAGGAGTCTTGAGAAGGGCTGTCCCTAGTACGAGAGGACCGGGACGGACGAACCTCTGGTGTGCCAGTTGTTCTGCCAAGGGCATGGCTGGTTGGCTACGTTCGGGAGGGATAACCGCTGAAAGCATCTAAGCGGGAAGCCTGCTTCGAGATGAGGACTCCCACCTCTATAAGAGGGTAAGGCTCCCAGTAGACGACTGGGTTGATAGGCCGGATATGGAAGCCGGGTGACCGGTGGAGTTGACTGGTACTAATAGGCCGAGGGCTTGTCCTCAGTTGCTCGCGTCCACTGTGTTGGTTCTGA
>NZ_MUNE01000462.1 GCF_002154605.1 Streptomyces milbemycinicus | reverse complement strand
GGCGTCTACTACAACAAGGACGTCTTCAAGAAGGCGGGCATCGCCGAGAAGGACTTCCCCAAGAGCTACGCGGAACTGCTCGCCCTCGGCCATCGCATCAAGGCCAAGGTGCCGGACACCGCGCCCTTCTACGAGGTGGGCGGCGACAAGTGGCCGCTGCAGTGGCAGGTCCAGGTGCAGCTGACCGACCTGGACAAGCAGTGGTGGGAAGGGCTCAACAAGAACGAGAACAAATGGACCGACCCGACCGTCGTCAAGGCCATCACCACCTACAAGGACAAGCTGCTCGGCGCCGGGCTCGCCCAGAAGAACTACCGGACCGGCACCTTCACCGACTCCGCGGATGCCCTCTGGAACGGCGACGCGGGCATGGTCCTCAACGTCACGTCCTTCCAGAGCCAGATCCAGGCCAAGCACAGCACCGCCGAGATCGACAAGAAGCTCGGCTGGTTCCCCATCGCCAACTCCAGCGCCACCGGCCTGTACTCCCCGGACCAGACGAACGGCGTCGTCGCCTTCAAAACCGGTGACGAGAAGCGGCAGAACGCCGCCCGCCAGTTCCTCGCCTTCTGGCTCGGCCCCGACTACGCGGACTACATCAAGACGATGAAGATCCCCTCCATCGAGCCGTCCGTGCCGACCCCCGACGGCCTGCCCCAGACCGCCAAGGCCCAGGTCGCCCAACTGCCCAAGGCCATCGGGGTGTTCCAGGCCAAGGCCATCGTCGCCCCCGATCTGCACCTCGCCCTCGGCGACATGATCTACGGCAAGAAGTCGCCGAAGCAGGTCGCCAAATGGGTGCAGGACCAGTTCGCCCAGGTGGCCAAGGCCCAGAGCGCTCCGGGCTTCTGAGCGAGGAGGGCCAGCCGTGGCAGACACCGCCATACGTACGCGCGCCCGGGCCGCCGGGGGCAGCGGAGGCAAAAGGGGCGGGCAGCGGAAGAGCGTGGGGCGGCTGTCCAGAGCGGCCGTGCACCATCCCTGGTGGTTCGCGCTGCCGGCCGTGGTGGTCTTCGCGGGCTTCTTCCTGCTGCCGAACCTGCTGAACTTCTTCTACCCGTTCACCAACTGGTCGGCGTACCACACCGGCATCTCCTTCGCCGGACTCGACAACTTCACCACCATCGCCGACGACGGCTCGCTGCTCCGCGCCATCCGCACCACCCTGGTGTACGCGGTGCTCGCGGCGCTCTTCCAGAATGTCTTCGGGCTGGTGCTGGCCCTGTTGCTGGAGCAGGACACCCGCTTCAACCGCTTCTTCCGCGCGGTGTTCTTCCTGCCCGTGCTGATCTCCGCGCTCGCCGTCGGCTATGTCTTCCAGGCCCTGCTCGACCAGGACGGCGCGGTCAACCAGCTCCTGGGCACGGACATTCCGTGGCTCGGCTCCACCACCTGGACGATGGTGCTGGTCAGCGCCATTCACGGATGGAAGTGGATGGGGCTGGCCATGCTCATCTACCTCGCCGGGCTCAAGGGCATCCCCGGCGACATGCTGGAGGCCGCCAAGGTCGACGGCGCCGGCGCCTGGCGGACGTTCTGGTCGATCCGCTTCCCGATGCTCGCGCCCGCGGTCACCTTCAATGTGACCACCGCGCTGATCGGCTCGATGAACACCTTCGACATCGTGCAGGCGACCACGGGCGGCGGCCCGGCGTCCTCCACCGAGGTCTTCAACATCTACATGTTCCGGGTCTTCGGACAGGGCCTGTACGCGCAGGCGTCCGCGATGAGCCTGGTGCTCTTCCTGGTGGTCGTGGCCGTCGCGATCCCGCTGGTGGTCGGACTGCGCCGAAGGGAGCAGATGCTGTGAGTGCGCTGGTCATGACTCCGACCGCCCGGGTCTGGCGGTACGCACGCCCCGCCCTCGTCCTGCTGCTCGCCGCGCTCGCCGTCGGCGTACCGCTGTGGCTGGTCCTGGCCACCTCGGCCAAACCCCAGGGCGAAGCCGTCAAGCCCAACCTCGACCTGCCAGGACACTGGCAGCCCGCCGCCAACTACGACCGGGCCCTCAGCGAGGGCGAGATGGTGCGCGGCTTCGTCAACAGCCTGCTGGTCGTGGCGCCCTCGGTGGTGCTGGTCCTGGTGCTGGGCGCGGGCGCCGCCTGGGTCTTCGCCCGGCGCCGGGGGCGGCTGGTGTCGGCCGCGTACGCCCTCACCATCAGCGGGCTGCTGCTGCCACCCGCCGTGATCACCATCGTCATGGAGCTACGGCAGCTGGGCCTGGCCAACACCCGCCCCGGCATGATCGCCGTCTACACCGGGATGTATCTGTCCACGTCGATCTTCTTCATGACCGGCTTCATCCGCACCATCCCCCTGGAGCTGGAGGAGGCCGCGCGGATGGACGGCGCCTCGCCGCTGCGCGTCTTCGCGCGGATCATCCTGCCGCTGCTGCGCCCCGTGATCGCCACCGCGACGATCATGGTCATGCTCTACGCCTGGAGCGACATCTTCTACGCCTTCTTCGTCCTGGGCGGAGGGGACAAGGCGACGCTGCCGCTGGGCCTCTACAAGGTCGCCAGCGCACAGCTCTACCTCAACAACTGGCATCTGGTCTTCGCCTATGTGGTGGTCATGAGCCTGCCCATGGTCGCGGTGTTCCTGATTGCCCAGCGAAAGATCGTTTCTGGAATCACCAGTGGAGCCGTCAAGTAACTGGAGTAACTGGAGGTCCTGTGAGAAGAGTTCCGATGAGAAAGCGACGAGCCCTCACCACCGTGATAGCCGGGGCGGCGGCGCTGATCGCCGCCACGCTGCCCGGCGCCGCGCACGCCGACACCGATAAGGCCGGACAGTCCAAGGCGGCCCAGGCTCAGGCTCAGGCCCAGCGCATCGCCGTAGACCTCGCCGCGAGCGAGGGCCCGGTGCTGCACGGCGCCAACGGGGCGCTGTACGGGCTGAGCGACGACGGCGTGCCCAGCGACGCCGCCCTCGCCCCGCTCAAGCTGACCACCATCTCGCAGAAGCCGGAGGGCGGAGCACAGCACCCCAACGGGGACGCGCTGACGGTCTCCAAGTCCTTCTTCCGCAACGGCGGGGACGACGTCTACATCCTGCTCCAGGACATGTACACCCAGTGGCCGTACCAGGACCTGGGGATCGACGACTACCTCCCCAAGGTCGAGAAGATGGCCAAGGATGTGGCGGGCGCGCCGCACAGCGAGCGGTTCGTCTATGTGCCGTTCAACGAGCCCGACCAGATCTGGTACAAGCTCGACTCCTCCGACCCCGCCGCCTACCAGAAGGGCCGGGACCGCTTCTTCGCCGAGTGGAAGACGGTCTACCAGCGCATCCGCTCCATCGACCCGACCGCCCGGATCGCCGGCCCCAACGAGGCGGGCTACGACACCCGCTTCCTCCCGGAGTTCCTGACCTGGGCGAAGGCCAACAACGTGCTGCCGGATGTGATGACCTGGCATGAGCTGTCGTCGGGCTCGCTGAAGGACTTCCAGTCCCACTACGACCACTACCGCGCGCTGGAGAAGAGCGTCGGGATCTCGCCGCGCCCGATCAGCATCGACGAGTACGCCAACCGCCGCGACCTGTCCGTCCCGGGCCAGCTGGTCCAGTGGGTGTCGATGTTCGAGCGCAACAAGGTGTACGCCAACCAGGCCTACTGGGACGCCGCCGGCAACCTCAGCGGCAATGTCGTACGGTCCAACATCCCCAACGGCGGCTGGTGGTTCTTCCGCTGGTACGCCGGGATGACCGGCCGCACCGTCAAGGTCACCCCGCCCACCGCCAACGCCATCGACACCCTCCAGGGCCTGGCCTCGTACGACCCGTCCCGCAAGCAGGCGCAGATCCTCGTGGGCGGCTCGGCGGGCGCCGCGGACGTGGCGGTCCAGCATGTCGACCGCGACCTGTTCGGCTCGCGCGTGGTGGCGACCGTCTCCGAGGCCGAATGGTCCGGCTACGAGGGCGCGGCCGCACCGCCGCGCGTGCTGTCCCGGAGCGAGGTCAAGGTCGGCGCGGACGGCTCGGTGACCGTGCCGCTGACCGGTATGAAGGTGATGTCCGCGTACCGGATCACGCTCACCCCGGCCGGCACCGGCACCCCGCGCGCCGCCGACGTGCCGTGGAGCGCGTCGTACGAGGCTGAGGACCCGGTGCGGGCGACCATCACCGACGGCCAGGTCTACACCCAGGGCACCGTCTCCAACGCCAACGGTTACGCCGCCTCCGGCACCAAGGACGTCGGCTCCCTCAACAAGCCCACCAGCAAGGTCGCCTTCGACGTCGACGCCCCCAAGACCGGCAACTACGACCTGGCGATCTTCTACGGCAACCAGGCCGGTGCCCCCTCCACCCAGACCCTGACCATCGACGGCCGGCCTGCTTCGGCCGAGGAGCAGACGGTCACCTACCCCTCCACACTCAACTGGACCTACCGCGGCATCCAGCACCTGACCGTCCGGCTGGGCGCGGGCCGCCACACCCTCACCCTGGCCCACGACAAGGGCGAGGTCACCCTCGACAAGATCGACCTGACCGCCGCCACCACCCCGGCCGCCTCGTCCGTCTCGTACGAGGCCACTCTGGCCGACCCCTCCGGCAGCCCCCGCTACGACTACTCCTCGGCGGCCGGCGTCGGCACCGGATCCCTGGAGCTCGACGGCCCGGACGCCGCGGTCTTCGATGTGTACGCGCCGCGCGACGGCTACTACACCCTGACCCCGCGCGGCTCCGGCGCCCCCGTCAAGCTGTCCCTGTACGGCACCACCACGACCACCGCTCCCGAGCGGGCCCTGCGGCTTTTCCTCACCGCGGGCAACAACCGCGTCACCGCCGCCTCCGCCACCGGCTCCGCCGTCCGGCTCTCCTCCCTCGACGCCACGGGCGCGGGCGACACCACGGGACTCGCCTCGTACGAGGCCGAGAGCGGCACCCTGGGCGGGGTCGCCGCCACGACCTCCAGCGAATACGCCTCGGGCGGCGCCTACGTCGGCTCGCTCGGCGCCGGCGCGGCCAACAACCTCAAGCTGACCGTCCAGGCCCCCTCGGCGGGCCGCTACATGCTGATCGTCCACTACGCCAACAACCAGCGCGCGGACGGCCACCAGTACAACACCAACATCATCTCCCGGACCGCCGATATCGCGGTCGGGAGCGGCGCGGCCCAGCGCGTCACGTTCAAGAACACCTGGACCTGGAACGACTACTGGAGCGTCGGCGTCCCGGTCGACCTGGCCAAGGGCGCGAACACGCTGACGTTCTCCAACGCGAGCTCGTACGCCCCGAACATCGACCGCGTCCAGCTCGCCCCGGTCACGGGCTGAGACCGGAGTGAGCCCCCGCGCCCCCGTATGGCGGATCAGCCCGCCATATGGGGGCGCGCCATGTGATGGTGCGCGGCGGCCTCCTCGGTGGGGGTGGGGCAGCCCACCGTGGCGGTCACGGCGGTCAGCAGCACCACCGAGTCCTCCACCGCCACCAGCGCGTGGCGCTCCTGAGGGATGCGCTGCACCTGCCCCGCGATGAGCTCCAGCCGGACGTGACCGGTCTTGCCCGCGGTCAGCCGGACATGCCCGTGCAGCACCTGCAGGCTGGCCGCCGGGGGCGCGTTGTGCTCTTCGAGCTCGCAGCCGGCGACCATGGCGATCACGCTCTGCCGCAGCGGCCCGTCGTGCAGGAAGAGATGTGAGCTTCGGCCGTGGGGCTCGGTCTTGGCCCGGTCCAGGTGGTGACGTGCGAGTGCGGTGAGGTCGTCCATGGTTGTCCTCGATCGGCCGTGTCTGATCGTCGCCGGGTCACCTCAATCGTCACCGGCTAACGTGTTGCGCGCCAGTCGCACAGCCGGGAAATAGACGAGGCACAGAAAGGCTCTTCTGCCGTGGCCGACTTCCTGACCGTACTGACCACCACCGACACCCCCGAGAAGGCCGAGGCACTGGCACGAGGGGCCGTGACCGCGCGGCTCGCGGCCTGCGCGCAGATCAGCCAGCCCGTGACGTCGGTGTACCGGTGGCAGGGTGAGATCGAGACGGCCGCGGAGTGGCAGGTGCTGTTCAAGACCACCGCGGCGCGGTACGGGGAGCTGGAGGCGCACCTCCGCGAGGCACACGACTACGAGACACCGGAGATCATCGCGACGCCGATCACACAGGGCAGCGAGGACTACCTGGCGTGGGTGGTGGAACAGACGACGATCGACTGAGGTACGACTCAGCGGGAACCGGAGCCCGCCAGCGCCTTGTCGATCCCCCGCTCGCGCGGCCCCAGGAAGTGCGGATCCGGCTTGAAGGTCGCGTCCAGCGCGGCCTTGCCCGCCGCGACGGCCTCCCGGGCCCCGCCGAAGAGCCACGTCGCATCGTGCGGCTCGGCGACGCCGACCCCGTACGCGTCGATGCCCGCCGCCTCGCACAGCGCCAGCGCCCGGCGGATATGGAAGTCCTGGCTCACCAGCACCGCCCGGTGCACGCCGAAGATCCGCTCGGCGCGGCTGCACGAGTCCCAGGTGTCGAACCCGGCGTAGTCGCTGACGATGCGCTGGTCAGGCACGCCGTGCCGGACGAGATAGGCGCGCATCGCGTCCGGCTCGTCGTAGTCGTGCCGGCTGTTGTCGCCGGTCACCAGGATCGCGCGGATCTTGCCCCGCTCGTACAGCTCGGCGGTCGCGTCGAGGCGGTGCGCCAGATACGGGGACGGCTCGCCGTTCCACAGCCCGGCGCCGAAGACCACCGCCACCGGGGCGCTGGGGACGTCCGCGACCGTACGGACCCGGGCGTCGGTGGCCAGCCGCAGCCAGGTCGCGGGCAGCAGCGCGACCACGCTCAACGCCATCACCACCTGGACGGCGCGGCGCTGCCCGCGCCGGGTCCTGGGGAGCCGCAGCCGCGCCCGCACGGCCCGCACGGCTCTCCGTACCCGCTCTCCGGCACCCATCCGTCCACCGCTTTCTCCGCTGTCCGACTGGACTGACGCTGACCACGGCCGATCGGTTGCTTGATCGGTTCGGCCGGGTGACGCCGCCGCATTAGTCTTGTCAGCTTCCCCGTGAGTTTCCCCGTCAGCGAAAACAGCAGGTGATCCCGTCGTGCCC
>NZ_MUNE01000461.1 GCF_002154605.1 Streptomyces milbemycinicus | reverse complement strand
GCGGCCGGGTCCTTGGCCAGACAGGCGGCGACCAGGTCCCGCAGCTCTCCGGTCAGCCCGCGGCCGAGCCGGGCCTCCTCGTGGACCACCTTGTAGAGCAGCGCGGCCGAGCTGTCGCCCAGGAAGGGCGGCTCACCCGTCGCCGCGTACGCCAGCACGGCGCCGAGCGAGAAGACGTCGGCCGCCCCGTCCACGCCCTTGCCCAGGATCTGCTCGGGCGCCATATAGCCGGGCGAGCCGATCGAGGCGCCGGTCGAGGTCAGGGACACCGTGCCCTGCGTGGCCCGCGCTATGCCGAAGTCGATCAGGCGCGGACCGTCCAGGGCGAGCAGCACGTTGGACGGCTTGACGTCGCGGTGCACCAGGCCCAGGGCGTGCACGGCGACCAGCGCCTCCGCCAGCCCCGCGCCCAGGGCCCGTACGGACGGCTCGGGCAGCGCCCCCTCGTCGGCGATGGCCTGGCTCAGGGACGGGCCCGCCACATAGCCCGTGGCCACCCATGGGACGCGCGCGTCCGGATCGGCGTCCAGGACCGGCGCGGTCCACTCCCCGCCGACCCGCCGCGCGGCCTCCACCTCGCGCCGGAACCGGGCGCGGAACTCGTGGTCGAGCGAGAAGTGTGCGTGCACGACCTTCACGGCCACGGTCCGGCCGCCCGCGCTACGCCCCACGAAGACCCGGCCCATACCGCCCGAGCCGAGCCGCCCGAGCAGTCGGTATGCGCCGATGACCTGTGGATCCTCCGCTCCCAGCGGCTCCATCCCGTCGCTCCCCCCTCGCCTGCGCCGCTCCAGCTTAGGTCCTGCCCCGGACATAACGCCGGGAGCGGAACCCGATGCGCACCAAGCCGTTACACCGCTTCCCAGGGCGGTCAGACGGCCATTTCACCCGGGCGGGAGCCCAGGTCCGCCGGGCGCACCCGTACGTCGGCGGGGTAGCCGGCCACCGGGCCGGTGCGGCGCGCGAACTCGGCGATGCCCTCCAGCTGACGCTCGCCCAGGCTGAAGTCGAGGGTGGTGAAGTAGCGCTCCAGGACCGACGCCTCCAGCGCCTCCCAGCGCGCCGCCTGCTCGGCGACCTTGGTGACCTCCACCAGGGACAGGTCCCGGGAGTCGAGAAACGCCTCGTGCACCTTGCTGACGATCTCCGGCTCCCGCTCCATGTACTCGCGGCGCGCCGCCCACACCGCGAAGACGAACGGCAGCCCGGTCCACTCCTTCCACATCTGCCCGAGGTCATGGACCTGGAGGCCGAGCTTCGGGGCGTAGTGCAGATTGGCGCGCAGCGCCGCGTCGCCGATCAGCACCGCCGCCTCCGCCTCCTGCATCATCAGGCTGAGGTCGGGCGGGCAGGTGTAGTAGTCGGGGGTGATCCCGTAGCGCTCGGCGAGCAGCAGCCGCGCCAGCCGTACGGAGGTGCGCGAGGCGGAGCCGAGGGCGACCCGGGCCCGGTCCAGCTGCTCGAGCGGCAGCTGTGAGACGATCACGCAGGACATCACGGGCCCGTCGCAGCCGACCGCGATATCGGGCAGCGCCACCAGGTCGTCGGCGTTGCGCAGGAACTCCACCAGGCTGATCGGGCCGATGTCGAGATCGCCGCGGACCAGCTTGTCGTTGAGGGCGTCCGGGGTGTCCTTGGTGAGCTCGACGTCCAGGAGGGCACCGCTGGTCGCCAGGCCCCAGTAGAGGGGCAGACAGTTGAGGTACTGGATGTGGCCGACCCTCGGCCGGGTCCGGCGGCGGGGCGGGTGGGCGCCGCCTTCGGCGGTCGTGGCGTCGTATGTACTCCGGGCGGGGGAACTCGGTGAATTGTCCACATACGGAGGCTAGCCCCGCACGTCGCGGACGACGGCGGCGGGGGCCGTCCGGGAGGCGCCGCGGGGGCCGGGGCAGCGCGCCCCGACCTGGGGTTCTATCCAATCGGCCGACCAGGGAAACCCCTCGAATTCGTGATCTTCGGCTCTTTCCCCGTGCACACGCAGCGTGCTAAGCTCACCGCAAGTTGCAGTTTGGTTTCCTTGCAGTACAAAGCCTGCGGAGCATGTAACCGCGGGCTTTTGTAGATTTTCAGACTTCTTGCAGGTTCTGGAGCAGGGCAACCCTTTGGCCCAAGGAGGGCTTATGGCTACCGGAACCGTCAAGTGGTTCAACGCCGAGAAGGGCTTCGGCTTCATCGCCCAAGACGGCGGCGGCCCCGATGTCTTCGTTCACTACTCCGCGATCAACGCGTCTGGCTTCCGCTCCCTGGAGGAGAACCAGGCCGTTACCTTTGACGTCACCCAGGGCCCGAAGGGCCCGCAGGCGGAGAACGTCAGCGCGGCCTGAGTAAGCAGTACCCAAGGAGCCCCGGTTTCCGCTTCGGCGGAGGCCGGGGCTCCTGCCTCGTTTCCGACCTTGAAATCTTCCCTATTCACTTAATCGTTTATTCACTTCAGATTCCGGCATTGTTTTCCGCGTCCTCCGCGATCTTCGCGTTCTTCGCATTCTCCGCCGCGTACAGCGCCTCGATCTCCTCGGCGAAGTCCCGGGCGACCACCGCCCGCCGCAGCTTAGAAGGCCGCGAGGCGGCGGCCGAGCGGGGAGCGGCCGCAGATCACATGGCGCACCTTGCCGCCGAGAACGTCCCGGATCCGGAGTAGACCAGCGGTTCGTACAGCGGCCTGCCGTATCCGGCCGCCCATTGCCTGCAGTTCGGGTGGAGTGAGGGCGGGCGCGGGAGGCGCTGACCGCTGTGGCATGACAACTCCCGACCCCTCAGTAACCTTACCTCAGAGTAACCATCCTTTGATTCGCCCAGGCAGACCTGTGCGAGTGCGCCGTGTGGCGGTGCCTGTTTACGTTGATGCCCTCGGGCCGTACACCAACGAGGGGTTGTGAACAGGTGCGAGCGACGGCACTTGGGCGTGTTCTGGCACGTATGAGTGAGCCTGCGGGCAGCGGCAGGCACACTTCCCCGGGTGGGGAACGGGAGTTCTTGCATCGAATATGTGACCTTTGCCAGTGGTGGTCGTTGGGTGTGGTGACGGATTTCTTCGACACTGGCCGGGGTGCAGGGGTGAGTGGACTGCGAGAGGTGGCGGCGCCGTTCCTGGTACCCGCCCCTTGCGGGGTCGCGATCCGTACCCGGCTGGGGCACCTGACCGCCCCGGACGAGAAGGTGCTTCGCCTGGTCGGCGACCTGCTTGGTTCGCTCGCTTCCCATGATCTGAAGGTGCGGTGTTCGGCCGGACTGAAGCACGACACTGAACAGTGGGCGCAGCGCAAGCGTGTCCTGACCGAGGGATCCTCCTCGCGCTGGGCAGGCAGCATCCACCGTGAGGCCGGGCGGGTGCATGTGGTGCGTGGCGGCAAACGGCTGCTGAACACCCGGCACCACCTGCAGGAAGCTCAGTTCGCCGAGGCCGAGTGGCGCAAGCGGTGGGAGGCTGGGCGCCGGTTCCTGCGGGCCGACGGCGAGTCCGGTAAAAGGTTTGGCAACGAGACCATCCGTGTCACACCCGGCGGCGAGGTCTCGATCAAGCTCCCGGCACCGCTGGCGTACCTGGCGAACGCGCCGCACGGCCGATACGTGCTCACCGCCCGCGCGGCGTTCGCGCACCGGGGCGAGCAGTGGGCCGACCGCGTCACCGCCAACCGAGCCGTCGCCTACCGCATCCACGAGGACACCGCCCGCGGGCGTTGGTATCTCACCGCATCCTGGACAATGCCACCGGTCCAAACCGTGCCGCTGGAGGCGGCCCGCGCGAACGGTCTGATCGGGGTGGACACCAACGCCGACCACCTCGCCGCCTGGCGCCTCGACCAGCACGGCAACCCCACCGGCGAACCACTCCGGTTCGCATACGACCTGTCCGGCACCGCCGAACACCGCGACGCGCAGGTCCGCCACGCCCTGATCCGCCTGCTGCACTGGGCCAAGCGCCACGGTCTCGCGGTCGCGATCGAGGATCTCGACTTCCAAGCGGAGACCACCCGCGAGAAGCACGGCGGCCGCAAACGGTTCCGCAACCTCATCTCCGGCATGCCCGTCAGCAAGCTGCGGGTCCGGCTGGTGTCGATGGCGGTCGAACTCGGCATCACCATCGTCGCCGTCGACCCGGCCTACACCAGCAAGTGGGGCGCCCAGCACTGGCAGAAGCCCCTCACGACCAAGACCAGGAAGACCACTCGCCACGATGCTGCCGCCGTGGCGATCGGCAGGCGCGCCCTGGGGCACCCGATCCGGCGACGGACGGCACCGCCCCGCACCCACCAGAGCGATGGGTGCGGGCATCGGACCGTCCAGGCCCGACCGGGCACCCCAGCGCGCGAGGGAATCCGCCCCCGCGTCCCCGGACCACGGACACGATCCGTGCGCGCCGGACGCGGAGCGAACGCGGTGGACCAGAACGCCCAACACCGTTCGGGGCGTCCGGCTGAGCATGAGCCCTGGCAACAGGACTCACTCCCGCTCAGTCTTCAGGAACGGTAAGTGCCCATGGCGATACGTCTCCCTATACGTGTCCCTGTCCGCCTCCCTGTACGCCTTCTGACGACCGCGTCGCTGACGGCGGGGCTGTGCGCCGGGCTGCCCGCTCCCCCGGCCTTCGCGGCCTGCGAGGACGCCCCGAACACCGCCGGATCCGTGGACGGTTCGGAGCTGACCTACGATCTGCACACCAAGTACACGGCGGAGTGGGACCGGGCGCGCGCCGCCTGGAACGCGCTGGGCAAAGTCGACATCCGGCCCGATACGGGCACGGCGTACGCGGATGTGGACGCGACCGACGTCGACCGCAGCGACGTCGGCTGGTCCGGCCTGTGGGAGCCCCACGACCTCGGCTCCGACGACATCGTCCTCAACGACCACTTCCTGAAGGACTACTCCGCCGAGACCAAGAACGGCGTGGTCACCCACGAACTCGGCCATGCGCTCAGGCTGGGGCACCACACCGACACCAGCGCGGTCATGTACTGCGACGACACCCGCACCGCCGGCACCCCGTCGGCCGATGACATCGCGGCCTACCGGGCCATCTGGGTGTGAACGGCGCCGTGTTCACCGATCTTCACCCCAGCGGAGCAGCGCGCACGGCGCATACGAAGCGCAGGGCGCGCGCAGGCGCGCGCACCAGGGCGATCGCGCTCGGCTCGGCCGTCCTGGCCCTCGGCGGCGGCGCGGCCGCGTGGTTCACCGTCCCGTACGGCACCACCCACTACCACCCCACCTACGCGGTACGGCTCGACACCCCGGAATTCGCCTCCGGTTGGGCCGACGACGTGTTCATCGGCAAGGTCACGGCGCGCGAGGGACTGCGGCGTACGAACGGCGACCGGCTGCTGTGGACCACCTACCGGGTCGAGGTGCGCAACACCCTCAAGGGCGAGGTGAGCGGCAGCGTACGGGTCGCCCAGGAGGGCGGCGACGATCCGCTGCGGCGGCAGCGGATCGTGGTGGGCGAGGCCCCCGCGCTCGAGGTGGGCAGGACCTATGTCCTGGCCACCCGGCTCGCCCCGGACGGCTGGCACACCGCCCCGTCCAACTTCCACCCGGTGGACCTGTCCCCCGCGGAGGGCGGCTCGGACAGCGGCACCGATATGTCCACGGTGTGGGAGAAGGGCGTCGCGCATCCGACCGCCCAGCGGCATACGCACCCCTCGGCGGTCTCCCGGGCCAAGGACCCCTCGGCGCTGTACGCCAGGGCCCACATCGGCTGAGCGCCGCGCCTACGCCCCTACGCGTTCGCCGGGCGACCAGCGCTCGCCCCGCAGCAGGTTGCCAAGCCCCGCCCAGGCGAAGTTCATCAGCGTGGCCGCCGCCTCCTCGGCCGAAGGCCCCCCGTCCGCCCGGCCGCCTGCCCACTCGGCCAGCGACTCCGCCGCGCCTACCAGTGCGTATGCGAGCCCAGCCGCCTCGCCGCCGGTCATCCGCCCCGTCCGCGCCGCCCCGCATCCGTGCTCCCGCACGGCCGTCCGGAGCAGATGGGTGACGAACTCGACGATCTCCGCCCGCATCGCGGCGACCTCCCGCGCGAAGGGGTCGCCGCGATGCGGGCGGA
>NZ_MUNE01000460.1 GCF_002154605.1 Streptomyces milbemycinicus | reverse complement strand
CCCTGGACCGTTCCCGCCCGGCCACACCCGCCGGGCCGCCGGTCCCGCCCCCGCTGCGCGGACTGCTGCGCCCGGCTCGCCCGGTCGCCCGGCCCGGGGACGACGGCGCGGCGGCGGACACGGGTCAGGCCCCCGGCGGGGAGGAGGGCTCCTGGCGGGAACGACTGGCGGCGCTGCCCGTCGCCGAACGCGCACCCGCGCTGTTGGAACTGGTCCGCGAGATGGCCGCCCTGGTGCTCGGTCACCCGGACGCGTCGGCCGTGGGCGCCGAGCAGCCCTTCGCCGAGCTGGGCTTCGACTCCCTGACCGGAGTGCTGCTGCGCAACCAGTTGATCATCCACACGCGCGTACGGCTGCCCGCCACCATCGCGTTCGACCGGCCCAGCGCCCGGGAGCTGGCCGACCATCTGTACACGAAGTTGAGCGATTCGCTGGGCGATGGGCCGCCCCCGACCGAAGAGGCGGCCGCCGAGCCCGAAACGCCCCGGCCCGATCCGGTGTCCGCGCCCGACCGGCCCCACGGCAGGCGGGCGGCGCAGACGCTGGGCTCCCTCTACCGGCGGGTGTGCGAGATGGGCGATGTGGTCTCGGCGATGCATCTGCTGGTGACCGCCTCCCTCGCCATGCCGGTGTTCGACCCCGCCGACGGCGCCCGGCACGCCCTCGCCCCGCTGCGCCTGGCCAAGGGCGGGGAGGCCACCAAGGGCGCCGAGGCGCCCGCGCTGGTGTGCTTCCCAGGCTTCTCCGCCACCCCCAGTGGGTCCTGGTACGGGCCGCTGGCCTCCTGCTTCGCCGGCGAGCGCGACGTCTTCGAGCTTCAACACCCCGGCGTTCTGCACGGGGAGGCGGTCCCGCGCGACTGGGACACGTTCGTCGACCTGCACGTCGCCACCGTGCGTGAACACCTCGGCGACCGGCCGTACGTCGTCCTCGGCTACTCGATGGGTGGCTACCCGGCACACGCGGTGGCCGCCCGGCTCGCGGCGACCGGCACCCCGCCCGCCGGCCTCGTCGTCGTGGACACCTACCACGTCACACCGGAGCGCGAGGATGCGCGCTGGCTGCTCGCCATGCCCGCCCGATACCCCCTGGAGATGGGCGAGCGGTTCGACGCCGCGGTGGACGATGTGTCCATGGCCGCGCTGGGGGCCTACACCCGTATGGCCCGCGGCTGGCGCCCGGAGCCGACGGACGTCCCCACGCTGCTGGTCCGCGCCACCGATCCGCTGCCGGAGCTGCTGACCCACGGCGATGGTGAGGCGCGGGACGGGGGCGGGCAGACCTCCTGGCGGGAGCCGTACGACACCGTGGACGTCCCCGGCAGCCACTGGAGCCTGTTGGAGGAACACGCGCACACCACGGCCGAGGCGATCCGGGCGTGGATCGGCGCGCTGGGCGGCGTCACTGCCGGATGACCCGGAAGGGGCCCTACGCCGGGGCCCCTTCCGGCATGCAGACCCGGGACACGGCCGCACGGGCGCGGCCGGCGGTGTCCCCCGACACCCGACCGGTCGCGCCCGCGCACTCGCTAGCCGACCGGCCGCAGATCCAGCAGTGCGGCCACGGCGTCCGCGGTCTGCGGATATCGGGTCAGCAACTCACCCGCCACCAGCCGCTGCGCCCCGCCGTCGCCGGGCTCGGCGGTCCGCCACCCCGCGTCGTACCCGAGCGATCCGGCGACGGCGTCACAGGTCGCCGGATGGGCGGCCAGCAACCGCGCGACCACCCCGCCCGGCGCCGCGTCAGCACCGCCTGGCTGCACCATTGATGCCGTCGGCCGCGCCGACCACGGCGGCACCCACGCGTCGACCGCGGGCAGCGCGGCCGGGAAGGTGCGGCCCGCCTCGCGCACCAGCACCGGCACCAGCTCCCGCGCACCGTCGCGCAGGGTCGTGATCAGCTTGGGCAGCCAGGGGAGCAGGACCGAGTCGGGCAGGCGCGCAAAGGCCTTGGACAGCTGCTCGACCACGAAGGGCGTCAGCGTCGGCACCGGCTCCAGCGCCTGTACGAACCCGCTCATATAGCGCGGGAACGCCGGGATGACCAGCGGGTTGGCCAGCAGTTCGGCGCAGCGCGAGCGCAGCTCGGCCGAGGACATCAGGCCGAGCCGCGACCGGGCCGCCCACACCAGCGCGACCTTGTCGGGCGCCTCGGGATGCGACTGCCGCACGGCGAGTTCGAGCTGGGTGTGGTCACACCCGAGCGAGAGCGCGAAGCTCTCCATCTCGAACAGGAAGCCCAGCATGGCCGTCACCTGGCGCAGCCCCGTGGCCTCGTCCGCGAAGGCCGTCGGCAGCAGCGTGCAGTAGTGCGCATAGCCCGCCGTGACGAACCGTTCGCACCAGCGCGGCAGCTCTGGCTCCGCGGCCCGGTAGTGGGCCAGCAACCGGCGGATCTGGCGCAGCACCCGAGGCGCGCCGTCCACGGTGCGCTCCGCGGTCAGCAGCTCCACGGCCCGCGCCCCGAGCTCGTCGGCGAGCCGGCGGCTGCCCAGATAGAGGATCGCCTCTTCCACGGCTTCGAGCGCGGTCGCGGCGGTGGCCTCGGGCGCCCAGGCGTCGCGGCGCAGCCGCTGCTCCAGCACCTGCTCGATGGTGACGCCCTCGTAGCCGAGCTCGACGAGAGAGCGCTGGTTGCGGCCGATGGCCAGGTCCCAGCTCTCCTGGATCGACCGCTCGCCCAGCCTGCGGGCGCCCATGATCGGACGGGCCATGTCCCCCAGTAGTCGGCGCAGGATCCACAGCAGGTCGGAGCAGGGTTTGAGCTCCGGGGCGGCCTGCAGATCGAGCAACGCGCGCTGGTTGGTCCGCGCCTGGAGATTGAGCCCGAGCGGTTCCAGACGGTCCAGCACATCGCGGGCCAGCGGCGGAAGCGCGTCATAGCCCACCGCGCCGATGCGGTCGCCGCCCAGCAGGATCTCGCACAGCCGGCGCACATCGCGGCGGCCCGGCACGGTGTCCTTCTCGATGCAGGTGACCGCGGCGTCCTCGAAGTCGTACGGCGTGGGGCGGCCGCGGCCACGCATCCCGGCCAGCAGGATGGAGGTCTCGAACACCGCGATGGCGTCGGCCGTGCTGGCGAGATAGCCATTGCGGCGCGCCAGTCCGACGATGTCGACACACCACCCCAGCAGCTCGGCCTCGTCGAGGTCGTCCAGCACCGGCGGGGTGGCCAGGAACCCGGACAGCCGGTCCGCGACCCCCTCCGGAGAACCCGGAGCGGAGGGCTGCGCGGCACGCCCGCGCACCGCCCGCTTCTTTTTCCCTCCCTTCTCGCCCGCCGGGCGGAACGGGGCGACACCGCTGCGCTTCAGCGCCTTGGCCCAGGTCGCCGAGGCGATCGACACCGCCCCCGGGGCCAGTCCGAACTGCGCCTCGATGGCGGAGTGGCTGGACGGGATGAGCCCGTACATCCAGCGGGTTTCCGTACGGGGGCTGATCTCGTACGGCTCGCCCTCGGCCGCCAGCCCGAACTGCTCGACCGGGCTGGCAGCATGGAAGGCGCCGCACACATACAGGCACCCCGCAGGGTCGGCGCCCGAGGCTGCCAGGTGTTCGCGTATCCGCGTCCACATATAGCGCTCGCGGTCCTCGTCCGGGGCGTCGCGTGCGTGCCGGTCCGGGCGCAGCCGCCGGAACAGGCTGCCGATCATCACCATGACCTGTCGGTATGTGTCGTAGTCCGCGCCGACCAAAGGCTGTTCCACATACTGGTCCCACCACTCGGACCAGTGGCGGACCTTGCCGTGGTGGAGCAGATGCGCCTCCAACTCGGCGAAGCGGGGCCGCAGATCGCCGATCTCGATGCCGACCGCGTCGCCGTGCAGGGCGGCCTCGTCGTGGCGGGCAGTGTCGTCTTCGGCACCGTGTGCACTGCCGCCCGCCGCGGCCGGTGCCTCCGCGGGCTCGGCGGGCTCCCGCGGCGTCCACTGGAAGACATGGTCCGTGGAGCGGTCGACCAGGATCAGCTCCACGTCCGGGCTGTCCAGGGCGTAGGCGATGGCCTGGTACTCGGCCGAGGCCTCGGTGATGGGCGCCACCACACTGAGCGGCGCCCAGTCGGGCGGAAAGCCGTCGATGTCGGTCGCGAACGCCTGGAGTGCCACGGGGAGGCGGCAGTTGCGCAGCTCGTCGAGGAGCGGCCGCAGATCCTCGCACAGCTCCACATAGATGACCTTGGGCTGCTTCTCCCGCAGCCGCCGCACCATGGCCAGCGCCGAGGCCGGTGAGTGATGGCACACCGGGAAGATCTCGAGCTCTTCGCGCAGTGCCCGGTCGACGTCGTCGACCATGCCCGACAGGATGCCGGGGACGGCGCCGGCGTCGTCGGCGAAGGTGGCCGCGGCGTCGCGCAGCTGCTCACGGAGCGCACCGAAGGGATGCGATCCGCCCGACGAACCCGACCCGGCCGACGTGCTCACGGGGCTCTGGGGGCTCGCCGTCGTCATGACAGGGCCGCGATCGTCTCGCGGCCGCCCTCCAGGAAGTCCTGCCAGGGCCCGCCCTCGTCCTTGCTGCGCGGCTCCACGACGCCGTGCCAGAACTTGTTCAGGATGGCCAGGTCCTCGGGGCTGCGCCGGGCCAGCGAACTCACCAGCGAACCGGCCAGCGTCCGCGCGCCGAGGACGCGGTCGCCGAAGAACTGGCTGTGCAGAATGGCGTCCTCGAGCACGCCGATCTGCTCGGCGGTGGACAGCGCCGATTCGAGCTTGTCGTCGTCGCTGGTGGCCGAGGCCGACGCGGTACGCAGATCGGCGAAGCTCTGCAGCAGGATGTCCAGCAGCGTGGGCGGCAACTCCAGCTCGATCCGGTGCCGGCGCAGCAGCTCACTGGTGCGGAACCGGACGATCTCCGCTTCGCTGCGCTTGTTCGTCACCACCGGGATGCGGACGAAGTTGAACCGGCGCTTGAGCGCCGACGACAGGTCGTTCACGCCCCGGTCACGGCTGTTGGCCGTGGCGATGATGGAGAACCCGGGCTGGGCGAAGACGATGTTGTCGTCGTCGAGCTCCGGAATGGAGACATACTTCTCGGACAGGATCGAGATCAGCGCATCCTGCACATCGCTGGTGGACCTGGTCAGTTCCTCGAAGCGGCCGATCACGCCCCGCTCCATGGCCGTCATGATCGGCGAGGGGATCATCGATTCCCGCGACTGTCCCTTGGCGATCACCATCGAGACGTTCCACGAGTACTTGATGTGGTCCTCGGTGGTGCCCGCGGTGCCCTGGACGACCAGGGTCGAGTTACGGCAGATGGCGGCCGAGAGCAGCTCGGCGAGCCAGCTCTTGCCGGTGCCCGGGTCGCCGATCAGCAGCAGTCCCCGGTCCGAGGCGAGCGTCACGATGCTGCGCTCGACAAAGCTGCGGTCGCCGAACCACTTCTGCGGGATCTGCCGGTCGAGCCCGTCGGAGGGTTCGGACCCGAGGACGAACAGCCGGACCATCCGGGGGCTGAGCCGCCAGGAGAACGGCTTGGGGCCGTCGTCGATCGACTCCAGCCAGTCGAGCTCTTCGGCGTACTTCACCTCGGCCGGCGCGCGCAGCATGTTGTTGTCGTTCATTCGTCGGTCTCCTAGGCGAGGAAGTTCTTGAGCTCGAACACGAGCTTGCGGATATGTCCGGAGATCACGGGCGCGCCGAGATCCTTGAGGCGTTCGCGGAACCAGGGGTCCACGCTCTGCCGCCCCGAGCTGTTCACCGAGCCGACCGGGATCAGCTTGACCCCGGAGCGCTGCACGGCCTCGAAGTCGGTCATCAGCGCCCGGTTGTCGTAGAAGTCGGAGATCCACACCAGCACGGTGTTACGGGGATCGGCGATCTTCGGCCGGGCCAGGGCGATCGCGGCGGTGCCGTCGGTACCGCCCCCGAGCCTGGTGCGCAGCAGCACCTCGAACGGGTCGTTCACCCAAGGGGTCAGATCCAGCGCCCGGGTGTCGTAGGCGACGAGGTGGACATCCACCTTGGGCAACCCCGCGAATATAGAGGCGAGGATGGTGCAGTTCACCATCGAGTCGACCATCGACCCCGACTGGTCGACGACCACGATCATCCGGGCGGGCGTGGTCCGCTTGGCGGTGTGGCGGTAGAACAGCTGGTCCACATAGAGCCGTTCGCTCTCCGGGTCCCAGTTGGTCAGGTTCTTCCAGATGGTGCGATCCAGGTCGAGGTTGCGGAAGGTGCGCTTCGGCGGCACCGACCGGTCGATGGTGCCCACGCTCGTCTGCTGCACCTGGGTGCGCAGCACCTCCGCGACCTCGTCGACGTAGCGGCGGATCAGCGCCTTCGCGTTGGCGAGCGCGACGCCCGAGAGGTTGTCCTTGTCCCGGAGCAGCTGCTCGATGAGCGACATGCTGGGCGTCAGCGCTCTGGCCAGTGTCGAATCGGCCAGCACCTCGCGCAGCCGCATACGCCGCACCAGCTCGCCCTCCAGGGCGGACAGGGTGCCGCTCAGCTCCTCCGCACCCTCGGTGCCCAGCGCCTGCCTGCACCAGCCCGCGTCCCGCTGCCAGTCCGCCAGCTGCTTGGCCGTCACATCGCCCGCTCCCGTGTTGAACACATTGAGCAGGAGCTTGGACACCAGGGCGGCCCGGCGCACCTGCTCCCGCGAGTCCTCCGGATCGGCGCCGTCCTCGCCCGAGGAAACCTGGTCGCCGTCCGAGGGCGCCATCAGGTCCTGGAACTCGGTCTCCAGGTCGGGGAAGCGCTGGACGAGGCTGTCCACCGACACGGCCGGGTCCAGCAGGGCGGGCGGCAGCCCGAGGTCGTCGACGATGGCCACACTCGCGGCCTCCAGCGCGGGCTGCTCCTCGGGGTCGAACAGCCGGGCCAGCAGCCGCCAGTAGAGCACCTGCCGCCGGTTCTCGTCGGCGCCGCCGACCGATGTGTCATGCACGGCGTCGTACGGGGTGTCGTACGGCATCTCGTGCGTGGTCTCATGCGTGATGTCGGTCATTTCCGCAGCAGCCGTCCCGCTCGCTCCCGCAGCACGGCGACCGCGTCGCCCGCCCTGGCCTCGGCCTTGGCGACCTTGGGATCCGTGATCCCCAGCGCCCAGTCGCCGCCGTGCACCTCGACCGGCTTGCGCTTGACCGTCGCCTGGACCGCCAAGGGCTGCACCATCCAGCGCCCGCCGTCCCAGCGGAGCAGGCTGATACAGGCGGAGGACGCGGCCACCAGCGCGGGCGTCAGCGGCCCGCAGGCGGGCAGCCGGTCCAGGTCGACGGGGAGGGTCCGTCCGTCCAGCTCCAGCGCGCTCCCGTCCGTGGTGTACCCCTCCAGCAGCACCGGTTCGGCGATGCGCACCGGATGGCGCTCCAGCGGCGGGACCGGCGGCGCGAGCGCGCCGGCGAGCTGGATCCGGGCGGTGGCGAAGGGGTCCGCGGGCTCGCCCGCGGTGGCCCGGTCGTCGTGCCACACCAGGTCGCCACCGGGCAGCAGCGGCAGATCGGCGACCTCCAGGGCACGGCGCTCCGCCAGCGCGGTCAACAGCACGGGATGGCCGTGCAGCAGCCGCCACAGAGCCGGGCCGACGATCGTGTCGACCTTCGCGGCGACCACGCTCGTACGCACCAGGCGCGCCGGTGCACCGTCGGCGGGCTCCAGGACCGCGTGGACCTGCGCCTGCACGGCGGTGCCGTGCTCGTGTACGTCCACGCCGAGGAGCAGCAGCCGCCCCGACACCGATTCGACCGGAGGGGCCGCGCAGGACAGATCCGTGACGTCGTCCTCCCATGACAGCGTCAGCGCGCGCGCCCACAGGTCGGCCCAGCGCCGCGCGGGCAGCCGCTCCGCCGTCGCGAGCGGGGAGGACGCGCGCAGCTCCGCCGCCAGGCCGTCCAGGAGCACCGCCAGGCGCCGCAGTTCGGGCTCGGCCAGCAGGGCCTCGATGGTCTGGTCCGCGGCGGATATCAGATCGTGGCCGACGCCCCGCCAGCCCGCGATGGCCAGCTCGCGGAGCCATGACCGGGATCCGGCGAGCATGCTCCGCGCCGCGGGCGCCGCCGCGGGCGGCTCCTGCCACGCATCCCTAGTGCGTCCGAGCGCGGCGTCCAGGTCGGCCAGCCGGGCGTCGTGCACCGCGCCGAGGAGGGCGGTGCGCGCGCCCGCCAGGGCCGCCAGATGGTCGTCCGAGACGGAGCCGGCGGCGACCTTCCCGGTCGCCTCGGCCACCGCCGGGCCCAGGGGGGAGGCGGCGACGGCGCCGGCCAGGGCGGTCAGCGCCGCGGACCGCTCTTCGCCGAGCCGGGCGAGCCCGTGGACGAGCGTGTCGTCGAAACCGGCCACCAGGTCGAGGGCTTCCGCGACCCCGGGCGGATCGGCGTCGAGCAGTTCGGCCAGTTGCACACCGAGCATCAGCGGACCGCCTCCGTGGCCGGGAACCAGTGCAGTTCGGGGACGGGCGCCGTGGTGTCCGGCAGCTCCAGATAGGCCAGGTGCCGCAGGAAGCGGCTGAACACCACGGCCGCCGACGCGGACTCGCGCGAGCCCGACAGACGGCTCATCAGATCCGCGCCCCCGCCGCCCCCGCTTTCTGGGCCTACCTCGACGTGGAGATAGCGGGCCACGCGGTCGATCCCGTACTGCAGCACCGCCTCGTCGACCAGCGCGCACAGATGCTTGCACGGCCCCCCGCTGACCCCGCCGCACGGCCGGTTGTTGTTCGTACTGCAGCTGTAGTCATGGGTGCGCGCGGCGATCGACGAGACATACACCCGGGCGATGTCCGAGCCGCTGGACACCACCCCCTGCAATCGGCCCTCCGCCAGTTCGACGAAGGGAACCTTCGCCAGCTTGCGCGGCCGTACGGGAGGAATCACCCGGACCGTACTGCACTGCTCCCACGCGGCCGTGTCCGCGTTCACAACTATCGACCTCCAGCCTGGCGCCTGCGCCGAGACGATTGCTCACATCCGAAAACAGCATCGCGGATGCCACTGACAATCCCGTCTCGGCCGCATGGCGCCAGGCTCTGCTCACCGCGGGGTGAGGGCCGTCAGTGCGACTCCCGGGCGACGAAGGAACCGCGGGTTCCGGCGAGGAAGTCCAGACCGGCGCCCCGGTCGGCCTGTTCGACATGCGCGCGGTAGATGTGCTCCCAGCCGCTCTCCGCGGGCGGGGCGGCGGCGGTCACGGGCTCCCGTGCGGCGAGTTCTTCGTCCGGCACGTCCAGCCTCAGCACGCGCCGTTCCACGTCCAGCTCGATCCAGTCGCCCGTACGGACCAGCCCCAGCGGCCCGCCCGCCGCGGACTCCGGGGCGATGTGCAGGACGACGGTGCCGAAGGCGGTACCGCTCATACGGGCGTCGCTGATCCGGACCATGTCCCGTACACCGGACTCCAACACCTTGCGGGGCAGCGGCATGTTTCCCACTTCGGGCATGCCCGGGTAGCCGCGGGGACCGCACCCCCGTAGGACCAGCACATCGGACGCCGCCACCTCGAGCTCGGGGTCGTCGATCCGGGCGTGGAAGTCCTCGATACCGTCGAACACCACGGCCCGGCCCCGGTGGCGCAACAACTCGGGTGTCGCGGCGGCCGGTTTGATGACCGCCCCGTCGGGACACAGGTTGCCACGGAGCACGGCGAGCCCGGCCTGGTGCGCGATGGGCTCGTCGGCGGTGCGGATGACGGTGAGGTCGGTGCTGGAGCGGCCGGATATCTGATCGGTGAGGGAGCAGCCGGAGACGGTGACGCTCGGCTCCAGTCGGTCCTTGATCTGTCCGAGCACCGCGTCCAGGCCACCGGCCCGGTGGAAGTCCTCCATGAGATGGGCCCCGGCGGGTTGCACATCGGCGAGCAGGGGAATGTCACGGCCCGCGCGGTCGATGTCCTCCAGGCCGATCTCCACGCCGACCCGGCGGGCGAGGGCCAGCAGATGGACGACGGCGTTGGTGGACCCGCCGATGGCGGCCACCGCGCGCACCGCGTTCAGCAGGGCCTCGCGGGTCAGCACGGCGCTCGGACGGAGGTCTTCGGCGACCATCTCGACGATGCGGTTGCCCGCCGTGTGCGACAGCTCCAGCAGCCGGCTGTCCGGCGCGGGGAGCCCGGCGTTCCCCGGCAGTGTCATGCCCAGCGACTCGGCGACACAGGCCATCGTGGACGCGGTGCCCATGGTGTTGCAGTGTCCGCGGCTGCGGATCATCGCCGACTCCGCGCGCCGTAGATCCGAGCGTGGCATCCGCCCGGCGCGAACCTCCTCGCTCATCTCCCAGACCCCCGTGCCGCACCCCAGCGGGCGCCCCTTCCAGGAGCCGTTGAGCATGGGGCCACCGGTGACCATCAGCGTGGGCAGATCGACCGACGCGGCCCCCAGCAGCAGCGACGGAACCGTCTTGTCACAGCCGCCGAGCAGGACGACACCGTCCACCGGATTGGCGCGGATCAGCTCCTCGACGACCATCGCGGCCAGGTCGCGGAAGAACATCGCGGTCGGGCGCAGCAGGGTCTCGCCCAGCGACGGCACCGGCAGCTCCAGCGGCACACCGCCGGACTCCCACACACCGCGCTTCACATGCTCGGCTATCTCACGGAAGTGGCTGTTGCAGGGCGTCAGATCCGACCAGGTGTTGCAGATGACGATCTGCGGCCGCCCGTCGAAGGCGTGGTCGGGGAGGCCGCGGCGCATCCAGGCGCGGTGGATGAAGGCATCGCGGGAGTCTCCCGCGTACCACTGCTGCGACCGAGTCGTGCCACTCATACGAACCGTTCCGATCTGTCGACGAAGATCCGTGAAGATCCGTGCGAGTAAGACCTTGCCCGCGTAACCCGCCCGTCATGGCTCGGCGGACCGCCGACCGGCACCGAAAGTTTCGAATAGCGCCGCTTACGCGACCGAAACATTGACCGCATGACAACCGGTTCCTACATTGAGCCCGCCTGGACACGGCGCAAAGGGCAGAAGAATCCACGGAATTTTCGAGCGTCGAAACTTTCGAAATCCCGAACTTGCAACGGCGCAATGCCGAACATGGAAGCAGAGAGGTGAGGGCATGAAGTACCACGCCAGCCGGAGGGTTTGGGTGGTGGCGGCCACAGCCACGGTCATCGCCCTCACGGCATCGGGTTGCGGGAGCGGCGCGGGCGACTCGGACGGCAAGACCACGCTGACCGTGACCACCCAGGTCGACTACGGATACCGGGATCTGTACAAGGAGTACGAGAAGAGCCACCCCGGCATCAAGATTCGCGAGGTGCTTGTCGACGACCTGCCGAAGAAGCTGGTCACCCAGCTCGCGGCGAACCGCGGCGCCTCCGATGTGGTGGGCCTCGGCGACGACACCATCGGCGAGTTCAAGCCCAGCTACCAGCGCTTCGTCAACCTCGCCGACCACGGCGTCAACAACACCGACGACCCGTGGGTGCGGTGGGCGTACGACTACGGCACGGTCGAGGGCGGCAAGTACGTGATGGGCCTGCGCACCGACATCGGCGGGCTCGGCATCTGCTACCGCACCGATCTGTTCAAGGAGGCCGGGCTGCCCACCGACCCCGAGCGGGTCGGTCAACTCTGGCCCACCTGGGACAAGTTCACCGAAGTCGGCGAGGAATTCCGGGCCAAGGTGAAGGACGCCTCCTTCACCGCCAATACCGGAGACATCTGGGTCGGGATGGAGAACCAGCACAAGGAGACGTTCTTCTCCGAATCCGACGACTCGTTCATGGCCGATGAGAACTCCGGTCTCAAACAGGACTTCCTGACCGCCGCGAGCATGTCCGTACGGAAGGTCAGCGGCGGATACCCGCCCTTCACCCCGGAAATGGCCAATGCCCTGAAGACCGGCAAGGCGGCAACCGCTGTCTGTCCCGCCTGGAAGCTGGACCGCACCAAGGAGGCATCCGGCCCCGGAAACTCGGGCAAGTGGTCGGTGGCCGCGGCCCCTCAGGGCGGCAACTGGGGCGGCTCCTATCTGCTGGTGCCCAAGCAGACCAAGCACACCAAGGAGGCGGTCGAGCTCGCCCGCTGGCTGACCTCGTCGAAGGTCCAGAAGAGGCTCTTCCTCTCCAAGGGCTACCTCTCCAGCCATCCGTCGGTCTACAGCGACCCCACCGTGCAGGCGAAGAAGGACACGTACTTCTCCAACGCCCCCACCGGCAAGATCTTCGCCGAGGCCGTCGACAAGATGCAGCCCATCTACCGCGGCACCAAGGACAGCGACGTGGCCACCGCCTTTATGAACGCGCTGCTCCGGGTCGAACAGGGCAAGCAGAAGCCGGAGGACGCCTGGAGTCAGGCGGTCTCCGACGCGGAGAAGGTGGCGGGGGACTGACTCGATGACGGTCACCGAGACCCGCCCCGGGGCGGAGGCCACCACGGCCTCCGCCCCGGGGCACCACCCCCGACGCCGTGCCTGGCGATCCCGTCTGACCCGCTTCGACCTGCGCTACACCCCGTATGTCTTCATCGCCCCGTTCTTTGTGATCTTCGGTGTCTTCGCGGTCTGGCCGCTGCTGTACACCGGCTGGATCTCCTTCCACAAGTGGGCGATCATCGAAGGCGACCAGGGCTGGCTCGGACTCCACAACTACCAGGCCCTTTTCGCCGACGAGTACTTCTGGAACGCGCTGCTCAACACCGCCCTGCTGCTGGTGCTCGGCACCGGAGTGCAACTGGCCGTGGCGCTGTGGCTCGCCGGTGTGCTCAACCGGAAGCTGAGCGCCAGCGCGGTCTGGCGGGCCGGGGTCGTGCTGCCGCATATCGTGTCCGTGGTCGCCGTGAGCCTGGTGTTCGCGCAGCTCTACGGCTTCCACACGGGCGTCGTCAACGATGTGCTGAGCGTGGTCGGCATCGACCGGATCGACTGGCAGGCCAGTCGCTGGACCGCGATCCCCGCGGTCGCCACCATCATCATCTGGCGCTGGGCCGGCTACTACGCGCTGATCTTCCTCGCCGCCATGCAGGGCATCCCGCGCGAGCTCAACGAGGCCGCGATGCTCGACGGCGCCTCCAGGCGGCGCATCTTCTGGTCGATCACCGTGCCCTCGATCCGCCCCACCATCATCTTCTCCGTCGTGATGTCGACCATCGGCGCCATGCAGACCTTCACCGAGCCCCAGCTCTTCGACGTCCAGGGCACCGACGGCACCGGTGGCAGCGACCGGCAGTTCCAGACTCTGATGATGTACCTCTACGAAAAGGGGTTCCGCGAGTTCAACGCGGGCTACGCGGCCACCCTCGCCTGGGTGATGTTCCTGCTCATCGCCGTCGTCTCCGGCATCAACTACGCGCTGTCGCGGCGCATCGCCTCGAAGGACTGATGCCGTCATGGCCCTCGCCACCCACCCCACGGCCGGCCGCCGCCGGCCTAAGTCCGACGGCGGCCGGCGCCCCGGATTCCTCGTCTACGCCACGCTCGTCGGCGTGCTCGCCGCCTCAGTGTTCCCGCTCTACTACTCGTTCGTCCTGCCCACCCGTGACAACTCGGCGATCGGCGATTCGCTGCTCACTCTCACGCCGGGCGGCAATCTGCTCCACAACATCCAGCGCGTCTACGACACCGTCGACTTCTGGCTGGCCCTGCGCAACTCGCTGATCATCTCCACCACGGTGACGGTGTGCTGCGTCCTGCTGTCCTCGCTCGCCGGATTCGCCTTCGCCAAACTGCCGTTCCGGGGGCGCAACGCGCTGTTCGTCGCGGTGGTGATCACCGCGATGCTCCCCACCCAACTCGGCATGATCCCGCTGTACATGCTGATGGGAAACCTCGGCTGGATCGCCACCCTGAAGGCCGTCATCGTCCCGGCGCTCGTCAACGCCTTCGCCGTCTTCTGGATGCGGCAGGCCTGCGACGAGTCCGTGCCGTACGAGCTCGTCGAGGCCGCCCGCGTCGACGGCTGCTCCACACTCGGCATCTTCTGGCATGTGGCGCTGCCCGCAATCCGCCCGCAGGCCGCCGTGCTCGCCATGTTCACCTTCATGGCCACCTGGAACGACTTCATGTGGCCGCTGATCGTCCTGGACCCGTCCCTCACCCCGACCGTGCAGACCGCGCTGTCCTCGCTGGCCAGCGGGTACGCCCTCGACTACACGCTCATCCTGTCCGGCGCCGCCATCGGGGTGCTGCCGCTGCTGCTCGTCTTCCTCCTGCTGTCCCGGCAGATCGTCGCCGGTGTGATGCAGGGCGCCGTCAAGGGCTGACCGCCCCGCAACCGCCGCCGGCGGCGCGTTTCGGACCGCGCCCAGGCGCTTTCCCAAGCCGTACGAAAGGACCTGCATGACCGCGGGCCATATCCGCAACCCCGTGCTGCCCGGATTCCACCCGGACCCGAGCATTGTGCGCGTCGGTGCGGACTACTTCCTCGCCACCTCCACCTTCGAGTGGTTCCCGGGCGTGCCCGTGCACCGCTCCACCGACCTGGTCCACTGGGAGCCGGCCGGCCATATCCTGGACCGCGCCGACCTGCTCGACCTGCGCGGCGTCCCGGACTCGGCCGGGGTGTGGGCGCCCTCGCTCTCGTACCACGACGGCCGGTTCTGGCTGGTGTACAGCGTCGTGCGCACCATCGGCCATCCGTACAAGGACGTCGACAACTACCTCGTCACCGCCCCGGACATCTCCGGTCCGTGGTCGGAGCCGGTGTTCCTCAACTCCTCCGGCTTCGACCCCTCCCTCTTCCACGACGAGGACGGGCGCACCTGGCTGCTCAACATCCAGTGGGATCCGCGCGACGGACACCCCGCCTTCGCGGGCATCCTGCTCCAGGAGTACGACCCCGGAAAACAGGCCCTGATCGGGGCCCCGCGCACGGTCCTCACCCACGATGTGCTGATCGAGGGGCCCAATGTCTACCGCCACAACGGCTGGTACTACCTGATGCTCGCCGAGGGGGGAACCGGCTGGAACCACGGCATCCTGATGGCCCGCTCGCGCGAGCTGACCGGACCGTATGAGCTCGACCCGGCCGGTTCGCTGCTGACCACCCGCGACGCGCCCGAGTGGCCGCTGCAGAAGGCCGGCCACGGCGAGCTGGTGCGGACGGGCGAGGGGGAGTGGTTTCTCGCGCATCTGGCCTCGCGCCCGGTCCGTACGCTCGCCGGGGCGCGGTGTGTGCTCGGCCGCGAGACCTGTCTGCAGCGGGTGGTGTGGACCGACGACGGCTGGCTGCGGCTGGCGGACGGCGGCCGTCTGCCGAGCCTGGAGGTGGCCGCCCCCCGGGGTGTCGCACCGACCCCGGCGCCGGTCCGGCCCGCCCGGGACGACTTCGACGCGCCCGCCCTCGCCCCGTACTGGAACACCCTGCGCGCGCCCGCGACCTCCCAGTGGCTGAGCCTGGCCGAACGCCCCGGCCATCTGCGGCTGCGTGGCCGCCAGAGCCCGCACTCGCGCTACGACCAGAGCCTGGTCGCCCGCCGGCTGACGTCGGTGCGCTGCGAGGCGACGACGGTGGTCGACTTCCGCCCCTCCCACTTCAGCCAGCTCGCGGGCCTGATCTGCTGGTACGACACCACCACCCACTACTATCTGCGGCTGACCCACGCCGAGGGCAGGGGCCGGGTGCTGGGCGTGGTGTTCACGGACGACGGTGCGTACGGCGAGCTGCCGTCCTGCGAACTCGACGTCGACGCGTGGCCGCTGGTGCATCTGCGGGCCCGCTTCGACGGCCCGGAGTTGCGCTTCGCCGCCTCGCCGGACGGGGTGTCCTGGCAGGACGTCGGCCCGGCCCTGGAGGCGACCAGGCTCTCCGACGACTACGGGGAACGACTGCGGTTCACCGGGGCGTTCGTCGGGGTCTGCGCCCAGGACCTGGGCGGGACCCGGGTCGCGGCGGACTTCGACTGGTTCGAACTGCGCGATCTCGCGCCGTGACCGGCCGCCCCGGGCGGTCACGGATGAGCCCGGGGCGGTGAGTACGGATGGAGCGCGGGTCAGGGCGGGCCGAGGGGCGTCAGGACGGTTTGAGCGGCGTCAGGACAGGCCGAGCGCGGGGAAGACCGACGCGTCGAGGAAGCGGAGGAGATAGTCGGAGTCGGCGGGCTTCCCGTCCAGCAGCGATCTGACCCGCATCACGCCGATCAGCTGGGCGGGGACGAACTCGGCCGCCGCGCTGTCCGCCGGGATCTCGCCGCGCTCGATCGCGCGCCGGACCATGACCGCGATCACCGAGACCTCCCGGGAGAACAGGGCGTCGTGCAGCGCCTGGAGCAGGCTCGGGTCGCCGAGCGCGGCATGGCCCAGCGCGTACAGCAATGTGGTGTCCGAGTCGCACATCCGCCCCACGACGCGCGCCGTCTCCCGCAGGTCGCCGACGAGGCTGCCGGTGTCGATGCCGTCCAGCGCCATGCGCCGGTCACAGCGGCGCAGCGCGGCGGCGACCAGCTGGGGCTTGGTCTTCCACTGCCGGTAGAGGGTGGACCTGCTCGCCTTGGCCCGGGCGGCGACCCCCTCGAAGGTGCAGGCCTCATAGCCGCCCTCGGTCAGCAGGGCGAGGACGGCGTCGAAGATCTCCTGCTCGCGCTCGGGACTGATCTTGGAGCGGCGTTGGGTGTCCGCCGTGGTGGGCGCTGCCATCAGCTCGGCACTCTCCTCCCGCTGTGAGCTTTTCCGCCGGTGCCTCGGTCCTGCCGACCGTGATCGACTGGAGTGAGGGTGCGGTATGCGACTGTGCGGCACAACACACGGTACACGAGCGTATCGATACGTGCCTGTGCCGATACACTGTTGTATCGATACGCAGATGTATCGCAGCACGTCCATATTCAAAGGGGCCGGGTAATGCCGTGAACGCCACCCTCATAGCCGTCACCCTCGCACTCCTGTCGGCCGTCGCCTACGCGACCGCGGCCGTCGCGCAGGAGCGCCTTGCCGCCCGTACCGGCCCGGGCGGACTGCGGCGACTGCTGGCGCAGGGCGCCTGGTGGTCGACCGTCGGACTCAACTCCACCGGAGCCCTGCTCCATGTGGCAGCCCTCAAATTCGGGCCGCTCACCCTGGTCCAGCCCCTCGGCGCGCTCACGCTGGTCGCCGCCGTACCACTCGGCGCCCGGGTGGCAGGACGGAGCGCCACCCACGGCGAGTGGCGGGGCACCGCGCTCACTCTCATCGGCCTCGGCGCGCTGCTGCCGCTCACCGTCGGTGACGGCGCCCCCGACAAGACGCTCGGCACTGTCGCCGCGCTCGCCGTCGCCGCGATCGTGCTGGCCCTGGTCGCCCTGCTCATCCAGGCCCGCCGCGGCCGGGGGCTCGGCCACGCCGCCGCCTCCGGCATCACCTCCGGAGCCGCGTCGGCGCTCACCCAGACCCTGACGGTCGCGGGGCTGGCCCTGACCTGGCGGTTCGCCATCGTGGGCGTACTCGTCGCGGGCCTGGCCGTGGGCGGGCTGCTGCTGTCCCAGACCGCCTACACCGGCGGCCTCGGCGCACCGCTGGCCGTTCTGACCCTGGCCAATCCGATGGCCGC
>NZ_MUNE01000046.1 GCF_002154605.1 Streptomyces milbemycinicus | reverse complement strand
CGTTGCCCCCGGCGGCTTGCCCGCCGCCCGACCCGGGCCCGGACAGCCGGGTCTCCATCGTCACGTTTGCCGTCTTGAACAGGAACTTTCCGGCCTCGCAGTAGACGGTCTGGCCGGGCTGGAGGCTGCAGAGCGCCATCTGCATGGCGTTGCCGACGATCTCTTGGCGCAGGGTCACAGCAGGACTCCTTGGTACGGACATGGCGGATATATCGCAAACTGACATGGGAACCGCCTGGTCAACGTTCGACCCGAGGCCCTGGGTTCCACCGGAAAAACGCGATAGCGGTCACAGGCCGACGGCACAATAATCCCGATCATGGACGCAGGCACAGGCGCAGACACCGGCATGGACTGGGCACGACTGGGGCCGCCTCTGGACGTACGCTCCCTCTTCCCCCGCGACCGCCGCGCCCTGCTCGATCTGCTGACCGCCCTGGACCCGGCCGACTGGCGGCGCCCCACCGTCTGCCCCGGGTGGGATGTGCACGACGTGGTGGCCCACCTCCTCCACGATCACCTCCGTCGGTTGTCCGGCGGCCGCGACGGACACCCCGGGCCGCCGTTCGGCCCCGGCGAGACGCTGCCGCGGTTCATCACGCGGACCAACGAGGACTTCGTCCGCGCATCCCGGCAGCTCAGCCCGCGCGTGCTGACCGAGCTGCTGGCCACGCTCGGCCCGCAGCTCGACGACTTCTGGGCGGGCCTGGACCCCGCCGCGCCCGCCGGCCTCGACGTGTCCTGGGCGGCCCCCGGCGCGCCCGCCCCGAACTGGCTGGACACCGCCCGCGAGTACACCGAGTTCTGGGTCCATCAGCAGCAGATCCGCGACGCCGTGAACCGGCCGGGCGCCACCGGCCCCGACCTGCTACACCCGGTGCTCGACACGTTTCTGCGCGCCCTCCCGCACACCCTGCGCCCCCACCCGGCCCACGCCGGGGCGGTGGTACGGGTCCTGGTGCCCGGCCCGGCAGGCGGGGCGTGGACGGCGGTACGCGAGGGCGACCACTGGGCACTCCGCACCCCCACCACCCCGGCGACCGTGGAGGTCGAACTCGCCGCGGACACGCTGTGGCGGCTGGCCACGCGCGGGATCACCCCGCGGGAGGCGCGGCGCCGGGCCACGGTGCGCGGGGACGAGGAGCTGGCACGGACCGCGCTGACGATCCTCGCGATCGTCCGCGAGCCGGAACCGGCACCGGAACCGGCACCGGAGCCCGGGCCGGAGCCCGGGCCGGAGCCGGAGATCTGACCTGCACGGCCTGTGATGCCCCACCCCGACCCCGAAGGGAGCACCACCGTGGAATCCAGCCCGGCGGCGACGGCTCGCACGATGTGGGCCCTGTTCGAGCCGATCCACGCGGTCACATACTTCGCGCCGGAGGCCCTGGCCGCGTACGAGGACGCGGGCCTCCGCGGCTTCTGGCGCGGCTACTTCGCGGGCCGCGCCGCGCCCCTCGGCCCGGTCGGGCCGGAGCCCGTCGTGGCCGCGTTCTTCAGCTTCGCCCCGCCCATGGTGGCCCGCGCCCTCCCCGCCATCTGGACCCTGGTCACCCCCGAGCGCGCCCTGGAGCTGCGCCGCGCCGGCGCCACGGCCTCGCTGGCCCGGCTGCTCGCCGGGCACGAACGCGAGGCGGAGCGGGCCGCCGAGGCCCTGGCCCCGCGCGCCGCGGACCTGGACGGCGCCGGGCGCGTACTGGCCGCAGCGAACGGCTCGCTCGACTTCCCCGACGCCCCCCTCGAACGCCTCTGGCACGCCACCACCGTGCTCCGCGAACACCGTGGCGACGGCCATGTCGCGGCCCTCGTCGCCGCCGGCCTCGACGGCTGCGAAACGCTCACGCTCCGCGCCGCCGTGGACCTCCCCCGCGCCGAACTCCAGCCCAAGCGCGGCTGGACCGACGAGCAGTGGCAGGCCGCCGAACACCGCCTGCTCGACCGCGGTCTGCTCGCCCCGGACGGCTCCGCGACGGACGCCGGGCGCGAGACACTCCGTACGGTGGAGGCGGCGACGGACCGGGCGGCCGAGCGCCCCTGGCAGACGCTCGGCCCCGACGGGGCGGCGGACCTGGTCAGGCTGCTGACCCCGCTCGCGGTCGCCTGCGGCTCCGCCCTCCGCTTCCCCAACCCGATCGGGGTCCCCGAGCCGACGGAGTGACCTCGTACATGGCTCAGTGGGTCCCGACGTCATGGGCGGTGCCGGTGGCCACGGCCCGGAGCTTGTCGGGGTTGGCCACGTTGTGGATGGCTGTGACGCGGCCGTCGGAGTCGAAATCGAAGGTGACGGTGGCGATCACGCGGCCCGGCCCGCTGAACACCACGCCCGGCCCGCCGTTGACCTCGACGAGTTCGACCTTCATATCGGCGGGCGAGATGCCCTGGTAGGTGACCGAGCCGATAGCCGCGAACCAGGCGGCCACCGTAGCGGCGCCCACGACCGGACGCAGCGCCTGGCGGACCTTGCCGCCGCCATCGGTCCACAGGGTGACGTCCGGAGACAGCAACTCCATCAGGGCGTTGACGTCACCACCGGTCGCCGCCGCGAGGAACCGCTCGGTGACCTCGCGCTGCCGCCCCCGGTCCGCGGTGAAGCGCGGCCGCCTGGCCCGTACATGCTCACGAGCGCGATGTGCGGCCTGCCGCACCGCGGGTTCGGAGCGCTCCACCGCCTCCGCAATCTCGGCATGGCTGAAGTCGAAGACCTCCTTCAGCACGAACACCGCGCGCTCCAGCGGGCTCAGCGTCTCCAGCACCACCAGCACGGCCATCGACACCGACTCGGCGTCCGCGACGGTCTCGGCGGTGTCGCCGATGGTGAGGATGGGCTCCGGAAGCCACGGCCCCACATACGTCTCACGCTTGTGCTGGGTGGAACGCAGCCGCGCCAGCGCGACATTCGACACGATCCGCGTCAGATACGCCTTGGGGTCGGCCACCTGCGAGCGGTCGGCGGCCGACCACTTGATCCAGGCGTCCTGGACCGCGTCCTCGGCATCCGCCGCGACGCCGAGGATGCGGTAGGCCACCGAGAACAGCAGCTTGCGGTGTTCATTGAACACCTGCTGGTCGGGGCCCACGAAGGGACCGAGCGACGGGTCCGGGGACGGCTCCGGGGAGGGGTGGCTCACCGCGTCCCCCGGACCCGGGTGAAGCGGCCACCGTGCGGCCAGAACGCGCCCGAAGCGGGCATCTTCTTCATACGGTCGTACGTCGGCCAGGGCGAAGCAGTCACCGTCTCCTTATACCTGGCCGCGAAGCGACCGGTCAGAAATATCCGCCGGGGGCTGTCGTCAGGGTGCGTGAACTGCACAACAGCGTCATTACGGCCCAAGCTCACCGGCGTGTGGTAGTAGCCGAAGCGGAACGGCTTGGGCTGCTTGCCCTTCAGCTCACGGACGATCGACACCGCCGCGTGCACACCGGTCGGCATGCCCCCTTGGCAAGTGCCGTGCATCACGCCGTAGCCCTGCCGGATCGCCGCCGCGTCACCCACGGCGTACACCTCCGGATGCGACACCGACCGCAGCGCGGTGTCGGCGACGATCCGCCCGTACTCATCGACGGTCAGCCCGGCGGCCGCCGCCAGCGGCGACACCCGCGTACCGCTCGTCCACAGCACCACATCGGCGGCTACGCTCTCCCCGCCCGCCAGCTCCATCGCATGGGGCAGCACCTTCGCCACCTCGACCCCGCTGCGCACCTCGACGCCCAGGCGCTGAAGCGCGGCCTGCAGATACGCCTTGGCCTTCGGGTTCATGGCCGCGCCGGGTTCCCCCCGGCCCAGCAGCACGACGTTCAACTCCGGGTACCGCTCGGCGATCTCCGCAGCCGACTCGACCCCGGTCAGCCCGCTGCCCCCGACCACCACCGTCCCACCACCGAGCCGCGCCAGCCGGTCGGCCAACACCTCGGCGTCCTGCGCGCTGTTCAGCGTGTACGCGTAGTCCTCGACCCCCGGCACCGCCACGGTGTCCGCCACGCTGCCCAACCCGTACACCAGCGTGTCGTAGTGCAGCACCTGGTCGTCGTCGATCCGCACCGTCTTCGCGTCGGCGTCCACCCCCGTCACCCAGCCCCGCACGAACCGGGCCCCCGTACCCTCCAGCAACTCCGGGACACTCAACTCGGCGAGCGGCTGCCCGGTCGCCGTCATGTGCAGCCGCAGCCGCTCGGTGAACCGCTCCTGCGCATTCACCACCGTCACCTGCACGTCCTCGCGCCCCTTGACCCGAGCCCCGAGCTGAATCGCGGCGGCCATGCCCGCGTACCCCGCCCCCAGAACCACCACGCGGTGTGCGCTCATCGTTCCGTCCTCCCTCATTTGCTGATGACGACCACGGGATGCAAGCAGCCCGGCCGAACGTGACATGAGGTCGATGTGACGCGCGCCACCCTTCGGGGGAAGCCTGGTACGTGGGAATCCTGGTACTTGACGATCACCTCGAAGGGGCGGAGTGGCGTGAGCGCTGAGGTCGCGGCGATCAATCTGGGGCGGACACTGGCGACGCGCGCCGTCCGGATGTGGCTCGACCCGCGTACGCGCGAGCAGGAGAGCCGGATGGACATGTCCGCGCTGATCCGGCGGCGGATACCCGGGCTGCGGGCCCAGCGTGGCGTGGAGCGGCAGTTCGAGCAGATCGCGGACGCGGTCGCGGCGCGGCTGGAGCCTATCTGCGGGCATGAGTTCCGCGGCCTGGACGAGGGCGGACGGCAGGCGGCGCTCGACGCCGTGACGGCGGCCTTCGTCCACGCGGACCTGTCCGACGCCGCGATCCTCGGGTCCGACGCCAACCCCGCCGAGCTCGCCCGTCGCGTCCGTACCGCCGCTCCCCCGCCGACCGGTCTTGGCGAGGTGGAGACGCGCTTCTACGAGCTGCTGCTGGCCGAGTGCTGCGACTGCTACGTACAGACCCTGCGCCGCCTCCCGGTCTTCACCGAACGCGGCGTCACCGAACTGCTGGGGCGGGTCGGCGAGCTCGGCACCGAGCTGAGCCGGGTGCTGGAGCGGCTGCCCGTCAGGTCGCTGTACGCGCCGCAGGGCGCGGATCAGGACGCGGCCTTCCGCAGCGAGTATCTGGAGTTCATCAGCCGCACCATGGACGAGGTGGAGCTGTTCAGCTTCACGGCGGGTCAGGCTCCCCGCACCAAGCTGTCCGTCGCCTATATCAGCCTGCGGGTCAGCACGGACGAGGGGCGGGCGGCCCGGCGGACCGGCCATGGGTCCGCCGACCGGTTACGGACGGGCATCGGCGCGTGGGACACGGCCGAACAGGAGTCGTCAGCGAGCGTACGGATCGAGGCGGCGCTGAAACAGTCGCCGCGTGTGCTGTTGCGCGGAGAAGCGGGCTCCGGCAAGACAACGCTGCTCAGCTGGCTGGCCGTCACCGCGGCGCGAGGCTCTTTCGGTGGCGATCTCGCCGACTGGAACGGCCTGGTCCCCGTCCTCGTCAAGCTCCGCCACTACGCGACCCGCGAGCTTCCGCGCCTCGAACAGCTGCTGGACGTCACCGCCGGGCCGCTGACCGGCCATATGCCCGCCGCGTGGGTCGACCGCCAGTTCCAGGCGGGCCGGGTTCTGCTCCTGGTCGACGGTCTTGACGAACTCGTCGCGAGCGAACGGCGCAAGGTCCGCGACTGGCTCCGGCTGCTGCTCAGCGCCTACCCGGACACCCGCGCCGTGGTCACGGCCCGGCCGACGGCCGCGAGCGGCGACTGGCTGCGGTCGGAGGGCTTCGCCCCGGTCGGTCTTGAACGGATGACGCCCGCCGACCTGCGCGCCTTCGTCCAGCAGTGGCACCTGGCCGTACAGCTGCACTCCGGCGAGGCGCCGTGCGCACCGGAAGAGCTGCCGCACTACGAACGGGCGCTCGTGGCAAGCCTCCAGGACCGCCCCCATCTGCTCGCGCTCGCCGCGAACCCGCTGCTGGCCGCCCTGCTGTGCGCGCTCCACCTGGGGCGGCGCAGCCGACTGCCGCGAAACCGGATGGAGCTGTACCGGATCGCGCTGGAGCTGCTGGTGCAGCGCCGCGACGCGGAGCGCGGGGTGCCCAGCGCCCTGGACGTACGGCTGAGCCTCACGGACAAGCTGTGTCTGCTGCGCGATCTGGCCTGGCGGCTGTCGGACAACAACCGCAGCGAGATCGCCCGGGAGAAGGCGCTCGACCACGTGACGGCCAAGCTGAGGTCGATGCGCCATCTGGACGTCGAGGGCGGGCAGGTCCTCGAGCACCTGGTGACGCGTTCGGGAGTGCTGCGTGCCCCGGCCGACGACCGCATCGACTTCCTGCACCGCAGCTTCCAGGAGTACCTGGCCGCTGAGGAAGCGGCGGAGGAGGACCGCATCGGCAATCTGATCGAGCGGGCCCATCTGGACACCTGGCGGGAGACCATCATCATGGCCGCGGGGCACGCCAACCGCGGCCAGCGGGAGGAGCTGATCACCGGCATCCTCGACCGCGCGGAGGCGGAGCGCCGTCATGCGCGTGGGCTACGGCTGTTGGCGGCGTCCTGTCTGGAGACGATGGAGTCGGTGCCGGCCGAGCTGGACGAACGGCTGGACATGAATCTCGGCGTGCTGGTGCCGCCGCGGCGACGAAGCGACGCGACGTCGCTGGCCGCTGTGGGGGATCCGGTGCTCGGCAGACTGCCACGCTCGCTCAACGGCCTCACGGAGGCGGCGGCCAGGGCGGCAGTGCGCACCGCGGCACTTATCGGCGGAGGGGGCGCGCTGGACTTGCTGTGCGGTTACGCCGAGGACGGGCGCGCCAACGTTCAGCTGGAAGTCGCCCAGGTCTGGCAGTATTTCGACCCCGATGAGTACGCCTGGCGTGTGCTGTCCCGGCTTCCACTTGAAGACGTCCCCCTCGCTCTCTCCCATCCCAGCCAGTGGGCCGCGGCCACTCGGCTACGGTCCGTAAGGAAGATAGCGATCAACTTTCCGTTCGCTTCCGGACTCGCCGCGTTGAAGGAACTTCCCCGGTTCACCCGACTGTCGATCTTTCGGCTCCTGGAGGAGGGCGATCTCAGCCCACTGGCCGACCGCACAGAGCTGACCAGCCTCATAGTCAACGGCAACAGCCCTTTGAGGAACGTCAAGGTGCTGAGCGAACTCACCCGTCTTCGGCAACTGCAGCTCAACTACTGGTCGGTTCTGCCCCCGCTGACCGAGCTTCCGCTGCCACAATCGCTCGACCACCTCGCGCTGGGGAACCTTCCTGCCGATCCCCATCTGGGATTCCTCGACCGTCTGCCGCAACTCGACTACCTGTCGCTGGATGGCACGGGGAGGCTGCGAGGACTCATGGACTCGACCGTGATCGTCGGCCTCAGGCAACTGCGCCTGGCCGGATTCGATCTGACCGAGCAGCTTCGCGCCCTGCCCGCCGCCGGTCTCCGCGTGAAGAACCTGGGCTTCTACGACTGTGCCCTTCCCGCCGATCTCAGCCCCCTGCACGCGATCTCCTCACTCACCTCGGTGTTCTTCGGCTTGTGCCACGGCCCGTATCCAGGCCCGCTGGACCTGTCCTCACTGGCGGGCCGCCCGGCACACCCCCGCCTCACCATCGAGGTGGGCAGGAGTCAGGTCGTCACGGGCACCGACCAACTCGGGCCGGGCATACGGCTCCGCTACCTGTGAGCCCCGCCCAGCTCCGCGTACCGCGCCGCGAGCCGGCTCGCGCCCGCCTCTGTGAGCGTGCCGTGGAGCCGCAGGCGGGCGACGCCGCCGTCCGGGAAGATGTCGATGCGGACGTGGGTGGCGGGTGGGGCCCCCTCGAGCGGGAAGCGGTGGATGGTGTCGGGCTGGAGGCGGGTGCGGGGCAGGAGTTCGGTCCAGCCGGGGGCCGTGTGGTCGGCCGGGTCGGCGCCGGAGGTGGCGTCGAGGACGTACAGCGCGGCCCAGCCCGGCGCGTTGCCCTTGTAGCAGCCGGTGTCGATCTCGACGGCCCGGATCCGGGCCTGTTCGGTGAGCCGGTAGCGGACCCAGTCGTGGCCCTGGTCGCGGCGGCGGCGGGTCTCCCAGCCCTCGTCCATTTTGCGGGAGCGGCCGGGCTGGATGGTGTTGGCGGGCGGGGAGTAGAAGCGGTCGGAGGCGTCCTCGGCCGCGCCGCCGTTCTCCAGGGCGGCCAGGTCGAACGTGCCGAGGGCGGTGAGCCAGCCTGGGTCGGGGGCGACCTCGCCGTACACGCGCAGGCGGGCGATCCCGCCGTCGGGGTGCTGCTTGAGCCTGAGGTGGGTGAAGCGGCGCGCCAACGCGACCGCGAAGCCGTTGGCCGCGTGGCCGCCCACCGGGGTGCGGGGGACGAGCTCCGTCCACTCCACCTCGTCGGCGAGCAGTTCGTCGGGGGACGGGGAGCCCTCCACCGAGGTCGCCTCGACGCTGACCGACTGCGGGTAGTTGCCGCGGAAGTGGGCGGTGTCGACGACGATGCCGTGGATGACGCCGGGCGCGCCGAGGCGGATCAGGGCCCAGTCGTGGTCGTCGTCGGCGGGGTGCGGGTGCTCGGCCGAGGCGCCGCGGCGTCGGCGGGTCTCCCAGCCGTCCATGACCTTGCCCTTGTGGCCGAAGTCCTCGGGGTCGAAGTGCGGGGCCTCGGGCCGCAGCAGGTTCTCGCGTTCGGCGAAGAACTCGTCGTTGGCCGCGATGACGCTTCCGCCGAGCCGCCGGTCGGCCAGGTCCGCGAGATGGGTGAAGGGGAGGTCCGCGGTGCGGTAGTCGGCGTACGGGTCGCCGCCGCCGTACGGGCTCGCGTCGCCGGTGAAGCGGGGGTTCGGCGCGGTCATGTGTGGTGCTGCCTTTCCAGGAGTCGGCCATGGGGTGTGGTGGGTTCGGTGGGGTTGGTCGGGGTGCCGTGGTCGGCGATCTTCCGGCCGCGCAGCCAGGTGGACCGTACGACGCCGTGCAGGGTCTTCCCGGCGTAGGCGGTCACCTGATTGCGGTGGTGGAGCGCGGCCGGGTCGACGGTGAAGGTCTCCTCGGGTGCGAGGACCGCGAAGTCGGCGTCGCAGCCGGGCTCGATGGCGCCCTTGTGTGCGAGGCCGGCCAGTGCGGCGGGGGCGGTGGACATCCAGCGCGCGAGATCCGGGAGCGTACGGCCGCGCAGCCGCGCCTCGGTCCAGACCGCGGGGAGGCCGAGCTGGAGCGAGGAGATGCCGCCCCATGCCTGCCCGAAGTCGCCGACCTTGAGGTCGGCGGTGCACGGCGAGTGGTCGGAGACGACGCAGTCGATGGTGCCGTCGGCCAGGCCCTGCCACAGCGCGTCCTGGTTGGCGGCCTCGCGGATGGGCGGGCAGCACTTGAACTCGGTGGCGCCGTCGGGGACTTCCTCGGCGGTCAGGGTGAGGAAGTGCGGGCAGGTCTCCACCGTGATCTCGATGCCCTCGTTCCGGGCGGCGGCGATCAGGGGGAGCGCTTCGGCGGACGACAGATGGAGGATGTGCACGCGTGCGGCATGCTTGCGCGCGAGTTCGATCAGGCCCGCGATGGCCCGGTTCTCGGCCTCGCGCGGGCGTGAGGCGAGGAAGTCGGCGTAGCGCGGGCCGCTGGGGCTGGGGGCCCGGTCGATCAGCTGGGGGTCCTCGGCGTGGACGATGAGCAGGCCGCCGAAGCCCGCGATCTCGCCGAGCGCCGCGTCGAGTTCGGCGGGGGCGAGCTGGGGGAACTCGTCCACGCCTGAGTGGAGCAGAAAGCATTTGAAGCCGAGGACTCCGGCGTCGTGCAGGGGCCTCAGGTCTCGTAGGTTGCCGGGGACGGCGCCGCCCCAGAAGGCGATGTCGACATGGGCCGCGGCGCGGGCGACGGCCCGCTTGATCTCCAGCGCCTGGACGGTGGTGGTCGGCGGGACGCTGTTGAGCGGCATGTCGACGAGGGTGGTGACGCCGCCGGCCGCGGCGGCGCGGGTGGCGGACGCGAACCCCTCCCACTCGGTGCGGCCCGGGTCGTTGACATGGACGTGGGTGTCGACGAGGCCGGGGAGCAGGACGTCGTCCCCGAAGTCCTCGAGGCGGGCCCCGGGCGGGACGGCCGTGTCGTACGGCAGGACGGCCGAGATCGTTCCGTCGGCCGTGGAGACGGCCACCGTTGCCGCGCGCATCCCCTCCGGGGTCACCACGCGGGTCGAGCGCAACACCAGGTCCGGATCCGCGTCTGACACCCGCGCCCTCCGTTTCTCAGCAGACTCTTCTCAGCAGACTTTTCAGATCAGCACGATTCTTCCGCGAAGCGGAAACACTTTTCTGTTCCAGGAGTGTTCACCGAGCCGCCCGCCGGGTCAAGACCCCACCGGCCGCGCCTCCGGCACAAGACGACCGTCCATAGAATGGAAGGCGATTTTCGGAGCGCAGAACCTGGTCGGCCGAGGGCGGGTAGGCTGCCGGTTGGCCGGTCGGCCGGGGCGAATCAGCCATACGGGGGCCGGTTTCACCTGCCGCGAAAGGAACCGTCGACGTGCCGTCCGCCGAGCCCAAGACCGCCGCTGCCAACTCCGGCGGCGTCCAGTCCCTCGAGCGCGCCTTCGATCTGCTCGAGCGGATGGCCGACGCCGGGGGCGAGGTCGGGCTGAGCGAGCTCTCCGGCAGCAGCGGGCTCCCGCTGCCCACCATCCACCGCCTGATGCGCACCCTGGTCGCCTGCGGCTACGTACGCCAGCAGCCGAACCGCCGCTATGCGCTGGGCCCCCGGCTGATCCGGCTCGGCGAAAGCGCCTCCCGGCTGCTGGGCACCTGGGCCCGGCCCTATCTGGCGCGGCTGGTGGAGGCGACCGGCGAGACCGCGAACATGGCACTGCTGGACGGCGACGAGGTGGTGTACGTCGCGCAGGTGCCCTCACGCCACTCGATGCGGATGTTCACCGAGGTCGGGCGGCGGGTGCTGCCGCATACGACCGGGGTCGGCAAGGCGCTGCTCGCGGACACGCCCGCCGACGAGGTGCGCGCACTGCTGGCCCGGACCGGTATGCCGGCCGCCACCCAGAAGACGATCACCACGCCGGACGCCTTCCTGGAGGCGCTGCAGCAGGTGCGCGAGCTGGGCTACGCGGTGGACGACAACGAGCAGGAGATGGGCGTGCGCTGCCTCGCGGTGGCCGTGCCCGACTCGCCCACGGCGGCCGCCATCTCGATCTCGGGCCCGGCCGGGCGGGTGACGGACGAGGCCACACGGGAGATCGTGCCGATCCTCAAGGAGGTCGCGGCCGAGCTGTCCACCGCGCTCGCCAGCACGGGCTCCGCCTGACGGCGGCGGTACGGGCGCGCCGGCGGTGCCGGGCGCGCCGCCGGTGCCGTATCGAGCCGCACCGGCGGCGTCTCCCGTCTCAGCCCCTGCCCCTCAGCCCCTCCCCCCTGCCTGCGGCACATCGCCGAACAGGTCGATCGCCGCACGCACCCCCCTCAACGCCGGCGCCAGTGCGCTCACCGAGCCGAGCGCGCCCGCGATGAGCAGCAGGGCGCGGCGCAGCCGGGGCACCTCAGGCACTCCCTCACAGGCCATGGCGTCCAGCGCGGCAAGTTCGTCGTCCGCTATGGCCCGGTCCGGCAAGTCGGCCGGGTGGGCGGCGAGTTCGCGCCGCAGCCGGGCGACGGTCCGGCGCAGCTCCGCCGCTCTGGGATCCTCCTCGGTGCCGGCCACTCGCCTGTCTTCCACGACCGCGGCGCCCTCCACTGACCAGGCGCCGGGCGTGCCCCGGCGTCTCGTGTGATCGTCGGGCATCACTGCCCTGCTCGCCCTCGCGCCCCTCTGCACGAAGCCTGCCCCCTTCTCCCCATGACCCCCGGACGCGTCGATCGGACGCGAGAGGCCGCGTGTCAGTTAACGCCACTCTGTGCACGACACGCCATACGGAGAGCGAAAATCAGACCGGGTGCGATAGGGGGAGACGAAGGGGGATCACGAAGGGATGAGCGGTAGGCAATGCCCACAGATCACACATCACACGATAAAGCGCAGGTCGCCGGGTTGCTGCTGGCCGCAGGCGGGGGCAGGCGGCTGGGCGGGCGACCGAAGGCGCTGCTGACCCACCGGGGCAGACCGCTGGTGGAGCGCGCGGCGCGGGCGCTGCAGGAGGGCGGCTGCGAACCGGTGCATATCGTCCTGGGGGCGGCCGCCGAGGCCGTACGGGCCAGGGCCGAGCTCCCAGGGTGCGCGCTGGTCGACAACCCGGACTGGGCCGAGGGTATGGGCTCCTCGCTGCGGTCCGGGCTCGCCTCGCTGGCCGGTACGGGGGCGGGGGCGGCGCTGGTGATGCTCGTGGACCAGCCGGGGATCGGGGCCGCGGCGGTGGCCCGGGTGGCGGCGGCGTACGACGGGCCGTCGTGCCTGGTCTCGGCGGTGTACGGCGGGCGGCGGGGCCATCCGGTGCTGTTCGGCGCGGAGCGGTGGGCGGAGGTCGCGGCGAGTGCGGTGGGCGATCGCGGGGCACGGGCCTATCTGAAGAAGCATCAGTCGGAGGTCACGTTTGTCGACTGCTCCGATATCGCCCGACCCGATGACATCGACACCCCGGAGGACCTGAAACGGCTGGAGTGAGCCCAACAGAACGTTGAAGTTCCGCCATGAGGAAATTAGTATCCACTAGATAGAAGTCCATGTGTCTCTGTGTCCCCGTGTCTCTGTGTCCATGTGTTCTCGCCCTGTGTCGCCCGAGGAGTGACCGCCCATGTCCGCACCAGCACCGTCCCCGCTGGCCATCGTCGACGCCGAGCCGCTGGAACGGCAGGGAGAGGTGCTGACCGACTCGGCCCTGGCCTTCCTGGCCGAGCTCCACCACCGCTTCACCCCGCGCCGCGACGAACTGCTCGCCCGCCGCGCCGAACGCCGCGCCGAGATCGCCCGAACCGGCACCCTTGACTTCCTCCCGCAGACCGCCCACGTCCGCGAGGACCCCGACTGGTGCGTCGCCCCCGCCCCGGCCGCGCTCGACGACCGCCGGGTGGAGATCACCGGCCCCACCGACCGGAAGATGACCATCAACGCCCTCAACTCGGGCGCCAAGGTCTGGCTCGCCGACTTCGAGGACGCCTCCGCGCCGACCTGGGAGAACGTCGTCCACGGCCAGCTCAACCTCATCGACGCCTACCAGCGCCGTATCGACTTCACCACCCCCGAGGGCAAGTCGTACGCCCTGCGCCCCGCCGAAGAGCTCGCCACCGTCGTCGCCCGGCCGCGCGGCTGGCATCTGGACGAGCGCCATCTGCGGGCCGGCGACCGCGCCGTGCCCGGCGCCCTCGTCGACTTCGGGCTCTACTTCTTCCACAACGCCCAGCGCCTGCTCGACCAGGGCAAGGGCCCGTACTTCTACCTCCCCAAGACCGAGTCGCACCTCGAGGCCCGCCTCTGGAACGACATCTTCGTCTTCGCCCAGGACCACCTCGGCATCCCCCAGGGCACCATCCGCGCCACCGTGCTCATCGAGACGATCACCGCCGCGTACGAGATGGAGGAGATCCTCTACGAGCTGCGCGACCACGCCTCCGGGCTGAACGCGGGGCGCTGGGACTACCTCTTCTCCATCGTCAAGAACTTCCGTGACGCCGGGGCCGACTTCGTCCTCCCCGACCGCAACGCCGTCACCATGACCGCCCCCTTCATGCGCGCCTACACCGAGCTGCTGGTGCGCACCTGCCACAAGCGCGGCGCCCACGCGATCGGCGGCATGGCGGCCTTCATCCCCTCCCGCCGCGACCCCGAGGTCAACGCCGTCGCGTTCGAGAAGGTCAGGGCCGACAAGGACCGCGAGGCGAACGACGGCTTCGACGGCTCCTGGGTCGCCCACCCCGACCTGGTTCCGATCGCCCGCGCCTCGTTCGACGCGGTGCTCGGCGACAAGCCGAACCAGAAGGACCGGCTGCGCGAGGACGTCCAGGTCACCGCGGCCGAGCTGATCAACATCGCCTCCCTGGACGCCAAGCCCACCTCGGCGGGGCTGCGCAATGCGGTCCAGGTCGGTATCCGCTATATCGAGGCCTGGCTGCGGGGCCTGGGCGCGGTCGCCATCTTCAACCTGATGGAGGACGCCGCCACGGCCGAGATCTCCCGCTCCCAGATCTGGCAGTGGATCAACGCGGGCGTCGTCTTCGAGAACGGCGAGAAGGCGACGGCCGGTCTCGTTCGCACCATCGCGGCGGAGGAGCTGACGGCGATCCGCGAGGAGATCGGGGCGGAGGCGTTCGCCGCGGGCAACTGGCAGCAGGCCCACGATCTGCTGCTCAAGGTCGCGCTGGACGAGGACTACGCGGAGTTCCTGACGCTGCCGGCGTACGAGCTGCTGCGCTGAGGCGGAGCCGCGCAGCGGAGCCGCATCGTGGGCTCTGTCCCCACCCCGGGGTGGGGACAGAGCCCCGCGCGTCACGCGTCGCAGTGCATAGCCGGGAGCCTGCCGTCGTCGCCCGCGACGGTCACCTCCGCGGTGCCGTCGCCGCCCTCCGCATACGCCGCCGTGCAGACCAGCTGGCGCACGGCGGTCTTTCCGAGCCCCCGCACCGCGATCGGGACACGGACCGACACCTGGTCCGTGCCCGACTTCATCCCGATGTGCCCCGCCGACCGGGGCAGCTCCGTGTGGAGCCCGGCCGCGCGCGCCGTCGCGCTCGGGCCGCCGAGCAGCATCATGAGGGCCACCTCGCCGGGCACCTTCCCGTCGTACTCCCCCTTCCGGTCCATGAAGACTCCTCCGGACACCGGAGTCAGGCGGCCTTCCGAGGAGACGAAGAACAGGAGCACCCGCTGCTCGGCGTCGGGGAAGACGGTGACGGTGGCCGGGCCGCCGGCCTCGATGACGTCGCTCTGCCGCACCCCGCAGCCCGTCAGCGACACGGCCGCCACCGCGGCAAGCCCGAGGCGGCTCAGGCGCTTCACTCCGTCACCTCCCGGCCCGTCAGAGGGATCTCCACGGTGAAGACGGCGCCCCCCTGGGGGCCGTTCGCCGCCCGGATCGTGCCGCCGTGCAGCCGTACGTTCTCCAGGGTGATGGCGAGGCCGAGGCCGCTGCCCTCCGACCGGGTGCGGGCGGAGTCCGCCTTGTAGAAGCGGTCGAAGATATGCGGCAGCGCCTCCGGGCGGATACCGGGGCCGCTGTCGGCGACCTCGGTGACAAGCCGGGCCCCCTCGCCGCCCGACCCCGACCCCGTCCTCGATTCCGCCCCCGTTCCCGGCTCCAGCCGCAGCCGTATGACGACCGGCGCGGCGCCGTGCCGCAGCGCGTTGCCGACGAGGTTGGCGACGACGACATCGAAACGGCGCGGGTCGAGCCGGGCCCGGATGCCGTCGGGCAGATCGGTGACGATCTCGTCGGGGTCGGTCCAGTGGCGGCTGCTCAGGGTCTTGCGGATGGTCTGCGCGACGTCGACCTCGTCGGTGTTCAGCTCGGCGGCCCCGGCGTCGAAGCGGGAGATCTCCATCAGGTCCTCGACGAGGACCGCGAGCTTGCCGGTCTCCGCGCTGATCAGCCGGACGGCGGCCGCGGTGTCGGGGGCGAGGCGGGCGGCGTCCTCGTCCAGGACCTCGGTGACCGCGAGCATCCCGGCGAGCGGGGTGCGCAGCTCATGCGAGACGTCGGAGGCGAAGCGGCGGGCGCGCGCCTCGGCGTCCTGGAGTTCGCCCACGGATCGCTCAAGGGCGACGGCGGACTCATTGAAGGTGCGGGCGAGGTCCGCGAGTTCATCGCTGCCCTTGACCTGGATCCGGGTGTCGAGGCGGCCCCGGCCCATGCTCTGTGAGGCCTTCCGTAGATCCCGCACCGGGCGCAGCACACTGCGCGCGGCCAGCAGCGCGGGGACGAGCGCCACCGCGAGCCCCGGCAGGGCCCCGTCGCGGGCCGCGGTGACCATGGCGCGGACGTTGGCCTCCTCGTCGGTCAGCGGCATCACGGCGTACAGCACCAGACCGGTGGGGCGTACGGTCTTCCCGGCCCGGAAGACGGTCGGGACGGCGACGGTCAGCCAGGGGTCGCCGTGCTTCTCGACCCGCTGGAAGCTGCCGCTGCGCGGGCTGGCGAGCGCGGCGCGGCGCAGTTGCGGGGTGATGACGGTGGAGACGGGGCTGGTGCCGGAGGAGACCCGGACCGATCCGTACTCGGCGAACACCACCCAGGGGTGCGGCTTGCCCTGCCGGGCGAGCAGGCGCAGCTGCTCCTGAAGGGACTTGGGCTCGACGGGAAGCGGTGTGCCCATGTCGTTGACCCGGTCCCGGAAGGAGGAGACGGCGGTGTCCTGGGCCTGTTCGAGGATCGCGGTGCGCGCCTTGCGGTAGGTGAGGGTCGCGGTGGTGCCCGCGCTGACCGCGGCGACCAGCAGGAAGGCGAGCACGAGCCGGGTGCGCAGCCCGATGCGGGCTCTCCAGCGGGTCAACGGGGGCTCACAGCGGTCCGAAGCGGTAGCCGAAGCCCCGCAAGGTCTGTATGTAGCGCGGGCTGCCGGCCACGTCCTCTATCTTGTGGCGCAGCCGCCGTACGCAGGCGTCGACCAGGCGGGCGTCGCCGTGGTAGCTGTGCTCCCAGACCTGTTCGAGCAGTTGCTGACGGCTGAAGACCTGCTCGGGCGCGGCGGTCAGATACAGCAGGAGCTTCAGCTCGGAGGGCGCGAGCGCGAGGCGTTCCCCGGCCTTGGACACGGCCAGCCCGGCGCGGTCGATGGCGAGGTCCCCGTGGAACTCGACGGCGGGGCGCCCGCCGGGCTCCTCGATCCGGCGCAGTACGGCCCGGATACGGGCCTCGATGACCTCGGTGCGGGCGGGTTTGACGATGTAGTCGTCGGCCCCGGCCTCCAGACCGACCACGACGTCGAAGTCGTCGCCGCGCGCGGTGAGCATGATGATCGGCAGCTGGCTGGACTCGCGGACCCGGCGGCACACCTGGACTCCGTTGATACCGGGCAGCATCAGGTCCAGGAGCAGCAGATCCGGCCCGAACTCGCGGATGGCGGTGAGTCCGGCCTCCCCGGTGGCGGCGGTGCGCACGTCGTGTCCGCGGCGGCGCAGGCCGAGTTCGATCCCTTCGCGGACGGAGGGGTCGTCTTCGATGAGAAGGACGCGTGGCATGTGCGGAGTATTCCATTTCGGCAAGTGAGGGCGGCGACTCAGGTCCGGCGGCTCAGGTCCGGCGACCGATCACGTCCGGCGGCTCAGTTTGCGGGGCACGGCCTTGAGCGCGGCGTCCAGTTCGGTCAGCCGCAGCGGGCGGGCCAGGATGGCGAAGACCAGCAGGATGGCCACCAGGCCCGCCGTCGTGGCGGCGAGCGGGCCCAGCGGGGCGGTGCGGATGGCCGTGAACTGGCCGAGGGCGGCGGCCGGTACGGCCGCCAGCAGCAACCGTGCCAGGGCGGCCACGGACGGCGAGCGCCACAGCCCGCCGCGCCGCGCCCCCGCCCTCTCCTGCCCGGCCGCCAAGGGCACGGGCACGGGCACGGGCCGGAGCCTGCGGTTCAGTACGTACGCGGTGGCCGCCCAGCCCGCGAACAGCGCCACCGAGTACGCCCCGGCCATGCCGGTCACCGCCCAGCGCGCGGGCAGCAGCAGATACGCGGCCGCGGACAGCCCCGCGTTGAGCCCGGAGATCGCCAGGTTCAGCAGAAAGGGTGTGCGGGTGTCGGAGAGCGCGTAGAAGGCCCGCGAGAGGACGTACTGCCCGGAGAAGGCCACCAGCCCCGGGGCGAACGCCATCAGCGCCCCCGCCATCACCGCGATATCGTCCGCGCCGGTCCTGCCGTACTGGAAGACCACCGCCATCACCGGCTCGGCGAGCGCCAACAGCACACAGGCGGCCGGTACGACGGCGGCGGCGCTGCTGCGCAGAGCGTACGAGACGTCTCGCCGCACGGCCGCGGTGTCACCGTCGGCCGCCGCCCCGCTCATCCGCGGCATCAGCGCGGTGACCAGCGAAACGGTCACGATCCCGTGCGGCACGGCCCACAGCAGATACGCGTTGTTGTACGCGCTGAACCCGGCGCCGTCGGTCCCCGCGGCCGCCGCGCGCTCCCCGGCCATCGTGGCCAGCCAGGTCACCACCCAGTACGCGAGCTGGTTGGTGAACACCAGCAACACCAGCCACCCCGCGGAACGCAGCGGCCGGGACAGCCCACTGCCCCGCCAGTCGAACCGCGGCCGCAGGCGGAAGCGCGCCGCGCGCAGCGACGGCAGCAGCGCCAGCGCCTGAACGGCGATCCCCGCGGTCGTGCCCCAGCCGAGCAGCGCGGTCTCGCCAGGGGTGAGCGTGTCCCCGGTGCCTGCCGTCGCCAGATACAGGCCGAAGACGGCGATGACGACGACGTTGTTGAGGACAGGGGTCCACATCATCGCCCCGAACCGGCCCCGGGCGTTGAGCACTTGGCCCAGCAGGGTGAAAACACCGAGGAAGAAGATCTGCGGCAGGCAGTAGCGGGCGAAGGCGACCGTCATCGTGGCCTGCCCGCCCGTGTAGTCGGTGTACGCCGCGACGATGGCGGGCGCGGCGAACACCGCCCCGGCGGTGATCAGCAACAGGGCCGCCGTACAGACGGTCAGCAGCCGATCGGTGTACGCGGCCCCGCCGTCGGCGTGCTCCTTGGCGGCCTTGACCAGTTCGGGCACGAAGACGGCGTTGAGCGCGCCGCCGAGGAGCAGTGTGTAGACGATGTTGGGCACGGAATTGCCGACCGCGTACCCATCGGCCGCCAGCCCGACACCGAGCGCGGCGGCGACGACGGCGGATCGTACGAATCCAGTGGCACGCGAGACCAGGGACCCCGCCGCCATGACGGCCCCACTGCGCAGCACGGAGGCGGGCCGCTCGGCGGCCGACGCCTCCGGTCGGCCCACCGGGTTCGCGGGGGCGCTCATCGGCGGGCCAGGTAGAGCTGGAAGGCGCGGTGGAGCGCGTGGTTGGCGGTGCCGCTCAATGGTGTCTCCCACTCCCCCAGCGTCTCGACGACCTGGCCTCCGGTGCCCAGTTTCCAGCGCATCAGCCCGAACGGCCGTTCGCCGGGGTCGAGTGTGGAGGGTACCCCGCGCATGTCGTAGACCTCCGCGCCCTGGGCGTGGGCGTCCAGCATCATCTGCCACTGCAGGGCGTTGGAGGGGCGCACCTCGCGCCGGTGGTCGGCCGAGGCTCCGGACTGGTACCAGACCCGTCGGCCCACCGTGATCATGGTGTGGGCGGCCAGGATCTCGCCCTCGTGCCGGGCGAGGTAGAGCCTCATCCGCCCCGGCGCCTCGGCGTTGAGGGCCGCGTACTGGCGCTCGTAGTACGCCAGTGAGCGGCCGAGGCGGAAGCCGTCGCGCTCCTCGGTGATCCGCAGCAGCCGGTAGAACTCGGGGAGTTCGGCGGCGCCGCCCAGCTCCACCCGTACGCCCGACTTGTGGGCCCGGCGGATGTTGCGCCGCCACTCCTGGTTGAGCCCGCTCCACAGCTCCTCGCGGGTGCGGCCGGCCAGCGGCACCCGGAAGACATAGCGGGGCTGCGCGTCCCCGGCCCCGTCTCCGTCGTCGCCACATCGGCGCCAGCCGCGGGCGCGCAGTCGTTCGGTGACGACGGTGCCCAGTGGGTCGACCTGGCAGGTGAGGACGTCGGACAGGTGGCGCCCGGGGCCGGTGGCCGCCTTGAGCGCGGCGGCGGTCCAGCTGCGGTAGGCGGGCGCGGGGCCGATGCGCACGGCGAACACGCCGGAGGCGCGCAGATGGCGCAGCAGCGGGCCGGCGACGGCCGCCAGGTAATGCAGCAGCTCTCCCTTGGTGGTGCCCGTGGCCGGATAGAGCACCTTCTCGAGGTTTCTGAGCGCGATGCGCCGCCCCTCCACCTCCGCGATCGGGGACATACGATAAGAATCTCACGAAAGGGATCAAAAGCATGCGGTCCATCTGGAATGGGAACATTTCCTTCGGCCTGGTCAGCATCCCGATCAAGATGTATCCGGCGACCGAGGACCACTCCGTCTCCTTCCGGCAGGTGCACACCAAGGACGGCGGCCGGATCCGCTACCGCAAGGTCTGCGAGCTCGAGGACAAGCAGATCGACGCGGACGAGATCGGCAAGGCATACGAGGACGCCGACGGCACCCTGATCCCGATCACCGACGAGGACCTGGCCCACCTACCGCTGCCCACGACCCGCGCCCTGGAGATCCAGGCGTTCGTCTCGGCGGCGGACATCGACCCCCTCCAGATGGGCGACGCCTACTACCTCGGCGCGAACGGCCCCGCCGCCGCCAAGCCGTACGCCCTGCTGCGCGAAGCGCTCAAGCGCAGCGAGAAGGTCGCCATCACCAAATACGCCCACCGCGGCCGGGAGCGCCTGGGCATGCTGCGCGTCGTGGGCGACGCCATCGCGATGCACCGGCTGCTGTGGCCCGACGAGGTGCGCAACCCGGTCGGTGTGGCCCCCAAGGAGAATGTGACGGTACGGGAGGCGGAGCTCGACCTCGCCGACACCTTGATGAACACGCTCGGCGAGGTGGATCTGAACCAGCTGCACGACGAGTACCAGGAGGCGCTGGACGCCCTCGTGGCGGCCAAGATGACCGGCGCCACACCCACCGCCGAGCCCGGCGAGGCCCCGGCCGGGGCCCAGGTCGTCGACCTGATGGCGGCGTTGCGGGACAGCGTGCGCAGCGCCCGCGCGGCCCGGGGCGAGGAGGCCGGGGAGGCCGGGGAGGCCGAGGAAGAGGAAGCGGCGGAGGCTACGGTCCACCCGCTGCCGGCGCGCAAGAAGGCCGCAGCGCCCGCGAAGAAGGCCGCGGCGACGAAGAAGAAAGGCGCCGAGAAGAAAGGCGCCGAGAAGGCCGGCGCGGCGAAGACCACGGCGAAGAAGGCCGCGGCCAAAAAGGCCCCCGCCAAAAAGCAGGCCACCGGCAAACGGGCGAGCGGGCGGACGGCCTCCTGACCGGCGGGGCGGAGCGGGGCGGGACGGTATCCACAGAGCTTACGGACGACACCTACGGACGCCGGCCCGACCGCTCCCGCCCGCTGCCGAACCGCGGCCCCACCCAAGCGTCAGCTGAACGCGGCCGAGTGGTCGCTCGCCCACTGCGCGAACGTACGCCCCGGCCGCCCCGTGATCCGCTCCGTCTCCGGGGAGATCTCGGCCGGCCGGCCGACGGCCCCCGCGAACAGCCGCAGCAGCGTGTCCGCGATGTCCGCCGGCACACCGCCACCGGTCATCGCCTCCCGGGCCGCCTCCGGCGGGATCTCCTCGTACCGCAGCGGCCGCCCAAGGACCTCGCCGATGATGGTCACCTGCTCCGCGAAGGTCAGCGACTGCGGCCCGGTCAGCACCGGCGCCTGGCCGGCGTAGTCCTCGCTGAGCAGGGCGCGGGCGGCGACGGCCGCGATGTCGGCCTCGTGGATGGGCGCCGTGTGGGCCTGGGCGTACGGGCCGTGGACCACATCGCCCTTGCCGAGCTGCTCCGCCCACTGCAGCGCGTTCGAGGCGAAGGCGCCCGGCCGCACATGCGTCCAGACCAGCCCCGATGCCTCGATCTCGGTCTCCAGCTCATGGTGGTGGTTGCCGATGACATTGCCCGGGCCGGGCTCGGCCGCGGCAGAGGAGGAGAGCGTGACGATACGCCGCACCCCCGCCTGCCCGGCCTTGCGCAGCAGCTCGCCGGCGCCCGTCCCCCACACCACCGCCGGGTTGAGGAAGACCGCGTCCGCGCCGTCCAGAGGCAGGTCCGCGGTGCGCGCCACCTCGACCCCCTCGGGCAGCCGCGCCGACTCGGGGTCGCGGGTCAGCGCGCGGACCTCCGCACCCGCCGCGACCAGCTCGTCCACCACATGCCTGCCGACGTTTCCGGTGGCTCCGGTCACCACGATCATGACGAGTTCTCCTTGCTCTGCCGTCTCGTTGGGTTTGACAGGACCCACGATTCATCCAACCGGATGAACTTGTCAAACAAATAGATGGGTGAAGTCAGAGCGGTGCGGATAGCCTGATCAGGTGAAGGAGAAAGCGCCGCAGGCACCACCGAAGAAGACCCGCCGCGCACCCGCGCCGGCGGAGCGCAAGCTCGACCCCGAGCGCTCCCGGCGGCTGCTGCTGGACGCCGCGATGGACGAGTTCGCCGAGAAGGGATTCGCGGGCGCCCGCGTCCAGGACATCGCGGACCGCGCCGGCCTCAACAAGCAGCTGATCAGCTACTACTTCGGCGGCAAGGAAGGGCTCTACCGCGAGCTGCACCAGCAGTGGCTGCGGCGCGAGGAGACCATCGCCGACCCGGCCCTCCCCCTCGACGAGCTCATCGTGCGCTACCTCGACGAGACCTTCGCCGACCCCCGGCCCACCCGCCTCAACCTCTGGAACGGCCTCACCGGCGGCGCGGTGGAGTCGGACCCCGAAGACCTCTCCGGACTGCGCCGCCGCCAGGCGGACGGGGAACTGGCCGGCGACCTCGACCCGGCCGCCGCGATGCTGCTGTTCATGAGCCTGGTCTCGGCGCCAGTCGCGATGCCGCACGTCGTACGGCAGCTCTTCGGCGTCGAGCCGGACTCGCCGGAGTTCCGCGAGCGCTACACCGAGCAGGTGCGCCGGATCGTCCGCCACCTCGCATAGGCCGTAGGCCCCCGCCCCGTACGGCCGTAATTCGCTTGACCGTGCCGCGCGCGCTGACAGGATGGCCGAGTCCGTCCGACGACCAGTCAGGAGCATGCGATGCGCCGATTCCTCGGAACTAACCAGCGCCCCCACCGGACGACAGTTCTCGAGGACTTCAGCACGCATGCCCACTTCGCGCACCCTCAACATCGGCATCCTGGCGCACGTCGACGCCGGTAAGACCAGCCTCACCGAGCGCCTGCTCTTCGACCACGGCGCCATCGACCGCCTCGGCAGCGTCGACAGCGGCACCACCCAGACCGACACGGGCGACATCGAGCGCGAACGCGGCATCACCGTGCGCTCGGCGGTCGCCTCCTTCACCGTGGGGCCGGCTCAGATCAACCTGATCGACACGCCCGGCCACTCGGACTTCATCGCCGAGGTCGAACGCGCCCTCGGGGTGCTGGACGGCGCGGTCCTGGTGCTGTCCGCGGTGGAGGGCGTCCAGGCGCAGACCCGGGTGCTGATGAAGACACTGCGGCGGCTGCGGCTGCCGGCCCTGCTCTTCGTCAACAAGATCGACCGCGCGGGCGCCCGCGACGAGGGGCTGCTGACGGACATCCGGCACAAGCTGGCCCCGCACCTCGTCGCGCTGACGGCCGTACGGGACCTGGGCACGCGGCACGCCCGCGCCGTGCCCTGGTCACTCGACGACGCGGACTTCCGCGCCCAGATGGCCGAGGCGCTGGCCGAGACCGACGACGCGCTGCTCGCCCGTGTCCTGGACGGGCCCCCGCCCACGCCCGCCGAGCTGCGGGCGGCGCTGGCCGGTGGCACGGCGGACTGCCGCGTCCACCCGGTGTTCTTCGGCTCGGCGCTGAGCGGCCAGGGCGTCGGCGCGCTCGCCCGCGGGATGGCACGCCTGCTGCCGCCCGCGCCCGTCGGCGCGGCAGCGGCAGCGGCCCCGTACGGGACGGTCTTCGCCGTCGAGCGCCGGGGCGGGACCGGGGGGAGGACCGCGTATCTGCGGCTGTTCGCGGGCGAGTTGGCCGTACGGCAGAAGGTGACGCTCCACCGCCGCGGACCGGGCGGCACGCTCGTCGAGTACGGCGGCCAGATCACCTCCCTCGATGTCGTCGGCCGGGCCGGCGCGCAGGCGGACACCGGGCGGCTGACCGCCGGGAACATCGGCAAGGTGCGCGGCCTGCCCGAGGTACGGGTCGGCGACCGGCTCGGCGAGGCCGACGCCCACACCAACGCCCACGCCCACGCCAACGCCAACGCCAACGCCAACGCCAACGCCAACCCAAGCACCGGCACCGGCACCGGCACCGGCACCGGCCCAAGCACCAGCACCGGCCCAAGCGCCGAAAGCGGCACCGGCCACGCAACCGGCCGCGGCCCCGGGCACCCGCCGCCCGACCAGCCGCACTTCGCCGCGCCCAGCCTGAGCACGGTCGTCCGCCCGCGCGAGCCCGGCCCGGGCCCCGCCGCGCGGCTGCACGCCGCGCTGCTGAGCCTGGCCGAACAGGACCCGCTGATCCACGCCCGCGCCCTGCCGGGCGGCGCCACCTCGGTGCTGCTGTACGGCGAGGTCCAGAAGGAGATCATCGCGGCGACGCTCGCCCGGGACTTCGGCATCGAGGCCGACTTCGAGCCGAGCCGGCCGGTCCATGTCGAGCGGCCCGGGGGCGTCGGCGAGGCGTGCGAGGAGATGGCCCGGCGCCATCACAGCGGGCTCTGGGCCACCATCGGGCTGCGCGTCGAGCCCGCCGGGACCGGCTCCGGGGTGATCTTCCGGTACGAGACCGAACTGGGCGCGCTGCCCCGCGCCTTCCACCACGCCATCGAGGAGACCGTGCACGACACCCTCCTCGAGGGCCACGACGGCCGGCCGGTGATCGACTGCCTCGTCACCCTCATCCGCTCGGGCTTCTCCAGCCCGCTCAGCACGGCGCGTGACTTCCGCGAGCTGACCCCGGTGGTGCTGGAGCGGGCGCTGCGCGCCGCGGGGACGCGGGTGTACGAGCCCTGCCACGCCTTCGAGCTGGAGATCCCGCATGACGCGCTGGCTCCGGTCACCGGCCACCTCACCGCGGCCGAGGCCGACATCACCGCCGTCGAGGAGACGGCGGGCGGGGTGCCGGCCTGGCTGCTCGAAGGCCGGATCCCGGCGCGGGAGGTGCACGGGGTGAAGCGGTGGCTGCCGGGGCTCACACGCGGCGAGGGCGTGTGGTGGTCCCGGCCGTCCGGGGACCGCCCGCTCGGCCCGGGACGGGACCGCCGCACCGGCCCCGCCCCGGGCTCGGATCCGGGCCCCCGTTCCGGCCCCGGCCCCGGTCAGATGCCGGGGCCCGCGACGTAGGTGTACGCGACGGTGGCGGTGCCGGCGAGGGTGGTCACTTCGATCTCACCCGGGCCGGCGCCGCCGTCCGCGGTGGGCGTCGCGGTCGTGATGAGGGTGGTGGAGTCGAGGACGACGAACGCCGCGCTGGTGCCGTCGAAGGCGACGCTCTGGGTGGTGTCCAGGGCGGTGCCGGTGACGGTCACCTGTGTGCCGCCGGTCGGCGGGCCGGAGTTGGGCGTCGCGGCGGTGACGGTGGGCGTGTCCACGTACGTGTACGACAGGCCGTCCGTGGCGCCGCCCGAGGTGGTCACCGTCACCTCGACCGACCCCGCCGTACCGGTCGGGACGGCGACGGACACCTCGCTGTCGGAGAGCACCGTGGGGGTCGCGGAGTTGGCGCCGAAGGCCACCTGGGTGGCGGTGGACAGCCCGGTGCCGTCGATCGTGACGGTGTTGCCGCCCGCGACCGGTCCGGCGGCGGGGCTGAGGGAGAACTCGCTCGGCAGGCCGACGTAGTAGTACTTCAGGGGGTTGCTGTTCCCGCCGGGGGTGGTGACGGTCACATTGACCGCGCCGGAGCCGGAGGGCGCGGTGACCACGACCTGGGTGGGCGTGTTGGAGGTGATGGCGGCCGACTTGGTGCCGAAGCGCACGGAGGTGGCCCCGCCGAGGTTGACCCCGGTGATGGTGACGGTGTTTCCGCCGGAGGCGGGGCCGCTGTTGGGAGAGATGGGCATGGCATGGACTCCTGGGGGGATGGCCCGTCCGGGAGCGCGCGGTTGACGCATGGCCCCAGCGCACGGGCTGGCGATCGCTGGTCCGGATCGCCCTGACATCGGGAGGCCCGGCGGGCGATCCGGCCGCATGTCGAGTAATCCATCCGGGGGACATGGGCGACAAGAATGCAAACACCACATTCCCCCGAATGGGCGCAATCCCACTATTTAGTGACCATCTGAAATAACGTTCAGCCCCGGGGCCACACCCCACTCTTTCCCGTGACTCACCGACCGCAAGGGGTCACTTCCGTACGTCTCGGGCGTATGCTCGGGCCACATGGGGGCGGAAAACGGCAATACCGCCAATGCGCCCGCCCGTGACGGGACTTGGCGGGTTCGGATCCGTAGTACGACCGGCGATGTTCTGGGCGCAGGAATCCTTCTGGGCAGCGAGACAGTGTTGACGTGCGCTCATGTGATCCCCGAGGACGGACGGCCGCTTCCGGCCACGGAAGTGCGGGTCGATCTGGTCGGCGTGCCCGACGCCGAGCCCGTCAGCGCGCGCGTCGCCCCGGGCTGCTGGGTGCCGCAGCGCGCCGACAGCTGCGGCGATGTGGCGTTGCTGAGGCTGAGCCGCCCCCAGCCCGCCGAGCACGCCGCGCCCCTGTTCCGGCTGCCTCCGGTGTCCCGGCGGCCAGTGCGGATGTGCGGCTTCCCCGACGGCAACGACGACGGTATGTGGTTCCTGGGCAGCCTGGCGGGCACCGCGGGACCGCGCGCGGAGTGGGTTCAGGTCAACCCGGAGACGCCCGGTGACGTGGTGCGCTACGGCTTCAGCGGCGCCGGGGTCGAGGACGAGCAGACCCACCACGTCATCGGCATGGTGGTCAGCCGCTACGACGACTCCGACAGGGTGCCGAGCGCCGAGCGGCGCCGCTTTTCGTACATGATCCCCGTCGAGACCATCGTCCGGCATCTGCCTCAGGTCGCCCGCTGGGTGGGCGGCGAGGCCGGAGTGGACCCGCGGCTGGTCTCCCCGCTCACCGACGGCGTCCAGGACATCGGCTTCGCCCAGCGGCTGGCCCTGTGGCTGCGGCGGGAGAGCCTGGCCGGGCGGGAGGGGATCGCGGACGTCGAGACGGTCGTGATCGAGGACGACGACAGCGACCGGAACGGGGCGCTCAGCCGGGCCGTGACGCTCGCGGACCGCGAGCTGTCCGGGGGCGGCGCCGAGGAGGCGGTGTCCACGGCGCCGCGCGATACGGTGCCGCCGATCGGCAGCCTGGACCTGGCCATCGACGTCACCGGCCGCACCGACACCGATGTGGCCAAGCGGGTCGCCGACCGGATGGACCTCAAGTCGCTCGGTGACACCTCGCCGCTCAGCCGTATCCGGGCCAACGCGGTACCGCTGACCATCGTGGCCGTGAGCGTCGACCGGGCCCATGACCCCGAGGCCCTGGTCCGCTTCATGAAGCTCCTCGCCGACCGGGGCAGCCGGCTGATGCTGGTCTTCCGCGACCGGCAGGCGCCCGGCCTGCACCTGGCCGAGCGGCTGTTCCGCCCGGAGCGGGCGCGGATCGACGCCTGGCTGGACGAGTTGGCCGGGCAGGTGACCCGCGCGGAGGGCCGCGAGCGCGAGGCGGCCGAGCGGCGCGCGCTGCTCTCCCCCGCCCTGAACCCGCCCTACACTCGCAACGCCTCGGCGCTGCGCATCAATCTGCTCAGAC
>NZ_MUNE01000459.1 GCF_002154605.1 Streptomyces milbemycinicus | reverse complement strand
GGCGCGGTCTGGGCCCGGCAGTCGCGCGGGCCGACGTTCCGGCCCGGCGGCTGGAGCGGCACCCCCAACACCGCGGGCATCGTCTCCCTGGCCGCCGCGCTCGACTGGCTGGACGCGGCGGGCCTCGACCGGATCGAACGCTGGGCCACGGCCCTGGCGACCCGGCTGACCGACGGACTGCGGCAGTTGGACGCGTACGAGGTGCTGGGCTGCCGGACCAGTCTCGCCGCGGACTCGACCGTGCAGCGGCGCCAGGGCATCGTCGCCTTCCGGCATCGCGACATCACCTCCGGCGACCTGGGGTTCATCCTCTTCAGCCATGGCTTCATGGTCCGCTCCGACAGCCACTGCCAGGGCAGCGCGGGCGAGCGGACCGGGTCGGTGCGGGTGAGTCTGCACCTGCACAACACCCCTGAGGAGATCGAGCGGCTGCTCGACGTGTTGCGCGGACTTCAGTGAAACTCAGGGATGAAACTCAGCGAATCGGGTGAATTCTCTGCCCAGATGTGAATGGGAACCGTTTCCATCTGTAGGCTTCGGGATCGTCCCGCCCAGACACAAACACGCACTCAGGCGCGGAGAGAACAGCAAGGTGGTACGACCCGATGGGGCTGAGCAGGGCCGCGGCCGAGCGGTGGGTAGGGCGCTGGGAGCGTCAGCAGCAGCGCTACGCCGTCGACCGCGAGGAACGGTTCACCGTGATCGCCGACGTCGTGCAGCACAGCACGGCGGACCGGCCGCACCCGCTGATCGTCGACCTCGGCTGCGGCCCCGGGTCGCTGACCGCGCGGCTGGCCGAGCGGATGCCGACCGCGGAGATCGTCGCGGTGGACCGTGACCCCCTGCTGCTGGCCCTCGCCCGCACCCGCCACGCCGCCGCGGCCCGCTATGTCGAGGCGGTCATCGGCGAGCCGGGGTGGACCGACGTACTGGGCCTGCCCGGCCCCCTGGACGCCGCGGTCTCCACGACGGCGCTGCACTGCCTCACCGAGGAGTCGCTGCGCCGGACCTACCAGCGGCTCGCCGCCCTGCTGCGCCCCGGCGGCGTCCTCGTCAACGCCGATCACTTCCCGCCGGACGACACCCAGCCGGCGCGGATCGCCGCCCATGTCGGGGCGCGGCGCTCCGAGCGGCTGCGCGCGTTCGCCCACGAGGACTGGGAGTCCTGGTGGGCCGCCACGGCCGAGGACCCGGAGCTGGCCGGGGTGCTCGCCGAGCGCCACAAGAGCCGGCAACCAGCACACCGGCAGGACGCGGGGGTCGGCCACAACGGCCTGTGTCTGTCCCGGCACATCGCGCTGCTACGGCAGGCGGGGTTCGCCCAGGCCGGGCCGGTCTGGCAGTTCGGGGACAGCCATGTCCTCGTCGCCGTCCGCCCCTGACCCCAGCGGCGGCATGGTCAGCGGGCGCGCCCCGACGGTGGCGCGGCGACGCTGTCGCGTACGACGATGTGGGTGCCGAGCACATGGTGGGCGCCCGCGGCGTGTTCGGGGTCGTGCAGGGCGATGCGTACGGCGGCGCGGCCAAGTTCCTCGGCGGGGGTGCGGACCGTGGTGAGCGGGGGGTTGAAGTCCTCGGCGAGCGGGATGTCGTTGTAGCCGACGACGGAGATGTCGTCGGGGACGCGCAGACCCGCCTCGGCGATGGCGCGCAGGGCCCCGGCGGCCACCATGTCGTCCCCGGCGAACACGGCCGTGAACTCCCGTGTGTCAGCGAGGAGTTCGGCCATGGCGCGGTGTCCGGCGGTACGGCCCAGGCCGCAGTCGACGACCTGCGCCGCCTCGGTCGGCAGACCGTGCTGGGCGAGGGCGGCCCGGTAGCCGGCGACGCGTGCGTCCAGGGCCGTGTTGCCGGGCAGCCCGCCGAGAAAGACGATCCCGCGGTGGCCTGCGGAGAGCAGATGTCCGGTGATGGCGTGGGCCCCGGCCTCGTTGTCGAACTCGACGACGAGCGCCGGGATGTCCGGGTCCGGCGCGGGCCGTCCGCACAGCACGAGCCGGGCGCCGGAGGAGTCGAGGGCCTGCGCGTAGTGGGCGACGCGCTCACGGTAGGCGTCGTCCTCGACCACCCCGCCCACCAGGATCACCAGCCGGGCGCCCTCCTCCCGCATGAGCTGCACAATCTCCAGCTCGCGCTGGGGGTTGCCGCCCGTGGTGCCCACCAGGCACAGCCAGCCGCGCGCGGCCGCCTCCGCCTCCACGCCCTCGGCCACCTGTGCGTAGAAGGGGCTGGTGACCTGGCGCAGCACGACCGCGACCATCTTGCGGCCGCCTCCGACCAGGGCGCGGGCATGGGCGTTGGCCACGTAGTCCAGGGCCCGCGCCGCGCGCATGACCCGGGTACGGGTGGCCGGCGGGACCGGGTAGTTCCCGCTCAGCACACGCGAGACCGTGGCCACGGACACGCCCGCCCGCTCCGCCACCTCGCGGATCGTGACCCGCCCCTTTGCCGCCATCTCGCTCCCCGCTCTCCTCGCCGCATACGTATCCGCGACCATTGTGTCGCCCGGTCGCCTCAGCCCAGGAAGCTGAGCCGCACCTGGCGGTCGGGGATGCTGTCCCAGTGTTCGCGGACGAGGCCGAGCAGCTGTTCCGGGTTCATACGGCTCCCTTCGCGGAGGCGGACCGCGTCGCCGCCGCCGCACGTCCTGGACCTGGGTGCCCCTGGTGGATGAACGCCGCCCAGACCGGTAGCCGTTCGAGCCCCGGGCGCCGGATCTCGCGCAGCAGCTCGCCGGTCAGCGAGCCCGGATTTTCACGGTCCGGGTCGAGCATCCACAGCTGCGCGGCCCTGAGCGCGTCCGCCGGTCCCTGCCCCTCGACGGTCAGGTAGTGGTGGAACACCGCCATCATCAGCACCGAGGCCCCGTCCTGGGCCCGCCCGATCCGTCCGCCATGTTCCGCCCTACTCCGGTGCCCGGAAGCCGCCGATCTTCTGTTCGAGCAGTTCGGCCAGGCGCAGCGGGGTGCGGTCCTCGAACATCGGACCGATGAGCTGCACTCCCACCGGCAGACCCTCGGGGGACCGGCCCGCCGGTACGGCGGTGGCGGGCAGGCCGGGCATGGTGGCGACACCGGCCCAGACGAGCTGGTCGAAGTACGGGTACTCGACGCCGTCGATGTCGATCCGGCGTTCCAGCGGATTGGGGTTGTGGTCGTGCGGAAACGCGGGAGTGGGCGTGATGGGACACACCACCGCGTCGAACTCGGCGAAGAGCTGCCGCCAGCCGTGGCGGTGGAGCTCGCGACGGCTGTTCGCCTCGATCCAGTCGCGGTGGCTGAACACCATGCCACGCAGCCGCGCCGCATCGAGGCTCTGGTCGTCCGCGCTCAGTCCGGCGGCGCGGGTCCGCAGCTGCTCGTACGCCTCGACAGGAAAACGCGCAACAGAGCCCGAAAAAAGCAACTGCGTGTAGAGCGCCGCGGCTTCGGTCAGATCGGGCAGCAGCGGACTGTGCCGTTCGACGCGGGCGCCACCATCGACAAGCGCGTCGGCCACCCGGTTCACGCCCGCCCGCACGGCGGACCCGGTCGGAATGAGCGGATGCTCCTCGAGGACCAGGACTCGGAAGTCGCCGAGCCGCTCGTGGCGCGCGGGCGGCAGCGTCACGTCGTACGCCACACCGTGCGTCAGCGGGTCCGGTCCGGCCATGACGTCGAGCAGGAGCGTGAGGTCGCGGGCGGTGCGCGCCATCGGACCGACGACGGCGAGGTCGAGGTCGACCGGCAATGGCGGTGCCGGCGGCGCGACCATGCCGCGGGTTGCCGCCAGTCCGAGTGTCGGCTTGTGCGCGTAGATGCCGCAGAAATGCGCGGGGGTGCGCAACGAGCCGGCGAGGTCGGAGCCGATGGACAGCGCGCCGAACCCGGACGCCAGGGCCGCCGCTGATCCGCCCGAGGACCCACCCGACGTGCGACCGTGATCCCACGGGTTGTTGGTGGTGCCGTAGATCTCGTTGAAGCTCTGGATATCTTGCAGCCCCACCGGCACATTGGTCTTACCGAGCACCACCGCGCCCGCGGCCTTGAGCCGCGACACCTGGACCGCGTCCTCGGCCGGCATAAAGTTCGCCTGCGGCGGCATGCCCCAGGTCGTGGGCAGCCCGGCGATGTTGTAGGACTCTTTGACCGTCACCGGAATACCCAGCAGCGGCCGGTCCTCACCGCGGGCGCGCGCCTGGTCGGCACCGCGCGCGGCGGCCCGTGCACGGTCGAAGTCCGGCACACAGATCGCGTTGATCGTCTTGTCGTCCCGCTCGATACCGGCGATCGCCTCGTCGGTCAGTTCCGCCGAGATCACTTCACCGGCGCGCAAGGCAGCCGCGAGTTTTTCGGCCGTCTGAAAATTCCACTCCATGAACCGGACCGTACTGGCCTCTGGAACAGGTCATGAAATGCCGCTTCGCGCAACGGCATGTGGCGCATGGAGTACGGGAAGGCACTCACGCCAGGAAGCTGAGCCGCACCTGGCGGTCGGGGTTGTCCTTGTTGGTGTCGACGAGGCATACGGACTGCCAGGTGCCGAGCGCCATCCGGCCGCCGATGACCGGGAGCGTGGCGTGCGGGGGGACGATCGCGGGGAGCACATGGTCGCGGCCGTGGCCGGGGCTGCCGTGGCGGTGGTGCCAGCGGTCGTCGGCGGGCAGCAGCTCACGCAGCGCGGCGAGCAGGTCGGTGTCGCTTCCCGCGCCCGTCTCCAGGATCGCGATACCGGCGGTGGCATGGGGGACGAAGACATTGAGCAGCCCGTCCCGGCCCTGGCTCACCTCCCTCAGATACGCCTCGCAGTCGGCCGTGAGATCGGCGACCCGCTCGGTGGAGCCCGTGGTGATCCGAAGGATGTGGGTGCGGAAGGTCTGGGTCATGGCTCCATCCTCGTACGTCCGCCCGTAAAACCGCCGCAACAAAGGTCCGAGTGGCAAGACGCCATTGACCGGATCCGGACGCCCTCGCTACGTTCAAGGGCATGTCTACGTCAGCCTTGCTCACCACGCGCGGTCATATCGACCTGCTGCGGGTGGCCTCCGCCGCGTGTCCCGGCGGCTGCTGATCCTGTCACGACGTCGCGCGTAAGCACGCCTGCGCCGACGCTTCTTACCGCTCACCGCGCTGCTCCTCCCGCGCGTTCCCAGCACGTTCCTCCACCGTTCCCGCTTCGCCCACCCCGTTTGTGGAGCCTTCATGTCCCCGGTTCTCGAACCGGTCGTTCCGCTGTCCGCGCGCCGCCGCACCGTGCCCCGGTGGCTGCGCCGTACGACCGGTCCCCTCGTCCTGCTCATCGCCTGGCAGGTGTGCAGCGCCACCGGTGTGCTGTCCCCCGACACCCTCGCCTCCCCCGGCACCATCGCCCGCACCGCCTCCGACCTGATCGGGGACGGCACCCTGCCGCACGCCATGCTGGTGTCGGTGCAACGGGTGCTGGTCGGGCTGCTGATCGGCGCGGTGGCCGGGGTGTCGCTCGCCCTTGTCTCGGGGCTGTCCCGGCTGGGCGAGGACCTGGTCGACGCGACGGTGCAGATGCTGCGCACCATTCCCTGGGTCGGGATGATCCCCCTGTTCATCATCTGGCTGGGCATCGGCGAGGCGCCGAAGATCGCCCTCATCTCGCTCGGTGTGACCTTCCATCTGTACTTGAACGTCTACGCGGGCATCCGCGGGGTCGACGCCCAGCTGATCGAGGCCGGAACCTCGCTCGGGCTCGGCCGCTGGGGGCTGATCCGCCATGTGGTGCTGCCCGGGGCCCTGCCGGGGGCGATGACCGGGCTGCGGTACTCGCTCGCCACCGCCTGGCTGGCGCTGGTCTTCGGCGAGACGATCAACGCCGACGACGGAATCGGCTTTCTGCTCAACCGGGCACGGGAGTTCTTCCAGACCGATGTGATCGTGGTCTGCCTGATCGTCTACGCCGCGCTCGGCCTGCTCGCCGATTTCATCGTCCGTACTCTTGAGAGGCTGCTGCTGCAATGGCGACCGAGCTTCACGGGCAAATAGGCCCGGTCGAAAAGGAAACGCCCGCCGAGATCCCCGCCGATGGGCCTGCCGATGGGCCTGCCGATGCCCCCGCCGGACCCGACGCGCCCGCCGCCGTACGGGTCCACGGGCTGACCCGGACCTTCGACGGCCGCGCCGTGATCGACCGGCTGGAACTGACCGTGCGCCCCGGCGAGTTCGTCGCCCTGCTGGGCCACAGCGGCTGCGGCAAGTCCACCCTGCTACGCATTCTCGCCGGGCTCGACCGGGAGATCGAGGGCGAGGTGCTGGTACCGCGCACCAAGGCGGTCGCCTTCCAGTCGCCGCGGCTGATGCCGTGGAAGCGGGTCTGGCGCAATGTGCTGCTGGGGCTGCCCGGCCGCCCCGGGCGGGCGGTCGCCGAGCGGGCGCTGGCGGAGGTCGGCCTCGGCCACCGGTCGACCGCCTGGCCCAAGACGCTGTCCGGCGGCGAGGCCCAGCGCGCCTCGCTCGCCCGCGCGCTGGTGCGCGAGCCCGATCTGCTGCTGCTCGACGAGCCGTTCGGCGCGCTGGACGCGCTCACCCGCATCAAGGCGCAGCAGCTGGTCGCCGAGCTGTGGCAGCGGCGCGGCTGTGCGGTGCTGCTGGTGACGCACGACGTCGAGGAGGCGCTGCTGCTCGCCGACCGGGTGCTGGTCATGGACCACGGCGTGATCGCGTACGAGCGGGAGATCGGCCTGGACCGGCCGCGCGATATCTCCGATCCGCGCTTCGCGGAGCTGCGCGCCGAACTCCTCGACCGGCTGGGCGTGGTGGCTCCGACAGCGGCTCCCACAGCCGCTCCCACAACGGCCACCGCCGCATCACCCGCGGCATCACCCCGCAAGGCCGCGTGACGCCCCCTCATCTCCGGCCCACCACATCGACACACACCCACCCCCGCGCCATCCGAACCACCCTCACGAACGGATCTGCCGATATGAGACGGCGTATCGCCCCGGCCCTGCTCCTCCCCTTCGCCCTTCTGCTGGCCGCCTGCACCGCCACCTCGTCCGCCGACGACTCGGGCGGTGCGGGCTCGAACACCGACGGCAAGGGCGATCTCACCTTGCGGGTCGGCGACCAGAAGGGCAACGACGAGGCGGTGCTGCGCGCCGCCGGTGAGCTGGACGACCTGCCGTACAAGATCCGGTGGTCGACCTTCACCTCCGGGCCGCCGATCCTGGAGGCGGTGAGCGCCAAGGCGGTGGACATCGGCGGGGTGGGCAACACCCCGCCGGTCTTCGCCGCGGCCGCCAACTCCAACATCAAGGTGGTGGCCGCCAAACACGGCACCGCCGACGGCGAGACGATCCTGGCGAAGAAGGGCTCGCCGCTGAAGAAGGTCGCCGACCTCAAGGGCAAGTCGGTGGCCGTCGCACAGGGCAGTTCGGCGCACTACCAGCTCGTCGCCTCGCTTGCGAAGGCCGGTCTGTCGATCAAGGACGTCAAGGTCACCTTCCTCCAGCCCGCCGACGCGCTCGCGGCCTTCACCCGGGACAGGGTGGACGCCTGGGCCATCTGGGACCCGTACACCTCACAGGCGGTTCGGTCGGCGGACGCCCGCATTCTCACCACCGGCCAGGGCGTGGTCAACGGCCTCAACTTCCAGGTCGCCAACCCCTCCTCGCTCGACGACAAGAAGAAGGCCAAGGCGATCGGCGACTACCTCAAGCGGCTGCGCCGCGCCCAGGACTGGGTCTACAAGCACCCGGACGCGTGGGCCAAGCTCTGGGCGAAGGAGACCGGGCTGCCGTACGAGGTGGCGCTGGACTCGGTGAAGCGGACCAACGGCACCCGGGTGTATGTGGCCGTCGACAAGGACGCCATCGCCTCGGAACAGAAGATCGCAGACACCTTCGCCAAGCTGAAGCTGATCCCGCGCCGCTTCGACTTCGCCGATTACGTCGACACCCGATTCAACGCCGGTCTGCCGCCCTCCAGCACGGCGCCACGCAGTTACGGAAAGGGCTGAGCCGAAAAAATGAGAATTCGGAATTCGCCCGCCAAAGAAAGGCCATAGCTTTATCCGGGAAGAATTCTGTTAACGTGCCGTCATGAAGTCGCAGCCCGTGGCGGAGGGGCGCGCCGATCCCACTCGGCGTGCCCGTCGCCGTGTCCGTACCACCGGCTCCGAGGGGCCCGTATTCGTCGATTCCTCGGGTCGCAGGGCCCGTCTGTTCCGGCGGGTCGGCGTGGTCGCGGGAATCGCCTCCGTCGGATACGCCACGGTGCTCACGGTGGCCATCATGGGCGGCACTCCCTTCGCCCCCGAAACGCTGATCCCGGGGAGCTCGGCGACTTCCAAGGAAAGCGAGCAGTCCAATAAGGGCCGTTCCGGCAAGGGGAATTCGGCATCGTCCACCCCGTCCCTCGGCCCCTCGGCCTCCGCGAGCGGCGCCGCCGTCACCGCGCCCACCGCCCGGCCGTCGCCCTCCGTCAAGAAGCCCACGGCCACGGCGAGCGGGCGGGCCTCCTCCTCGGCCAAAGCCTCGGCCACGGCCACCACGACCACGTCTCGCCACACCTCCGGGCCGTCCGGCACCTCCTCGGCCTCGGCCTCGTCTTCGGCATCGTCCTGGGAGCCGCCGAAGGCGACCCCCTCCGCATCCGCCTCGCCCAGCCCCGCCACCACGGACACCCCCGAGGACGGCGCGACGAGCGAGCCGGGGGCCGTCGGCTGACGTTCCGGTTTCAGTCGGTGAAACGGCCCGGGATCACCATCCCGGTCTCGTAGGCGGCGATCACGGCTTGGACTCGGTCGCGGAGTCCGAGCTTGGTGAGGATGTTGCTGACATGCGTTTTCACGGTGTGCTCGCTCACCACCAGGGCCGCTGCGATCTCCGCGTTGGACAGACCGCAACCGAGCAGCCGCAGTGTCTCTCGCTCGCGGGCAGTGAGCACGTCCAGTCGTTCGGTCCGCGGTGGTGGCACCACCGCGCCGGAGGTGAAGGCGGCGATCAGGGTGCGGGTGACGGAGGGGGCGAGCAGCGAGTCGCCGGCCGCGACCATTCGGACGGCGTGCACGAGGTCGTCCCGCCGCACATCCTTGAGCAGGAAGCCGCTCGCGCCCGCGCGCAGGGCGTCGAAGAGGTAGCCGTCCTGCCCGAAAGTGGTCAGCATGATCACCCGGCAGGCCGTCTCGGCGCAGATGATCCGGGCTGCCTCGATACCGTCCATCCCCGGCATCCGGATGTCGAGCAGGACGACATCGGGGCGGTGCGCACGGGCGGCGCCGACCGCCTCGAACCCGTCGCCGCTCTCTGCGACGACCTCGATGCCTGGCTGCGCGGCCAGGATCATGGCGAAGCCGGCGCGGACCAGCTCCTGATCGTCGGCCACCACGACACGGATAGTCATGATGCCGCTCCGATTTCCGGGGCGGCCACGGGCAGCCGCGCTCTCACTTCGAATCCTGGGAGTCGGTCCGCCCGAGGGCCCGCCGTCGCGGTCCCGCCGCAGGCGGCGGCCCGCTCGCGGATGCCGATCAGGCCGTTCTCGCCGGACGGCAGGTTCGTTCCCGCGCCACGGCCGTTGTCGGCGACGAGGATCTCCAGGCCGTTGTCACGCCAGCTGAGCCGTACCTCGGCGCGGTCCGCTCTGGCGTGCTTGACGACGTTGGTCAGGGCCTCCTGCACGATCCGGTAGGCCGCGACACCGCAGTCGGCGGGCAGCGGGCGTGGCTCGCCTTCGGTGGTGCAGCGCACCTCCACGCCGGCTCGGGCCACCTTCCGGGTGAGCTCGGGCAGGTCGTGAACCGTCGGCTGCGGGGCTCGCGTGCCCTCCTCGTCCCTGAGCACGGCGAGCATCCGGCGCAACTGGTCCAAGGCCTCGCGACCGGTGCCGGCGATCGCGCCGAACGCGGCCGCGGCGCGGGCGGGGGCCGTGTCCAGCACGACCGGGCCCGCCTCGGCCTGGACGACCATGAGGCTGATCGAGTGGGCCAGCACGTCGTGCATGTCCCGGGCGATGCGTGCGCGTTCACGCTCGGCGGCGCGTTCCTCGGCTGCCCGGCGTTCGCTTTCGAGGCGGACAGCGCGTTCGGCGAGAACGGCTGCCTGGGCACGGGACCCGGCCGAGGCCCGGCCGAGCGCATAGGCGGCGACGTACAGCACGACACCGCGCGTCGCGGTGTCCGGCGAGCCGACTGTGGCGAGGCCGCCCGCACACATTCCCAGGAACACGGGTATCCGGACCCGGGACGGGCAGTCGGACGCCACCCCGTACAACGCGATGAGGAGCGCGTACCACAGCGGCTGCGGAGCGACCAGGTCGGTGAGGTCGTAGAGGCTGGAGAAGGCGGCGCAGACCAGCAGGACCGCTAGCGGAGCGCGCCGCCGCGCCGCCAGCGGGAGTGACGCCCCGGCCGCCGCGACATAGCCCCACCAGTGCCAGGGACGCCCGCTGTCGCTGTGCAGGAACAGCAGCGGTGAGATCTGGGCGGCGGTGGCGACGGTGGCGAGCCCCGCGTCCGACCATGACGAATCCATCAGACGGCGAAGCGGTGGAAAGACAGGCAGCGCGGACACGAGGGTGAATTCTCCCACGGGAGGCGTTCGGCGGGACCTCAGGCGTGCACCGCTTCGCCGCGGGCGACGCGGCGGGCGAACGGCACCAGTCCGGCGCACAGCAACACGCCCGCGACCGGCAGCAGATCGGGCCCGGCCGGCAATACCAGCGCTCCCGTCACGACGGACGCCGCCCACCATGCCGGAACGGCCCGGGCCACCGCGAGCTGACAGAACACGACAGCCAGGCCGAGAAAGAACAGCACGGGTCCGACCGTGTAGACGACGATGTCCATCCCGGGGACCTTGATGACGTCGGAGAACATCGCCCGCATGTCGTCGTGGTCGGTGGCCAATGCCCCGATGACGATGTCGACGGCGATCTGGACCACGCTGCAGGCGGTGCCGGCGAGGGCGACGGCGACCGTCCACGTAGCGAACCCGCCACGGCCTGCCAGCCGTCGCAGGTCCAGGAACACCGGGACGAACAGCAGCAACGCGGCGAGGAAGGCCAGGTGACCGGTCATCCAGGCGAGACCGGGGCCTCGCTCGCCATCCAGACCGTCCAGGATGCGGATGAGCCCGTAGACGGTCACCAGGAGCGGTGCGGCAATGAAAGCGAAGGATTTGCTCATGCCGACGATCATGATTGCGACGGGTGTTGCCGCACATCGCCGACGGGACCCATCTCCGTTCTCCCCCGGACGACGGAGCTGGGCGCCGGTCAGCCGAGAGCCCTTTGTATGTTGCCCCTCAGCACGTCCAGATCACGGCGCACCGCGTCGTACTTGTCCTTGTTCCGCTGGATGTCGGAGCGCTGACGCTTGGCAAGGGCGGCCCACCACACGCCGAGAGTGTTCTGCTCCCGCTTGCACTCGACGTCGGCGACGGCCGTGTCCACCTCCCGCCGCGTGTGCGGGGTGTTGCCGTCCTTGCCTCGCCGCCACCCCTTGTCGCTGTACGCGGCCATCGGATCCGCGAACCTCTTGCCGCCCTTGTCCACGACGCACGTCGCCCAGGTGGCGAAGGCCCGGCGCACCTGCCGGTCCTTCTTCACCGCCTTCTGCAGGCCGGCGTCCCGCCCGGAGGGGTACGTCCACATGCGTCTGTTGTCTTCAATGCCCTTGAGGAGTTGCCGATTCGCCTGCCCCGCGCAACCGCCCTTGGGGGGCTTGAGCCCGCTCGGCGTCGTGGCTTCGCTGCTGGACATGCCGTAGAGGACGGCGTATTCCGTGTCCGTCGCCGCCCTTCCCGTCGGTTCCCAGGACTTACGGGCCTTCGGCTCCCAGCCGTAGCCCCACCGCTTGGCCCGGTCGAGGTCGAGCGGGCCAAGCGGTGTCGGCATACCGACGATGGTCAGCAGCGAACTCGCGGAAGAGCGCGGGGACTTCGGATCGGTGGGGAAGTCGGTGAATCCGAGGCCCGCCATACACCGCTGCGCCAGGCGGCCCTGCGCCTGCTTGAACCGCTTGTTGTCCCCGTCACTGAGCCGGTAACTGTCGAGCGGGAGGGCCGGTAGGTCCTTCTCGCCCTTGACCTCCGGCACTCCCTTCACGCGCGGGGACGAGGGCGCGTCGGTGTCGGCGCTGCAGCCCGTCACCGCCCCTACGGCCAGCAGGGCGGCAGCCCACCACCGCGCGCGCTTCGACACCATCGAACAACCTCCCGGGACGGCCCCACCCAAGAGGTGGGACCCTACCGCCCCGGTACGCCAGTGATGAACGCGGCCCAGGCGGCGGCGGAGACGACCAGGGCGGGGCCGGTCACGCCCTCCTTGGAGTCGCGGATGGCGACTTGGGCGGTACGGGGGAGGTGGGCGATCTCGACGCACACTGTGCCCTCGTTCTGGCTGTAGGAAGATTTGAACCACGCGCTCTCGGGGGCGACGTCGGATGCCATGTGATGTGTCATGTCAGATCTCTCGTGCTAGTTGTTGCAGAAACGCCGGTGTCTCAACCGGGGCAAGAGCGGCCCCGCGCAGGGCCTCGAACCTGCGGGAGAAGGACCAGACGTCGGTGTCCTTGTCGCTGATCTTCGTACCCTCGGCCGCGTCGATTTGGACGACCGTCGGCAGCGGAACTCCGAATTCCATCAAGCTGAAATTCGAGGCAGATCGGTAGGTAGCCGTGGCCATCGGCAGGATTTGAACCGTCACATTGTCGAGCTGCGCCAGCTTGAGGATCTCCTCGTACTGCTCACGCATCACGTCTGGACTACCGACCACGCGTCGCAGGGCGGCCTCGTCCTGGATGGCCCAGAGTTCAAGGGGGGTGTCCCTGCGGGTCAGAGCCTTCTTCCGCTCCACACGAATCTGGGTATGGCGCTCCACGAACTCGGTCGTCGTCTCATGGACCGGCTTCGAGGAGAGGAACATCTCCCGAGCGTAGTTCTCGGTTTGCAGCAGGCCGAAGACCACGTTCGGCTGCCAGGCGCGACTGCTGCGAATGCCGCTCTCCAGGCCGATGTACAACGCCATCCCAGACGGCATGACGTTGCGGTAGATCGACCACCAGCCCCGATTGAGCGATTCGCGGTGAATCCCGACCAGGAAGTCCACGTCTTCCTCGTCCTCGACACCGTAGCGGTCCAGCAAGATCCGTAACTCGGCGGCGGCCTTGAGTCCGGTCAGCCCATTCTCAACGCGATAGAGCTTCGAAGTGGAAAACGTCAACCCGTCGACCGCCTCCGCAAGGGTGAATCCGACCTTTTCCCGCAACTGTCGGAGTTCCCAGCCGAGTTGCATGCGACGGACCGTGGGCCCTGTTGGTGCCGCCACGAGCCTACCTCCCGATGCTTCGAGCCTGCCGTGCCGCGATGGGAGTTCCGAGTGTGACACCGACAGTCGTTCCGGTGGGGAGAAGAGCCCACTCGGTCACATATGCCATCTCAAGTGAGAAATTCAATCGGTCTTGCACACCAACCCACCCGGACCCGAAGCTGTTTCCGCTACCGCTTCATCACATGCCGTAGCGAACACCAGCCCACCAGCACCTCGCACACCGTGGAGCCGCCATGCCCGCATCCCGTCCCCGCCTGCTCCCCTGGCCCGGAGCGAACGGGCAGCCCTGCTACCTCGTCACCGACGGCGGCGCGAACAGCCGCCTGTCGAGGCTGGCCGATGAGATGGAGGAGGTCCAGCTCAACACCGGCAGCGATCTCCTCAAGCATGCGCGCGAGCTGCTGCGCACCCGCCATGTGTCCGCCCGGGAGCTCCGGTTTCTCTCCCACCGGCTGGCCGAGGCGTTGCACGACGCGC
>NZ_MUNE01000458.1 GCF_002154605.1 Streptomyces milbemycinicus | reverse complement strand
CCGGCGCGCCGGCGGCGGACCGTCTGACGGCGTTCGGCTGGACCCTGATCGACCGCATCGCCGATGTCACGGACCTGGGCGCCGCCTTGGCGCGGCAACTCCGGCCCCGGAACCGCAACGCCTCCGAGACGGGCCGCGCGTTTCACCGCCATGTCTCGGACCTCCTGTGGGAAGCGGGAGTCGACACCGACTCCGATGTGCTCGCCCATGTCCTGCTCGCCTTTACGACGTTCGAGACCGCGGATTATCTGGTTCGCGATCGCGGAGTCCCCGCCGACGACCTCCAGGCCACCTGGGCGGACCTGGTGCGCCTGGTGACTCGACCGGACGGCTTCTTGGCCGTCGGCGGGTGAAGAGGGCCACGGCGCCGATCGGCACACTGACGAAGAAGATCCAGTGCCAGATTGAGGGGCTCCTACCTCCGTGTCTGTACCTCCGGCGGTTCGATGGGCCTTGGTGCTGCCACCTCCACGGGCACGACGGCTTCGCTCGTGTACACGAGGAAGGTCAGCGTCTCCTGGAAGTACAGACGGATGCTGCGCTCGTCGTGCGACAGGTAGCCGATGGACACGTCCTGGCCGATGCGCAGCTCGAAGTCGCCGCCCCGGGCGGACAGCAGGAAGGCCCCGTCGATCGCGGGCGCCCAGACGATGTCGCCGCCCAGGACGCGGGCCATGTGCTTGATGACCGGATAGCCGTAGTCGGACGTACCGCTGACGGCGGTGTACGCCTCGACGCTCAGCGCCATGGCGTACGGACCGCCGACACCCGCCAGCCGCAGCGCGCTCACGGCCTTGCTGACGACGGTCGGGTAGTCGCGTACCTCGGCGGGCATGGTCAGCGCCTGGTTCGACGAGCTTGAGCGCAGGCCCGCGATTCCGGCGGCGGCGTAGCCCTCGAACACAGTCCGGTCCTCGGCGAACGCGATGTCTCGCGCCGCGTCCTGCACCGGCTGCCAGTCCGTGTCCTTGGCTCCGCGTTCGACATCGTCCACCTGCTGCCGATCCACGGTGAACGGCACCCGCAGCTCCACCAGGGGCTGGAAGGCGCGTCTATGGGCCGTGATACCGTCGGCCGGAGCCTCGGCGGCCTCGAGGTGGCCGGTGCCCACGCCGGACAGTTCGGTGCCGCACGGCTCGGGAACGTCGACGATCCGGCGGCCGGCCACGTGGCGTTCAAAGGTGCGTCGTGCCTCCTGCTCCATGTCGGCCCACGCGACGGCCGAGATGGGCGCCAGTTCACGGTGCAGATTGTCCATCGGCGGTGCTCGCCTTCTGTTGCTTTCGCAGACCGCCGACTCCCAGGGAGCCGTTCACGGCCGGAAATCGGGCCGTAGCCGCCGCCGTATCGGCGTCAGCCGTCTCGCTCCGGCCCGGCGGTTCGGGAAGATCGTCCAGGAAGTCGCTGCTGGGCACGTAGAACAGCGACCCGGTGACCGGCGTGGAGAAGTCCAGGATCCGGTCGTGGGACGCCGGCGGAGCGCCCAGGAACATGCGCCTCAGCATCCGCTCGGTCACGGTCGGAGTGCGGGCGTATCCGATGAAGTACGTGCCGAACTCGCCCTGCCCGACGGTCCCGAAGGGCATGTTGTCGCGCAGGATCTCGTGCTTGGTCCCGTCAGGGTCTTCAATCGTGGTGAGGGCCACGTGTGAGTCGGCTGGTTTGACGGTGTCGTCCAGTTCGATGTCCGACAGCTTCCGGCGCCCGATCACCATCTCCTGCGCCTCGACGGGAAGGGCCTTCCATGCCTGCAGGTCGTGTACGTACCTCTGCACGACCACATAGCTGCCGGAGGCGAACTGCGGGTCCTCGTCGCCGATCAGCACGGCGGCGCTCGCCGCGGTGCCCGTCGGGTTCTCCGTGCCGTCGACGAAGCCGAGCAGGTCACGTACGTCGAAGTATTTGAAACCATGGACCTCGTCGCGCACCGTGACGACACCGCGAAGCCGCTCCATGATTTCGGCGGCCAGCGCGAAGCAGAGGTCCAGGCGGGTGGCCCGGATGTGGAACAGCAGGTCACCGGGCGTCGACACCGCACGGTGCCGCGGTCCGGTCAGCTCACGGAAGGTATGCAGCTCCGCCGGGCGTGCCCCGGCGAACAGGCGGTCCCACGCCTGTGAGCCGATGCCTACGACAACGCTCAGCCGTCCGTCCGGCGTGGCGCGGAATCCGACGGCCCGCTGCAGTCCGTTGAGATTCGACAACAGTTCCCGGGTCACCGGTTCGCCGCCCTGGTCGATGGTCGCGACCAGGAAGATCGCCGCAGCCGTCAACGGGGACAGCACCGGCTGGGGAACCGGCTCGCGGGAGCGTGCGCCCATGGGCCACATCCCTTCCTTGCAGTCGCGGATCGGGAAAGGGCGGTGGTGGCTGAGCGGAGCCACGGCGGGTCTGCCGCAGAGGGAGGCCCGGCACCGGCCCATTTGCCCGTACGGGGGCTGGGGGAAAGGCAGTGCCTGCGAAGCGGCGCTTCCCTTGTCCACCGTAGGGCGGTACCTCGGCACCCGCCACCGCGCCCCGGCGACCTGCGCGCTTGCAAAGACCAGGCATCGGTTTCAACGATCGAGGCTAGGCCCGCTCCTGGTCGTCGGCCAGTACCACGCAGGCGCTGAGATGCCAGGTATGGTCCTCCCCCGTGGACAGCTCCACGTCCACTTCGCGTCCGGACGAGCCGCCGTCCAGTGGGATCCGGAGCCAGGTGAACTCCCGGCCGTCGAGTTGCTTGCTCCGGGCTGTCTCGGTCCCGTCCACACGGACGATGAGCGGCCTGTTGAAGGTGTTGGGGTCGCCGGTGAGCAGATGCGCGGTGCAGCGTCCGGCGGGCAGCCTCAGCCGCAGTACGGTCGGGGCGCCGCTGCGTACGTAGTCCCGGCGGACGACATCGAACAGTCCGGTGTCCGTGGCGGCGGGCGTGTTGCCGACCCAGCCGAATGCGGCGCCCTCCTGCCAGCGGCTGGTCGGCGAGAGACGGGTGTAGCCCTTGAGTACCGGCGCCGAGTCGGGCCCGGCGTCCAGCGCGTGTACGCATCGCGCGGCGGGCGGGACGACGACGGCCTTGGCCAGGCTGCGCAGCGAGGAGTCGAGGGCCTGTACCGTGCCCGATCTCGGGCGTGCGTGCAGTGTGGCGAGCGCGGGGGTCGGCGGCGGCACGACGGGTATCCTCACCGTCTCGCCTTCCCGCGAGGCCACGTAGCTGGTCGCCTCCTCGGACTGCCAGCCCTCGGGTAGATCCAGCGTGGTCACCGTGCGCAGCCCGGAGCTTGTCGCGTTGACCACCTGCACCGGCAGTTCGTTGCGCTCCCCGCCCAGCAGTGCCGTATCGGCCGGGGCGACGATGGCCTGGAGCCAGCTGCGGCGCTCGTCGAGTATCCGGCTCAGCTCGAACCAGTAGGCGACCAGGGTGTCCCGCCACTGGCCGGCCCTGGCGATCTGCTCCCCGAACTGGCGGCGCACATCGGTGAACCGCCGGTGGTCGACGCGGCGGCGCAGGCCCTCCCAGCGGGTGCGCATGTCCGCCACTTGCGCCGCGCCGGAGAAGTGCGTGTCGTAGATGTGCTGGATCACGGTCTTGCCGTTGTCCAGCCGGTGGGTGTACGGGACATGGTGCAGGAAGAGAAGCAGTTCCTCGGGGCAGTTCTCCAGCGACTCGTAGGCGTCCCGTATCGCCGGCGCGTACAGCTTGGTGTAGCCGTCGCCGGTGGCGGCGGTGCGGTCGTAGCCGATGCCTTCGCGGTTGGACTTGTGGAATTGGGTGGTCGTCGTCGGGCTGGGGTCGAGGTGCCCGGTCACCGAGCCGTCCGGCGGGTGCGTGAGGTATCCGGTGCCCAGCGGCGAGGTGTAGTCCTCGTAGGTGCGCCAGGAGTCCCGGAGCAGGGCGGAGACCGTCTCGACGACGTGGAGGTCGTTGCCAAAGGTCATCCGGGTCCACTCGGTGGCCAGGTCCTCCGCGGTCAGGTCCGGGTTCCAGGAGAGCCGTCCGTAGCCGTGGGTGTTGGCCGCGGCCAGGTGTGAGCCGGTCCAGTTCCTGGCGTCGCCGAAGTTCATCACGCCGGCGAATCCGAAGTGCGAGTAGGAGTGCACCCGGCCGGTTACGACACGGGCCACGGTGCTGCCCTCGCCGGCCTTGAGTGTGTCGAAGTCCAGGACTTCCTTCCATTGCGGAACCAGATAGCACAGATGGGTGGCGTGCCCTGTGTACTCCTGCGTCACCTGGAGCTCGATCATCGAGTTGGTACCCGGCAGCGAGCCGAAGAGAGGGTGGGCGGGCTCGCGGACCTGGAAGTCGATCGGCCCGTTCTTGATCTGCACAACGGCGTTGTCCGCGAACTTCCCGTCCAGCGGTGTGAAGTCGAGGTAGGCCTGCCGGTCCCACTTCTCGTCGCTGTCGTGCACGAACGCACGCCACATCACGATCCCGCCATGCGGTCTCAGCGCGCCCGCCAGCAGGTTGGCCCCGTCGGCGTGGGTGCGCCCGTAGTCCAACGGTCCTGGGCGGCCTTCGGAGTTGGCCTTCACCAGGAAGCCGCCGAAGTCCTCGATCTTTCCGTAGATCTCCTCGGCCTTCCTCGTCCACCAGCCGCGCACCGCCGGGTCGAAGGGGTCTGCGGTGTCCAGCCCGCCCAGGTCGATGGGGGCGGCGAAGTTCGCCGTGACGTACAGCGCCACTCCGTAGCGGCGCAGTACACCGGCGAGCGCGGCCAGCTTGGTCAGGAACGGCTCGGCGAGGTAGTCCGCGGGCGTGTTGACATTATTGATCACCGCGCCGTTGATGCCGAGCGAGGCCATGACACGCGCATAGTCCGTATACCGGTTGTCGAGCTGTGGCAGCTTCTCCCAGTCGAAGAAGGACCGGCCGGCATAGCCGCGCTCGATCGAACCATCCTTGTTGTCCCAGTGGTTGGCCATGCGCAGCGGGGCGGCCGGGCGCTCCGTGAGGTCGACGTGCTCCAGCGGCCGTCGGGTCTGTACGAGGCGCAGCAGATGGAACGCACCGTAGAGCACACCGCGGTCGGCGTGGGCCGCCACCACGGTGAAGTCCCTGCCGCGCCGGGTGACCCGGCGGACGACATACCCCTCGTCGCCCAGCTCGGCCAGGTCGGCCGCGGGGACGAGCTCTCGGATCAGGGCGGAACTTGTCGGGGTGCCCACCACAAGTGCCGCGCCTGAGGCGGCGCTGGTGCGTGGCCTCACCCGTGTACCGAGCAGTCCGGTGAGCCCGCGGACCAACTCGTCCACCGCCGACTGTTGGAGCGCGCCGCCTCCTTGCCAGACCAGGGACTGCAAGGCGGCCCGGTATCGCTTGAGTTGACCGGAATCCTCCACCTGTCCATAGCGCAGCCACAGGTCGTACCCGTCCTCGGCGGGCAGTGTGGCCGCCGACGGTTCGGTGCCGAGGACTGGCTGTGCCAACGCCGGCACGGAGAGACCGAGTGAACCTGCTGCTCCTCCGAGAGCGGCTGCGGACAGAATGCTGCGGCGCCGTATTCCTGAGCTCATGACACTCACTTCCGTTAATGAACGAACTAGTGCACATCCAGGTCAGGACCAAGCCCCGCAACCGTCACACGCGTCACGACAGGTGTCAACACAACAGACCACAAGAGAACACGGTGATTAGGGTCCGCGACCAGCCTGGTTCATAAGTGCATTGATCACGCCGTGGCTATGCGCGATTTCGGCGCGGTATGACGTAGGCGGCTCTACATAGGTGAACGTCAGTCGCATATACCAACGATCAAAATCCAACAGATCTGACCCGGTCGTCATCACCGGCAATCGGCTGCTGCGGCCGAAGTCCCTCATGAGGCGCCGGTACGCCGTGGTGCGGCCGTCGCCGTCCCGGTTGTCGCGCGTATGTTCTGTACGGATGACGCTGTGGTTCAAGCGACCGCCGCGCCAAGCTTCCCAGTCTTTGGGCACGGGGGCGTATCTGGGTACTTCCGGCTGAAGCGGCCGTCCAGGCTGGACGTGTTTCGGAGCCCCGCGGCGGTCGCGCTGTGCAGAGGGCTCATGAGCGGTGCCTCCCCAGCGACGCTGATGGGCCAGATGCTGGGTGGGTTCCAGGTTTCCCAGGCGTTGTGTGTCGTGGCGGGAAGCCCTTCTTCGAGTGGCTGGGCGAAGACCCGGAGCGCTTCTCGCTGCTGAGCGGCGCCGTGGTCAATGTGACGGGTAGTCGGCGGGTCGGCATATTCGACGGTTACGCTCTGCCTGAGGGAAAGGTCGTGGCCGACATCGGCGGCTCCGACGGCACGGTCATGGCCGAGCTGCTCGGCCGCGACGCGGACCGTCGTGGGAACGTCTTCGACCTTCCGCATGCCGTGTCGGATGCACACGAGGTGCTGAGAACACACGGCATTGCGGGCCGGGCCGAGGTTGTCGGGGGCGATTTCTTCGGCGAGGTGCCGACCGCGGACGTCTATGTGCTGTCGTACGTCCTGCATGACTGGGCTGACGCATCATGCGGCCAGATACTTGGTTCGATCGCGCAGGCCGCGAACCCTGGGGCATGGCTCGCTGTGATCGAGGCAACGCTGCGTTGGTCCGTGCGCTGTACGACAGCGGCAGTTGGTGTTCACCTCCGCCAGTGGCGCCGTAGAAGTGCCGCATCGGAGTCCACAACACCCGGTGTGTGCGAGCCGAGTGGACAAGCAACTTGTCGTCGGCAGCGAAGGGCACGGACAGCACCACGAAGAACCCTCCCGCCGGCGCGTTCCACCGAACGGTCAGTGACCCGTCCGAGTGGGCGAAACGCTCGCTGAGTTCGTCGAGCAGGAGCGCGCGGTTCCACCGGTAGATGGCCGTTGTATCCGCATTGGCCTGTGAGAAACTGAAGCCGTTCTCCAGCAGTCGGCCCGCCACCACGTAGACCACCTGTCGGTTGTTGTCCAGCGCCTCGAGCACGGCACACGACACCTCCACGCTCGGCACATCTTTTGGCGACAGCCAGGCCGGATACTGTGCCGGACATGACTCACCACGCACCCCACGGCGTCGCTCCGGAGAACGAACCCAACCTGCATGGTGCAGAGTTGACCGATCCGGATTTTCTCGTCAATGCCCACCCGGACCAGGTGAGTAGGATGCTCGGCAGCGCCTCGAGCCCGCAGGCCCGGCAGGCCGCAGCGATATATCAGGCCTCGGCTCACCTCCACCGTGACACCGATCCCGTGATCCGCCGACAACTGCTCGCCCTGGACGCGGCACGTCACGGAGCGGCTGAGCTTTCCGACCGCCTCATCTCGAGCCCGGTGGAGGGAGAGCCCGACGCAGAGTGGAGAGTGGAATGGGCCACTGGCCCCTCCCGCCTCGGCCACCCGACGCGCCCCGAGGACGTGGCGTTCACGGTGGCGACCGTGGCGATCGACGGGCGTTTGCACGCGGTCGTCGGCGGCCCCGATGAGTTGGTGCGGATCTGGGATCTGGCCACGGGCGAACCGGTGGGCGAGCCTCTCACCGGCCATGAAACCAGGGTGCCGGCGGTGGCGACCACGGTGGTCGACGGATGTCCGTACGCGGTGACCGGGGACATGGACGGGGCGGTACGGGTCTGGAATCTGACCACGGGCAAACCCGTGGGCGAGCCTCTCCTCGGCCACGATGACGAGGTGAACTGTGTGGCCACAGCCTTGATCGACGGACGCCCGCACGTGGTGACCGTCAGCGAGGACGAGACCACATGGATGTGGGACCTGACCACGGGAGAACCGGTGGGCGACCCCCTCATCGACCACGAAGCCGGTGTGCCGGCGATGGCGACCACAACGATCGACGGGCATCCGCACCTGGTCACCGGTGCCTTCGGCGGGGGAGTGATGGTCTGGGACCTGGGCACGGGGGAAACGGCACGCGAACTGAACACCGGCGACCGGACCAATGTGATGACGGTGGCGACCACGGCGATCGACGGGCAGCCGCACGCCATCACCACCAGCTACCTCGACGTCGTGGATCCTGGCGACGATGACCGTTTGTCCCTGTGGGACCTGACTACGGGGCGGCAGGTCGCCGACCTGGAGGGCGACACCGACAAGGTCCAGGCGGTGGCAACGGCGCTGATCGACGGCCGGCCTCACGCGGTCACCGGCGGACAGAGGGGAAGGCGCCACCCGGAGCTGCGGGGGACGGTGCGCGTTCGGGATGTGACCACCTTCCGACAGGCAGGGCGAGAGCTACTGTTTCCGATGCCCGTCCACACCGTGACGGTTGCCTCCAACGGCTGGCTCATCGTCGGATTCGGCAACGAAGCCGCCGCGTTCAGCCGCCGCTGACCGGCGGAGCCACATCCGGCACACCACAATCGCCCGGACGGAACCTGGCAACTGACGCTCGGAGGCCACGGCAGGGCGGGAGAAAATCCGTGGACCACCGGGTGAGCCTGTGCCAAGCTGGCGTCCGCCGAGGGGTGTAGCTCAGAGGCCAGAGCGCCGGTCTCCAAAACCGGATGCCGCAGGTTCGAATCCTGTCTCCCCTGCGTGGCCGTCACCGCCGTCACCGCCCTTGCGGTGACGGCGGTGACCGAGGGCCCAGGCCGGATCCGGCCGGCCAACGGAGGGGAACTCGCGGTTGCCGAGATGCTGCGGACGCCAGCGCTACGCCCTTCCTTCTGACGCCGAGCAGCGCTAACGGCCGCGGTGGGGGCACTGGATGTGGTGTCCGCCCGCGGCGAGTCCCTTGCCGTCGGTGCCGTATGGAATCAGGGCCATCTGAAGCCGTCCGCAGGCGCAGCGGCTCCAGACCACGACACCCTTGCTGGTGGTGTGCCGGGAAACGATGGTGTTCGTGTTGGTGTTCATGGCAGCAGGATGGCCCCGGACAACCGTTGCGGTCTATTGCATGTTTTGCTGGTCGTATGTGCAAGATAATTTCATGATTGACCTACGTCGGCTTCACATGCTCCGCGTCGTGCACCAGCAGGGCACGGTCACCGCGGCCGCAGAGGCCCTGCACCTCACCCCGTCAGCGGTCTCCCACCACATGCGCGAGCTCGCGCGGCAGCTCAAGGTCCCGCTCATGGAGCCGCAGGGCCGCGGCGTCCGGCTGACCCCGGCAGGGCACCTGCTCATCGACCACGCCGACGCGCTGCTGGCCCGGTGGGAGGAGGCGCAGGCGGAGCTGGAGTCCTATCGGGTGGGCATGGCCGGACCACTGCGCATCGCGGGTTTCAACACCGCGATCAGCGGCCTGATCGCCCCCGCGGCCGGGCGGCTGCGGCACAGCCATCCCGACCTCCTGGTGCAGGTGCGCGAGTGTGACACCGTGGCGAGCATGGACCTGCTGGTGGCGGGCAAGGTGGAGGTCGCGGTCGTGGAGCCCACCGAGGGCGGGCCGCCGCTGGATGACGCGCGGTTCGAGCAGAGCCCCCTGCTGGAGGAGCCGTACATCATGCTGGTGCCCGCCGATCACCCGCTTGCGCAGGCGGTATCGGTGCGGTTGGAGGACGCGGCGGCCGAGGACTGGATTGTCGCCGACCCGGGCACCTGCGACCACGCCCAGCGGGTGCGGATGCTGTGTGCGGCGGCCGGGTTCTCGCCGCGGATCGTGCACGCCGCCACCCAGTGGGCGGCGGTCTGGTCGCTGGTCGGGAACGGGCTGGGCGTCTCGCTGGTCCCGCGGCTGGCCGAGGGCCCGGCGGGCCAGGCGGTGGTGCGGATGCCGGTGTCGAGCGAGAACATGCCGACGCGGCGGATTCTCACCTGTGTGCGCCGGGGCAGTCGGCGGCACCCGCTTGTCGACCTTGGGATACGTACCCTGGAAGAGGTGGTGCGCGACCACCGGACCATGGACGACTGGCCCTGACCCGCCTGACGGCTCAACTGCCCAGTCGCCGGCGTCGGCGATGGCGTGACATGGGCGGCGGTGTTTACACACCTGCCTGCGCTTCGCGCACCAGGTTCAGGAAGGTGGTGAGGTTCGGGACGGCGGAGGTGCTTGCGGTGGCCCAGGCGCCGCGTCGCCCCCGCTCGGTCACCTTGACGAGGCCGCGCTCCAAGGTCACTTGTTCGACCTGGGGCCAGGGCAGCCGTTTGTGCTTGCGGCCGGTCCCTGTGGTGAGCGCGCTCGGCTCCAAGACATAGGCGCCGAAGGCCACAGCCCGGCCTTGGCGCATAGCCGCGAGCATTCCGGGGAGTTGGGCTGCGGCGATCTTCGGGTCGACGAGATTGCGGAAATCTTCGACGACATTGCGCTCCGTCCGGGTGGACTGGCCCTGCAATCGGTGACTGCGGCCATCGTTGAGGCTGACCAAACAGGTGGTGGTTGTGCCGCGGTAGCTTTGGTTGACGTATCGCTTGACCAGGTCCTGGACAAAGCTCGTCACCTCGTCGTAGCGGAAGTGGAATGGGTTCGGGTCGTCGGCGAGGCCGACGACGATGCCGTGCTCGTACACGGTGATCACCAGCTGTTTGTTCCGCCAAGCCTGGAGTCGGGAACCGCCGCTCATGGCGTGCACAAGCCCGCCCATGGCGCGGTTCGACGCGATCCCCGAGAAGGAGGCGGGCACTGGTATGCCGTCACTGCGCTGCACATCGACTCCCACCTGAAGCCGCTCGACGCGGCTCCGCTCCCCGTTTGGGCAGACCAGTATCAGCCCGCACCGTACACCGGACACGAGGCACAAGCTGCGCTATTGGTACGAGGGGCATGTGCTCGCCGCCGGCCGAGGCACGGCTGTCGGCCTCCGCTCTCTGTGTCCAACCTCGAATCGATCCCGGTGGGTTGTGTCACTGAGTTTTCTGTTCACGGTAGCCGGAGCAATCGCAGTACGTTTCGTTCCACCAACCGATCCAGTCGCCGCCACTGTCGTACCGGTCGCCGCTTCCTCCGACCACCGCCAAGCACCGCGATTTGTTGATGCTGTGCTCGGACGGCCTGTGCCCACACTCGGCGCACGTCCGCCACCTGACGTTCGGAATGAACGAGCCGCTGCGCACAATGGCCGCAATGGCCAGCACGCCCACCACCAGGACGGCGATCCCGGCCACACTGACGACGTCGTACATCCTCACTTCTGGCCCCGCAGCGACCAGTCTTCGTACGTCACGTGAGGCCAGATGACGGGAACACCATCGAGTGGCCGCCACGTCTGGAATTCCCCGCGCGCCCGCCTGGGCATCACCCATGACGTCATCAGAACCCCCGATTCGTGAAGACCTCGCGTGGCAGCCAGCGTAGAGGCGGCAGGCGGCAAAGTCCTGTCCACCGCCCTCAGTTCAGATGACATATTGAGGTGAGTGAGCTCGCTTGCGGACACAGAGAGAACCGGATGGGAAGGGTTCGCCGAGGGGCTGGAGCAGGCCTGAATCACGCCGCCTTCGCAGCCGACGCTGTGCCAGGAAACCTTGTGCCGAAGGCTCGTGGAGTCTCCGGGACGGCGCCGGCCGGGCGCGTCGGGCTCACCAGAATCTCTGGCAGGAGCAGCGAATCTCTATTCGGCTCTCCGTGGTCCATGTATCGCCTTCAAAGCCGAAGTGTCGTTCGGTCACGGTGTCCTGGCCGACACGGGCCTTGCAGTCCGTCCCGGAGTGCTGTGATCTGCCGTGGCCGCATCCGCGGCAGATGCTGGTGGTGTTGGGACGCCAGTAGTCCGGATAGAAACCCCGGCAGTCGCAGGGGCTGTCCTCGCTGTGGCAGCGGCCCTCCACGTGGATCGTCCACAGGTGTCCGCACCGACACCTCGCTACACCTTCATCCCTCACGTCCACTCCTCGGGCTCGTGTCGGTCGATCCCACATGTCGCGACACCGGGTTGGCAGGATCATGGTTTTCGCGGGCCGAAGCCCTGGGATGTCGAGGCGCGGCGCCGCCGACGCCCTGCTCGACCGATGTTCCCAGATGCTCGCGGACATACGGAGAGCCGGTGGCTGAAGCATGGCGTGTTTGTTTCATTCTGCCCGGATGGGTGGATGATCGAGACGCGGTCGGCGTCGACCGCGCTGAACAGGCACAAGGGGCTTCAGCAGTTCTTCAAGTGGCTGATGAGGTGCTGGCCTCCTGCAGGGCAAGGCGTTCCTCCGGGTGCGGTTCGGAGCCAGGACGGCGCGGGCGGTGAGCCGGTGTCTGCGGGCCCGTGCCGAGCGCGAGGGCGCCGAGCTGCCGTATCCGTGGTCGGCGGAGCGCGGCGGGCGGCGGCTGGCGCCGCAACCGGACTCCGAGGCGTACTGACATCCGGCCCGGCGCGCCGCCCGGACTGTACGGCCGTCCCGTACACCGACGGACAAGAATCCGTGCGCCGCTGGCAAACCCGCGACGGGGACACCCGCATAGTTTGGTGCCGCATCGCTGATACCTGCTGTTGCCCTGTACGGAGGATTGCCGCGTGAACGCGAATGAGTCGAATTCAGACAACGGGCACCCCCATATCCGGCACATCATGGAGCGAATGGCCGAGCATCATCGCCATGCTCAAGCCGAACGTGCGGAGGACGCCCTGGAGGACGCAGTCGGAGAGGCAGCATTCGACCTGGCGGCCGACATCGCACATCCCACAGCCGGGCGGGCGGAATCCGGGTATGACGTTGATGCGGATCTCGGCATGGAGCCACGGTAGCCCGTTGGCGGTCGGACCGTCCCTGGGCCCGCTCGTGTTCGAGCGGGGCGTTCCGCTCATCCGTCCCGGTCGGCGAGGAAGAGGAAGCGGAGTTCCGTGCTGACGGCGTCGGGACGTTCCTCCTGGCAGAGGTGTCCGCACTGGGGGATGGGCACACCACGGACGTTCCGCGCCAGCCCCTTCCAGACGTCCAGGACGTCATCGGTCACCTGTCGCTGATCACGCGTCCCGACGTGGTCGCCGACACATGGCGTCGCCGACGGCGGGCACCGCGGTTCCGGACGACACTCGCCTGGCAATTCTCACCTCACACCATTACCGAAAGAATGAGTTACCCATGCAGTTCGGCATCTTCTCGGTCGGAGACGTGACGACCGATCCGGCCAATGACCGCACTCCGTCGGAGCACGAACGGATCAAGGCGATGGTCGCCATCGCCCTCAAGGCGGAGGAGGTGGGGCCTGGACGTCTTCGCGACAGGTGAGCACCACAACCCCCCGTTCGTACCGTCGTCCCCGACGACGATGCTCGGATACATAGCCGCCCGTACCGAGAAGTTGGTCCTGTCCGCGAACGGCCGCCCCGCCGATGTGCCGGACGCGCCGACGCACCCGGCGCGGGTCGCCGCCGCTGTGTCCGCCGAGGGGGAGACCGTCGCATGAAGCTCGTCGCCGTGTCCGCGGGGCTCAGCACCCCGTCCTCCACCCGTCTGCTCGCGGACCGTCTCACCGAGTCGGCAGACACGCTGATGGTACGCGTTCGGCCCCGGCCTTACTGATGCGCATCAGTGCGTGGCCCGCAAGGGCCGCGTGCCGTACCGACGGAGTCTGCGGCACCGATCGGGGCCATGCAGGCATGTCGTGCGCGCGCGGTCAGTCGAGGACAGCCGCGAGGCCGCGCCGGGATTCGCGGGGATTCGCCGGTCCCGGGCCGTGGGTATGTGTTTCAGGAAGGCCGCGCATCAGGCACCGCGCCCGCCTCGTCGCTCACTCCGCTCCACGTGTCACCGTCGTGCACCGCCGCCGTACGCCATGCCACGCCACGGAGGAGATATCCATGCGCCGTAGCTCCCGCCCTCTGGCCGCCGTGATCGCGTTCCTCACCCTCCTCGGGCTGCTGCTGCTCCCCGGGGCCACCGCCGCCGGGGCCGCACCGGCGGGCGGGGCCGGCCCGTTGCCGTCCGTCGTGCCGCGTCCGCAGGCGATGGCCCGGCTGGGCCCGGACGTCACGGTGCCCGCCGAGGTGCGAGTGGTCTACGGCGACGAAGTGGACCGGCCCACGCGCGATCTCGTTGCCTCCGTACTGCGCCGGGCGGGGGCAAAGCGCCTGCGGGGCGGCTCCGGGCCGGGGCTGACGGTGACCGTGGGGCGGCTTGCCGACGCCCGGGTCGCGGAGGCGCTGAGGGCCGCCGGGGGCCGGGTGCCCGAGGAGCTGCCCGCGGAGGGGTACGCACTGGCCGCGAGTGGTACCGCGGTGGCGCTCGCGGGCGCGGACGCCGACGGGACGTACTACGCGGCGCAGACGTTGCGTCAGCTGGTCACCGGCGCCCGGACGATCGCCTCGGTGTCGATCGTGGATCATCCGCTGATGCCGCTGCGCGGGGTGATCGAGGGGTTCTACGGAAGCCCGTGGACCCACGCCGAGCGTATGGACCAGCTGGCGTTCTACGGGGACGTCAAGATGAACACGTATGTCTACGCGCCCAAGGACGACCCGTACCACCGGGAGAAGTGGCGTGAGCCGTACCCGGCTGACAAGCTCGCCCAGCTCGGCGAGCTCGTCCGGCAGGCCGCCGACCACCATGTGCGGTTCACCTTCGCGCTCTCCCCCGGTACCTCCCTGTGCTACAGCGATCCCGCCGACTTCACGGCGCTTCAGGCCAAGTTGGGGGCGATGTACGACCTCGGGGTGCGCAGCTTCTCGGTGCCGCTGGACGACATCAGCTACACCCGGTGGAACTGCGCCGCCGACCGCACCGCCTACGGCGAGCCCTCGCAGCGGACCGCGGCCCAGGCGCAGGCCGATCTGCTGAACCGGGTGCAGAAGGAGTTCCTGGACGCCCGTGAGGGCACCTCGCCGCTCCAGACGGTGCCGACCGAGTACGGCGATGTCACCGACACCGCGTACAAGCGGACCCTGCGCGAGCGGCTGGATGCGCGGGTCGAGGTCATGTGGACCGGCACCGACGTGGTGCCGCCGCGGATCACCGTGGCCGACGCCGCGCGGGCCGCCGCCGTCTGGGGGCGCAAGGTGTTCGTCTGGGACAACTACCCGGTCAACGACTACGGCCAGGCCGAGGGCCGGCTGCTGCTCGCCCCGTACGACGCCCGTGAGCCCGGTCTGCACCAGCAGCTCTCCGGTCTGGTCCTCAACCCGATGAACCAGGCCGCCGCCAGCAAGGTCGCCCTGTTCGGCGGGGCGGACTTCGCCTGGAACGACACCGGGTACGACCCGGACCGCACCTGGCGGGCCGCGGCCGCATACCTGGCCGGGGACAATCCGGACGCGGCCACCGCGCCCGCGCTGCTGTCCTTCTTCGACACCCAGCACCTCGCGCCCACCTTCGGCGCCGAACCCTGGCAGTCCCAGGCGCCCGAACTGGCCGCCCGGCTGGCCCGGTTCCGTACCGACTGGGACGCCGGACGGCAGCGGGCGGCGCTGGAGGCCCTGCGCCCCACCGCGGCGCTGCTGGCCACCGCGTCGGCCACCATCAGGGCGGGCGTGGCCGACCGCGGCTTCGTGGCGGATTGCGCGCCGTGGCTGGACGCGCTGGCGCTGTGGGGCCGCGCGTTCGAACGCACCCTGGACGCCTTGGGTGCCCGCCTCGACGGCAACACCCAGCAGGCCGAGCAGCGGTTCGCCGAGGCGTCGTCGCTGGCCGGGCAGGCCGGACGGATCCGCACGATCCCGGGCGAGACCCGCCCTGAGGGCCCGGTCCGCGTCGCCGACGGAGTGCTCGACACCTTCCTGGCGGCTGCGCCCGGACTCGGGGGAGCGGGAGCGCACGCCCCGTAGCGGTGGCGGGCTCGAGCGGGAACGCATCACGGCTGTTCAGGAGGTCAGGGTAGACCTGTGCCGGCTCAGCGCGTCGCGTCCACCATGCTGTGCGAAGTCATCGCTTGTAAAAGCTGTTTGTCATCGGAGGGAATACAGACCGGATATCGGGAACTATCGCCTTGTCGCGAACGACCTATGAGGTGTGGAGCTCTCATTTCCCGCTCCGTTACCTCGGTCCTGACCTCGGGTCTTCTGAGGAAGTCGTTTCGAAACGCACGGCAGTTCCGCCGTGAGGGGCCGGAATTTCGCACGCAGTGGTGGCTATATCGTGGTCTGCCCCGGGCGCTTCGTACGCCGAGGTGATCAGGCATACGCGAATTCCCGGCGATTTTCCTACTCTGCCCACAGTGGAGCGGCGATGACTTCCCCCTCGGCCGACCGGACCCGGCCCTCACCCCACCCCATCGGCGAACGGCTGCGGCCCGCGTGGCCGGTCGCGGGCTTCGTCGCGCTGCTGGCCCTGCTGTTCACGCTGGCGTACGCGGTGGGCGGGCTCGTGGGTCCGGTGGCCCCCGGGATGCGGCCCGCGGGCGGTGGCGGGCAGGGAACCAGCGGGCCCGCCGATCCCGGTGATCCCGCCGATTCCGGTGACATGGGTGGCATGCACGGCATGGGCGCTCCCGGCGCGGGCGCCGGGCAGAGTGGGAGCCGGTGATGGCGAGTCAGCCGTCGTCCACCGTCTCCCCCTCCTTTCCGGGGGACCCGGTGTCCACCGTCCTGGTGGTGTCAGGCATGACGTGTGCCGCGTGTGTGGGCCGGGTCGAGAGGAAGCTGGGCCGCCTCGAAGGGGTGAGCGCCACGGTGAACCTCGCCACCGGCCGGGCCAAGGTCTCCCACCCCGCCTCGGTGTCCGTCGCCGACCTCGTGGGGGTGGTCGAGGCCGCCGGATACCAGGCGCGGCCCGCCGAACCCCCGGCCGGTCCCGGCGGGCTGCCGGACACCGCGCGGTCGGGGCCGAGCCTGGAGCGGGGCGACGGGCCGCAGGGGAGTGGCGAGGTAGATGAGCGTCACGAGCGCGACCGGCTTCTGATCACCACGCTGCTGGCCGTCCCGGTGCTGGCGCTGTCGATGGTGCCCGCGTGGCAGTTCCGCAACTGGCAGTGGCTGTGCTTCGTACTGGCCGCGCCGGTCGCCGTCTGGGGAGCGTGGCCCTTCCACCAGCGGGCGCTGCGCGGGCTGCGGCACGCCACGGCGACGATGGACACCCTGGTCTCCCTCGGTGTCGCGGCTTCCTTCGTCTGGTCCTCGTACGCGCTGTTCCTGGGAGGCGCGGGTGTGCCGGGGATGACCATGCCGCTGACGTTGCTGCCTTCCGCGAGCGGCGAAGTGGCCCACGTGTACCTGGAAGTGGTCGTCGGCGTCCCGTTGTTCGTCCTGGTGGGGCGGCGGCTGGAGGCCAGGGCCCGCCGGGGTACGGGGGCGGCGCTGCGTTCCCTGGCGGAACTCGCCGCGAAGGACGTGGCCGTGCGGCGCGGGGGCGTGGAGCGCCGCGTACCGGTGGCCGGCCTGGCGGTCGGCGATGTGTTCCTGGTCCGGCCGGGAGAACGGGTGGCCACCGACGGCACCGTCGTCGAGGGCGGCTCGGCCCTGGACCTCTCCCTGGTCACCGGGGAGAGCCACCCGGTCGAGGTCGGGCCCGGTTCGCCGGTGATCGGCGGCGCGGTGAACTCCGGCGGCCTGCTGGAGGTACGGGCTGACGCCGTGGGGTTTGACACCCAACTCGCCAGGATCACCCGGCTGGTGGAGGACGCGCAGACCGGCAAGGCGGCCGTCCAGCGGCTCGCCGACTCCGTCGCCGCCGTCTTCGTACCCGCCGTGATGTCCGTCTCCGTGACGGTGCTCGGCTTCTGGCTCGGGGCCGGAGCCGACCCGCAGGCCGCGATCACCGCGGCGGTCGCCGTCCTGGTCGTCGCCTGCCCCTGCGCGCTGGGCCTGGCCACCCCCACCGCGCTGCTGGCCGCCACGGGACGTGGCGCGCGGCTCGGCATCCTGGTCAGCGGGGTTCAGGCGCTGGAACGGCTGAGAAACATCGACACCGTGGTCCTGGACAAGACCGGAACGCTCACCACCGGCCGGATGAGCGTCATCGCCGTCACCGTGCCCGCCGATGCCGAGAAAGATACCGATACCGAGAAAGATGCCGATGCCGATGCCGCGGCCGAGGTGCTGCGCCTGACGGCCGTGGTCGAGCAAGGGGCCGATCATCCGCTGGCCCGCGCCATCGTCACCCATGCCCGCGGCCAGGGGGACGGGCACCCGCTGCCCCAGCCGGTCCGCTTCGCCGCCGTCCCCGGCTTGGGGGTGAGCGCCCTGGTGGACGGCGACGAGGTGGCCGTGACCCGGCCCGGAGAGCTGAGCGGGCTCCCCGGTGACCTGCGGGAGGCGGTCCGCGCCGCCGAGACCGCAGGCCACACCGCGGTACTGGTCCGGGTGGGGGATACCCCACGAGCGGTCATCTCCGTGGGCGACACCCTGCGCTTGGACGCCTACCGCGCAGTCGAGCACCTGCGCCGGCTGGGGCTGCGCACCGTACTCGCCTCCGGGGACCGGGAGGCGACCGTACGGGCCATCGCCGGACAGTTGGGCATCACCGAGGTCCACGCGGGAGCACTGCCCGAGGACAAGGCCGCGCTCGTGGCCACGCTCCAGGGCCACGGCAGCCGGGTGGCGGTCGTCGGTGACGGCGTCAACGACGCCGCCGCGCTGGCCGCCGCCGACCTGGGTATCGCCATGGCCGGCGGGACCGACGCCGCCATCGGCGCCGCCGACGTCACGCTCGTCCGCGAGGACATGCAGGCCATCCCCGACGCCGTGCGCCTGGCCCGGCACACCCTGGCCACCATTCGCGCCAACCTCGTATGGGCCTTCGGCTACAACCTCGTCACCCTGCCGCTGGCCGCGGTCGGCTGGCTCAATCCGATGGTCGCTGCCGCGGCCATGTCGGCCAGTTCGCTGTTGGTCGTGGGCAACAGCCTGCGCCTGCGGACCTGGCACCCCTCCCGGCCGCACCGCCCCGGCCACGTCCCCGGCCACCGCTCCGGGCGGGCCCGTACGACGACCTCATGGGAGGCGACAGCGTGATGGCCCGACCCGCTGACGGCATACGAGTCCCCTCGCCCGGCACGGACCGTACCCCCTGGCGGCCGCTGCGCGCGGCGGCGGTCCCGCTGCTGGCCTGCCTGCTGACCCTCGGCACGCTCGTCGCGTGGACCACTACGGGCAGGGCGGGCACCCCCGCTGTGCTGAGCGTTCGCGACGGACGCGTCTTCGTACCGCAGAACCCCGAGGCCACGGCGGCCTTCTTCACCATCGACAACAGCGGAGGCAGCGACGACCGGCTGATCGGCGTCACGGCGCCGGCCGGAGGGCGCGCCATGCTGAGCCGGCGGGTCGTGACCGGCAAAGGCATGCACGGTATGGAAATGGTTTCCGCCGTCACCGTGCCGGCGGGCGGGACGCTCCGTATGACCGCGAACACCGTGGACGTGATGATCAAACCGCCGCCCCGGATCGCTCCGGGCGACCGGCTCACCTTCACGCTCCACTTCCGCGCCAGCCCACCGGTCACCACCCGGGCCCTGGCGGTACGCCCCGGCCGGTGACCGGGGGGCTGGCGCG
>NZ_MUNE01000457.1 GCF_002154605.1 Streptomyces milbemycinicus | reverse complement strand
CCCGTCCCCCGAACGCCACACCCGCGTCGCCGGGTCGGCGGACCTTGCCGATCCTGTCGTACATGAGAGGCCTACTCCTGCGGCGAAGCTGCGTCCTGCCCAGGCTCCTCGGCGACCTGCACGGAGTTCAGCCGGTGCAGCAGCCGGGCGAGTTCGGCCACCTCGCTGCGCTCCCACGCCGCGAGGCGGCGCGCATACCGCGCCCGCCGGGCCACTCGCACCCGACGGAACCGGGCACGCCCCTCATCCGTCAACTGAACCAGGGAGGCCCGGCCGTCGGCGGGGTCGGGGGTCCTGGCCACCAGCCCGAGGTCCTCCAGCACCCGCAGTTGGCGGCTCATCGTCGCCTTGCCGACACCGAAGTAGGCCGCGAGATCCGTGGCCCGCTGCTGTCCGGCGTCTTCCAGCCGCATCAGCAGTCCATACGCGGCGGATTCCAGTTCGGGGTGGACTTCCCGTGCCAATTCACCCGAAGAAGCGCGGGCACGGCGAAGGAAAACCGCCAATTCGCGCTCCAGAGCCAGGAATGCATGGTCTACACCAATTCCACCCATGGTGCGTCCCTCACCCCCCTCGGGGGGCATTGCCCCGTTGTCGTGCACGTCAGAGCCCTCTCCGGATTTTCACGGCGTGAAATTTTCTTTCAGACGCGGCCGTCACCGCAGCTCCGTCAGTATTTCGCAGGATTAGACCAACGGCAGCAACCCGACCCCCTTCCGCGCCGCGTATCTACGCCCGTAGCGTCCTGTCCTACCTGACATGGCCATACCAATGACACGTGCACCTCTCCCCACACGAGGCCTTCGGAGGCACGCCATGCCCAAGCACAGACCTGGTACGACCCGGCGCACCCTGACCGCGGTCATCGGCATTCTCGCCGGTCTCCTCGCGATGAGCTTCACGCTCTCCGGTACGGCTTCGGCCGCCCAGGGCAAGAGCGGAAAAGCCATCCCCCACCCCGAGGACGACTGGGCGGGCTCACAGATACTCAAGCACGAAGGCGGATCCACGACCGGTGAGGAGCCGCCCGGGCTGCTCGCCTCCGTCGAAGGCGTGGACGTCAGCAGCCATCAGGGCAACGTCGCCTGGTCGACGCTCTGGAGCAGCGGAGTGCGCTTCGCCTACGTCAAGGCGACAGAAGGCACCACGTACACGAACCCGTACTTCGCGCAGCAGTACAACGGTTCGTACAACGTCGGCATGATCCGCGGCTCGTACCACTTCGCCCTGCCGGACAACTCCAGCGGCGCGGCGCAGGCCACGTACTTCGTCAACCACGGCGGTGGCTGGTCGAAGGACGGCAAGACGCTCCCCGGCGCGCTCGACATGGAGTACAACCCCTACGGCGCGACCTGCTACGGCAAGAGCGCGAGCGCGATGGTCAGCTGGATCAAGGACTTCAACAACACCTACAAGTCCCTCACCGGCCGCGACCCGGTGATCTACACCTCGACCAGCTGGTGGAAGAGCTGCACGGGCAACTCCAGCGCCTTCGGCAGCGTCAACCCGCTGTGGATCCCGCGCTACGGCTCCTCCGTCGGTGAACTCCCGGCGGGCTGGGGCTTCCACACCATCTGGCAGTACACCTCGTCGGGCGCGACGGTCGGCGACCACAACCAGTTCAACGGCGCGATCGACCGGCTGCAGGCCCTCGCCAACGGCTGACGCTCCCCGCGTCAACGCTTCGGCCCTTCGGCTCTTCGCCCTCCGGTGTACGGACCCGGCTGTCCGTGCACCGGAGGGCGTCGGCCGTTTTTGGCCCACGCCCTCCGGTGCACGGACGGCCCGGAACCCCCGTGCGAACGGGGGTCCCGGGCCACCGCACCGGTGGCGTCCGTCACGCCGCCACCGGAACCTCCGGGGCGGCCGGTGCGGCCGCCGGGGTGAGGGCCAGTTCCAGGACGCGGCGGACGTCCGAGACCGGGTGGACGTCGAGCTTGTCCAGGATCTCGGCGGGGACGTCGTCGAGGTCGGGCTCGTTGCGCTTGGGGATGATCACGGTGGTCACCCCGGCCCGGTGCGCCGCCAGCAGCTTCTGCTTGACGCCGCCGATGGGCAGCACCCGCCCGGTCAGCGAGACCTCACCCGTCATCGCCACGTCCGGGCGCACCTGGCGGCCGGAGAGCAGCGAGGCCAGGGCCGTGGTCATCGTGATGCCCGCGCTCGGGCCGTCCTTGGGCACCGCGCCCGCCGGGACGTGCAGGTGGATGCCGCGCTCCTTGAGGTCACCGACCGGAAGCTCCAGCTCCGCGCCGTGCGAGCGCAGGAACGAGAGCGCGATCTGGGCGGACTCCTTCATGACGTCGCCCAGCTGACCGGTGAGGGTCAGCCCCGCGCCGCCCGTTTCCGGGTCGGCCAGCGACGCCTCGACGAACAGCACGTCCCCGCCCGCGCCGGTGACCGCGAGCCCGGTCGACACGCCCGGCACGGCAGTGCGCCGCTCGGCCGGGTCCTGGGCGGACTCGGGGGTGTGGTGCGGGCGGCCGATCAGCAGCCGCAGCTCGTCGGTGCCGATCGTGACGGGCAGCTTCCGCTCGCCCAGCTCGTGCTGGGCCGCCACCTTGCGCAGCAGCCGCGCGATGGACCGCTCCAGGGTCCGTACGCCCGCCTCGCGGGTGTACTCGGCGGCCAGCTTGCGCAGCGCGTCGTCCTCCAGCGCCACCTCGCCCGGCTCCAGGCCGGCCCGCTCCAGCTGGCGGGGCAGCAGGTGGTCGCGGGCGATGGTGACCTTCTCGTCCTCGGTGTAGCCGTCCAGGCGGACCAGCTCCATGCGGTCGAGCAGGGCCTCGGGGATGGCCTCCAGGACGTTGGCCGTGGCGAGGAAGACCACGTCGCTCAGGTCGAGTTCGACCTCCAGGTAGTGGTCGCGGAAGGTGTGGTTCTGCGCCGGGTCCAGGACCTCGAGCAGGGCCGCGGCGGGGTCGCCGCGGTAGTCGGAGCCGACCTTGTCGATCTCGTCGAGGAGGACGACCGGGTTCATCGAGCCCGCCTCCTTGATGGCCCGCACGATCCGGCCGGGCAGCGCCCCGACGTACGTACGCCGGTGGCCGCGGATCTCCGCCTCGTCGCGGACGCCGCCGAGCGCGACGCGCACGAACTCGCGCCCCATCGCGCGGGCGACCGACTCGCCGAGCGAGGTCTTGCCGACGCCGGGCGGGCCCACCAGAGCCAGCACCGCGCCGCCCCGCCGGCCGCCGACCACGCCAAGTCCCCGGTCGGCGCGGCGCTTGCGCACCGCCAGGTACTCGGTGATCCGCTCCTTGACGTCCTCCAGGCCCGCGTGGTCGGCGTCGAGCACGGCCTTGGCCCCGGAGATGTCGTACGCGTCCTCGGTGCGCTCGTTCCAGGGCAGTTCCAGGACGGTGTCCAGCCAGGTGCGGATCCAGCTGCCCTCGGGGCTCTGGTCGGAGGCCCGCTCCAGCTTGTCGACCTCCTTGAGGGCCGCCTCGCGCACCTTCTCGGGAAGGTCGGCGGCCTCCACCCGGGCCCGGTAGTCGTCAGCTTCGTCTGCTTCGGCCCCAGTTCCCCCGTTGAGCTCGGCCAGCTCCTTACGGACCGCCTCCAGCTGCCGCCGCAGCAGGAACTCGCGCTGCTGCTTGTCGACGCCCTCCTGGACGTCCTTGGCGATCGACTCGGCGACGTCCTGCTCGGCGAGGTGCTCACCCAGCCAGCCCACGGCCAGCTTCAGCCGCGCCACCGGGTCGGCCGTCTCCAGCAGCTCCACGCGCTGCTGGACCGACAGGAACGGCGAGTAGCCGGAGTTGTCGGCCAGCTGGCCGACGTCGTCGATCTGCTGCACCCGGTCCACGACCTGCCAGGCGCCGCGCTTGCGCAGCCAGCTGGTGGCCAGCGCCTTGTACTCCTTGACCAGCTCGGTGACGGCACCGGGCAACGGATCCGGAACGATCTCCTCGACCTGTGTGCCCTCCACCCACAGAGCGGCCCCGGGCCCGGTCGTCCCCGCGCCTATGCGCACCCGGCGCACACCGCGGATGAGCGCGCCCGGGTCGCCGTCGGAGAGCCGGCCCACCTGCTCGATGGTGCCGAGCGTGCCCATGCCCGCGTACGTCCCGTCGATGCGCGGCACGAGCAGGACGCGCGGCTTCCCGCCGCCGCTGCCGCCTGATCGGGCGGCGCCGCTTGATCGCGCGGCGGCCTGGGCGGCCTCCACCGCCGCTCGTACCTCGGTGTCGGACAGGTCCAGCGGCACCACCATGCCGGGCAGCACGACCTCGTCATCGAGGGGCAGCACGGGCAGGGTGAGCGGTGTGGACGTCGAAGCCATGATCTCCCCTTCGGCAGGCAAGTTGAGCTATGCAGACTCAATGCGCGGAGGCCCGCCGATGTTCCCGGCCCCTTGTTCGCTCTGAGCGATCACCCGTCCTGCGGTGCGTCAGCGCGTCAGCGGATGGTGAACCGCCATCCCTTCAGTAAGCGATAGAGAGGCGTGAAACTGTTCCGCCCCATGGGGGCAGACCGAAGCGACGGGGAGTTGCTGCGAGCCGTCGCGCGGGGAGACGCGCAGGCGCTCGCCGCGCTCTACGACCGGCACGCCGGCTGGCTGCACGCACGCCTCACGCGCCGCTGCCAGGACCCCGAGACCGTACGCGAGGTCCTACAGGACACCTTCGTCACGGCCTGGCGCACGGCCGACGCGCACCGAGGCGGCGAAGCGGGCGGCTGGCTGTGGACCATCGCGGCCCGCCGCCTCGTCGACGCCCAGCGCACCGCCGCCCGCGCCGCCCGCGCCCAGGCCGCCCACGCCCGCCACCAGCCGGACCCGGCCCGCGCCACGGCCCCCTCCGCGGAGGAGCGGGCCCTCGACGCGCTGGAGTACGGGGACGTCGGCACCGCCCTCGACCGTCTCTCCCCCGAACTGCGCGCCGTCCTCCGCGCCACCGTCGTCGACGGGCTCACCACCCGCGAGGCCGCGCAACTCCTCGGCATCCCCGAGGGCACCGTCAAAACCCGCGCCCAACGCGCCCGCAGAGAACTCCGCGCCGCCCTCACCGAGCGGCGCACCACACCCCCGCACCTCCTGGACGCTCTCGGAGGCACCGCATGACGCTCCGACGACTGACCAAGCGCGGCGGCCCCACCGCCGCCGCCTGGCACGTGACACCCGCCCACGCGGCGTCGTACGCCGACGGCTCGCTGCCGGAGACCGACGCGTGGTCGGTCGAGAAGCACGTCGAGTCCTGCGCCGCCTGCGCGGAACGCGTCTCGGCCGCGGTCCGCGCGGGCGCGGCGGCGCCCGCGCTGGCGGACATCCGGGCGGCGGTGCTGGCCTTCGCGGAGGCGGGGGCGGAGGGGGAAGCTGCGGTTGGCGCCGCGGGCGCGGCGGATACGGCCCGGCACGCCGGGCAAGCCGCCGCGCGAAGCGCGATGGCAGCCGGCCGCGCCGACGGCCTGCGGGGCCCGGCCGGCATCGACGGCACGGCCCCAGCCCCCGCGCGGCGGGATTCCGGGGGCGCCCTCGGGCCCACCCCGCACGGGTGGGCGACGGCAGGCGAAGGCCCTCAGGAGGCCGCGTCCCTGAGCGGGACGGCAGCCGCCGCCCCAAGGAGCGCCACCACACGGCCTGCCGCCGAGGCGCGGACCCCGGACGTCGTCACGGCCCACCGCGCGGGGCCGGACGCGTCCCTCCCGCCGACGGCGGCCCGACACGGCCAGGAAGCAGCAGCGCCCGCCGACAGCCGCGCCCGCGGGCCCCGGCGCTTCCGGCTCCGGCTCCGGCTCGGGGCAGTCCGGGGGC
>NZ_MUNE01000456.1 GCF_002154605.1 Streptomyces milbemycinicus | reverse complement strand
GCTGGGACCAGTCGGCCGCCGAGCGCATCATGGCCGAGGCCGAGGTCCCGCTGACCGCCCGGGTCGGCTCTCTCTCCGGCGGCCAGCGCACCTGCGTGGCCCTGGCCCTCGCCCTCGGCAAACGCGCCGACCTGCTGCTGCTCGACGAGCCGATGGCCGATCAGGACCCGCTGCGGCGGCACCGGATGATGGGCGCCCTGATGGCGGAGGCCGCCGAGCGCGGCACCAGCGTGGTCATCTCCACCCATGTGCTCGCCGAACTCGACGGCGTCTGCGACTTTCTGCTGCTGATCGGCGGCGGCCGGCTCCGCCTGGCGGGCGACACCGACGCCGTCCAGGCCGCCCACCGCCTGATCACCGGCCCGCGCGGAGCCGAAGGGGGCACACCGCAGGAGGTCGCCCGCCACACCGTGGTCGAGACCCGGACGACGGGCCGTCAGCTCACCGCGCTGATACGCCCGTCGGCCGCACCGGCCGAGGACAGCTGGATCGTCAGGGAACCGTCCCTGGAGGAGGTCCTGCTCGGCTATCTGGGCGCCCCCGACGCCCCGCCGCTGATCACATCCGGTGCGCGCCCGCCCGTCGCGGAGGTGGGGAGGTGAGCACGGCCGGTCTCAGGCTCGCCGGGCCCGTCGCGCGACCGCGCACCCGAGGACTGGTGTGGCTGGTGTGGCGGCAGCACCGGGCCGCGCTCTGGGCGGGCCTGGCCCTGGTCGTGGCGGTCGCCGCGTACATCCTGTGGCAGCGCGCCCAGATGGTCGGCTACATGCGGGCGCACGACATCGACGGCTGCGCGGACTGGCAGGACTTCTGCCACGGCAAGCGGACAGCGCCGCGCAGGGGCACCGACCCGATCACCGACGCGTACTTCCACCTCAGGGACGCCTACCGGACACCGCTGCTCAACACCGGACGGCTGCTCATCGCGCTGCCCGCGCTGATCGGCGTCTTCGTCGGCGCACCGCTGTTCGCCCGGGAGCTGGAGACCGGCACCCATCAGCTGGTGTGGACCCAGTCCGTCAGCAGGACCCGCTGGCTCGCCGCCAAGCTCGCGCTCCCGCTCGCCGCCGTACTGACCGGCACCACGGTCCTCGCGGTCCTCTACACCTGGTGGTGGCGGGCGGCCCGGGTCCAGTTCTCGGACATCGCCTGGGGCACCGCCGTGCCCTTCGACGCGACCGGCCCGGCGGCGGTCGCCCTCGCCCCGCTGTCCTTCTTCCTCGGCGCGGCGGCCGGACTGCTGCTGCGGCGGACCCTGCCCGCCATGGTGGCCACGCTGGGGATCACCGTCGGCGTCCAGTACGGGCTCGGCGCCCTGCGGCCCCACCTGATGACCCCACGGACCATCGTCTCCGACGCCACCGGCGCCTTCGCGCGCACCCCCAGCGAACTCTTCTACACCTCGTGGCGCGGCTTCACCGAGGGCTTTCTGACCCGCTCCGGGGAGAAGGTCCCCTCGGACCGCTGCTCGTCCGCCGTCGGCGACGACGACTGGAACCGCTGCCTCGCCCGGCTCGGCGCCACCAAGCGGCAGTACGAGGAGCTGCACCCGGCAAGCCACTTCTGGCCCATGCAGTGGATACAGGCCGGGATCTGCCTGGCCGCGGCCGCCGCGCTCGCCGCGCTGTGCGTGTGGTGGATCGGGCACAGGCCCGCTGCGAAGGAGGCCACATGAGTACGGGAACCCTCTCGCGTCCGGGCACCAGAGCCGGTCTTGGCCCGCTCTGGCTGGCCTGGCGCCGCCGGCGGACCGCCCTGCTGACGGGCGGGGTGCTGATCCTGGCACTCGCCGGATACATCGCCTACCAGCGCACCGGCATGGTCGGCCTGATCCGCGACCGGAACCTGGCCGGCTGCCGGCTGTGGTACCCCGAGTGCCACGGGATGCGACTGTCGTCCGACAACGGCCGTCCCACCCCGCTGGGTCAGGCGTTCGGCGAGCTCAACTCGTACCGTACGGCGCTGCTCTACACCGGACGGCTGCTGCTCGTGATCCCGGCGGTCATCGGAGCCTTCATCGGCGCCCCACTCGTCGCGCGCGAACTCGAAAGCGGCACCGCCAAACTCGTCTGGTCCCAGTCCACCGGCCGGACGCGCTGGCTCCTCGCCACCCTCGCCGTCCCCGCCGCCGCCACCTTGGCCGCCACCTCGCTGCTGGCCGCGCTGTTCACCTGGTGGTGGTGGCCCGTGCGCGGCATGGTGTTCGACGAGGTCAGCTGGGTCACCACCGTGCCTTTCGAGGTGGCGGGCCCGGCCCCCGTGGCGCTGTCCCTGCTGTCCCTGGTCCTCGGCACGGCCTTCGGTCTGCTGCTGCGGCGGACCGTACCCGCCATGGCCTGCACCCTCGCCCTCACCGTCGGCGCCATGTACGGCCTCCGCCGGCTGCGCCCCCATCTGGTGCCACCGCTCACCACGACCGTGAACCTCGGCACCTACGCGGAGACGCCGGACGACGCATGGCGGCTCGGCTGGGGCTATCTCAACCGGTCCGGCGACAGGCTCGACGAATCGACCTGCAACACACTCGACAGCACGCGGTCCCGTATGCGCTGTTTCGACCGCCACCAGGTGGTCGAGCAGTATGCGGACTACCACCCCATGAGCCACTTCTGGCCGATGCAGTGGATCCAGGCCGGGATCTGTCTGGCAGTGGCCGCCGCGCTCGCCGCCTTCTGCCTGTGGTGGATCAGGCGCAGACGGGCCTGACCGGCCACCGCCCGACGGCGCACCCCGCACGTTCCGCTCCGAACTTCCACTTCGATCGGAGTCCCTTCGCCATGGTCCCCTCGCCCGCCCTCGACACCGCCGCCCGGGCCGTCCCGCGCGTGCGCCCCGCGCCCGCCCCCGAGTCGGCGGCGCCCCGCCGCCGCGGGCGGCGCGCCGCCGTCGTGCTTGCCCCGGCCGGGCTGACGCTGGCGCTCGGCCTGTGGGGGATCCGCCGTCAGAACAGCATGTGGCGGGACGAGTCGACGACGTATCAGGTCGCTCACCGCTCCGTCGCCGACCTCTGGCATCTGCTCGGCGAAGCCGATGTCGCCCACGGCCTGTACTACCTGCTCATGCACGGCGTCTTCACCCTCTGGGACGGCGGACTGCTCGCGCTGCGGCTTCCCTCGACGCTGGCCATGGCCGCCGCGGCCGCCGGAGTCGCGCTGCTCGGGCACCGGCTCGCGGGGCCGCGGGCCGGGCTGGCCGCCGGAGTTGTCTTCGCGCTCGCCCCGGCGGTGCAGCGGTACGCGCAGGAGGGGCGCTCGTACGCCCTGGTCTGCGCCGCGGTCGTATGGTGCACCCATCTGCTGCTCTCCGCCGTCACACATCCCCGCAAGCGGACCTGGGCCGGGTATGCCGCCGCCGCGTCGGCGACCTGTCTGCTGCACGAGTTCGCGGTCCTGGCGGTGCTCGCCCACGGTGTCGCGCTGCTGTCGGCCCGCCTTCCCGAGCCGCTCCGCTGGGCCTGGGCCCGGGCGGCCTCCGCCGTGGCCGTCGTGCTGGCGCCGCTGGCGATCGTCAGCCAGCAGCAGGCGTCGCTCGTGGGGTGGATCGACGACCCGGGCCGGCCCGAACTGCTGGGTTTCGCGATACCGGCACTGGTGGGGCTCGGCTGCGCCATGGCCCCCTCGGCCGCGGCCGGTCCGGTCCCGCTGCGCGCGCTTGCGCTGCCGCTGCTGATCCTGCCGGGCGCGACGCTGCTGGCGGTCTCCTTCATCCACCCCATCTACGTCGACCGCTACGTCCTCTACTCCTACGCCGGATTCGCCCTGCTGGCGGGCGCCGGTCTTGAGGCCGCGCTGCGCGCCGTCCCGTATCCGAAGGCCGGGGCCGCGGCGCTGGCCGCCGTCGCGGTGGCCGCCCTGCTGCCGTACTCGATCCAGCTGCGGACGCCGCAGAGCCGCCTGGACGACCCGATGGCCGCGGCGCGCGCCGTACGGGAGCTGACCCGGCCCGGGGACGGGGTGCTGTTCATGCCCGCGCGGCGGCGCGAGCCCATCCTGTCGAGCCCGGGGGAGTTCCGCGGCCTGAGGGAACTGGCCCTGGCCCGGCACGCGGTGCCCTCCGGCACCCTGCACGGCATCGAACTGCCCGCGCCCCGTATCCGCGCCCGCATGCTGACCGTCCAGCGGATCGCCGTGGTGATGGACCCGCCCGGCCGGCCACTGGACGACACCCCGCAGGAGCGGATGAAGCGCGAAGTGCTCGACCGCTCCTTCCGCCGCTGCGCCGAGCGGGAGGTCCGGGGGATGGTGGTCGTCCTGTACGCCCGCCCCGGCGCCTGCTGACCCGGGCGCGGCAGGCTACGGGGGCTGCCGCGCCCGTGCTCGGACCCCTACCCCTCGTCCTCTACCCCTCGTCCTCGACCAGGCGGGCGGGGAAGCCGCCGGTGGCGATCGGGCCCCAGCGCTCCGGGGTGATCCGGATCAGCGACTTGCCCTGCTTGACCATGGCGGCCCGGTACTCGTCCCAGTTCGGGTGCTCGCCCGCGATATTGCGGTAGTACTCGACCAGCGGCTCCACGGACTCGGGGATGTCGATCACCTCGGCGGTGCCGTCGATCTGCACCCACGGCCCGTTCCACTCGTCGGAGAGCACCATGACGCTGACGGCCGGTTCGCGCCGTACGTTGCGGACCTTGGCGCGCTCGGGGTAGGTCGATACGACGACGCGCCCCGCGTCGTCGACGCCGCACGTCAGCGGCGAGGCCTGCGGCAAGCCGTCGGCCCGGCGGGTCATCAGGATGGCGCGGTGGCGCGGCCGTACGAACTCCAGCAGTTCGTCGCGGCCGACCCGGGTGTTGGTGGCGATGGAGGGGCTCATGCGGCCGAGCCTACGACGCCGGACGCGTCGCACGGCATGGACGGGTCAGGTGTCGCACTCCAGCACCGTGCGGCACAGTCCGCAGCGGGCCCGCATCCGGCCGCGCACCGGGACCCGGATGCGCTGCCGGCAGGTCGGGCAGGGGAAGGAGACGCGCAGCGGGGAGCCGCTTTCGAAGGCGTATCCGGCCGGGCCGGCCGGCGGCGGCGCCTCGGGGTGGCCTTGCGCGAACCGGCGGTCCCGTGCGTACCGGCGGCGGCCCGCCCAGCCGCCCGCGGCCAGCGGCGGCTGCCGCTCGTCGTGGCGCGCCACGTCCAGGCCCTTGGTGTACGCCTCGTACGCCTGCGGGCTGGTGAACCAGATGGCCGGATCCTCGTCGAACGCCAGCGCCCGCTTGGCCAGCACGTACCCGAACTCCTCCGGGGTCAGATAGCCGAGCTTCTGGCTGGAGACGGAGTCCTGGCGGTACGCGTCGAGCAGCAGCCAGCCCGCGCCGAGGTAGGCGGCGGTGGTGTCGGTGAGGATCTCGTTGGCGCGGGTGCCGGGGAACGACAGGTCGAGCCGGTGCAGATAGACGTGGGTGACCTCGTGGGCGAGGGCGGCGCCGATGTCCCGGCGGTGGGTCTTGAAGCGGGAGTTGAGCTCGATGAAGTACTCCGGTCCGGCGGCCAGCTCGATGTTTCCCGCGTGCCGCATCTCGCGGAAGCTGACGATCATGCGCGCGTCCGGGAGCCGCAGCTGCCGCACCATGACCCGGGCGACGCGCTGGACGCCGAGGTAGAGATCGTCCTGGTCGCAGAAGGCCACATCGCCGGGGGCCACGCTGAGCTCGTAGGTCCGCACCCCGTCGTACGACAGGCGCTTGTAGAGCGCGGTGAGCGCGGCCCGGACGGTGTCCAGGTGCGGGAATCCGTGCTCGATGTCGCTGCCCGGTGCCGCCACGCCGTCACCCCGTAGCCGTTGTCCGCCGTGCCCCCTGATTCAACTCTACGGGCGCGGGACCCGGCCGCGCCGCAGGCCGGGCCGGTCGGTGTGGCCGGAAAGCGACCCTTGTCAGGCCGATCGGTGCATCCAGATAATCGCAACGCTGCTTGGCATGAGCCTGGCAAGCAGCCCAACCCCCCACGAAAGGATCTCCGTTGCGGAATCTCCGGAAGCCCGTCAAGAGATCGGCCGCCGTCGGAGCGGTCGCGCTCGCCGCGTTCAGCCTGATGCCCGGCACCTCCATGGCCCAGGCCAAGAGCGCCGAACCCGGTCCGTCCGTCGTCGGCGGCACCCGGGCCGCCCAGGCCAAGAGCGCCGAGCCCGGTCCGTCCGTCGTCGGCGGCACCCGGGCCGCCCAGGGTGAATTCCCCTTCATGGTGCGGCTGTCCATGGGCTGTGGCGGCGCCCTCTACACCCAGGACATCGTGCTCACCGCCGCCCACTGCGTCTCCGGTAGCGGCGCCAACACCTCCATCACCGCCACCGCCGGCGTGGTGGACCTGCAGAGCTCCAGCGCCGTCAAGGTCAAGTCCACCCGGGTCCTGCAGGCCCCGGGCTACAACGGCACGGGCAAGGACTGGGCCCTGATCAAGCTCGCCCAGCCCATCAACCAGCCCACCCTGAAGATCGCCGAGACCACCGCCTACAACAAGGGCGACTTCACGGTCGCGGGCTGGGGCGCCGCCGTCGAGGGCGGCGGCCAGCAGCGCTACCTGCTCAAGGCCACCGTGCCGTTCGTCGATGACGCCACCTGTAAGTCGGCGTACAGCGACCTCGTCGCGGGCGAGGAGATCTGCGCCGGGATCATGGCCACTGGTGGCGTCGACACCTGCCAGGGCGACTCCGGCGGCCCGATGTTCCGCAAGGACGACTCCGGCGCGTTCATCCAGGTCGGCATCGTCAGCTGGGGCGAGGGCTGCGCCCGCCCCGGCAAGCCCGGCGTCTACACCGAGGTGAGCACCTTCGCCAAGGACATCAAGGCGGGCGCCACCCAGCTCGGCGGCTGACCCACCGCCCCGGGGCCGGCTCCCCGCCGGCCCCCGCGTTCTGCCCCTGGCGTGTCTGCCAGGGGCAGAACCGCCTCGGCACCCCGCGCCCCGGTTCCTAACGTCTGCGGGATGGAGATCACAGACGTCACCGCGGACATCCGGATGCTGCGCTTCCCGGTCGGCCAGGCCTACGCCGTACGGCTCCCCGACGGCTACGCGCTCGTCGACTGCGGCTGGGCGGGTTACGAGCGGCGGATCCTCGACGCGCTGCGCGGACTCGGCGAGCTGCGCGAGATCCTGATCACCCACGGCCACACGGACCACTACGGCGCGGCCGCCGGCCTGGCCGAGGCCACCGGCGCCCGGATCCTCGCGGGCGCCGCCGACGCACCCGCCATCAGCGGGGCGGAGACGATCCCCCCGCCCGTGCTCGCCGACTGGGAGCGGCCCCTTTACGAGGCCAACGCGCCCCAGGTCCCGGCGCCCCGCCCGGTCCCGGTCGACCGCGAACTGGCCGACGGCGACACCCTCGACTGGGGCCAGGAGGCGCGGATCGTGCAGGTGCCCGGCCATACGGCGGGCAGCGTCGCCCTCCATCTGCCGTCTTCCCGCGCCTTGTTCACGGGCGACTCGATCGCGAACGTCGGGCAGCTGATGCCGGGCGTCTTCAACGTCGACCCCGAGGACACCGTGAGGTCCTTCCACAAGCAGGCGGCCCTGGACGTGGAGACCGCCTGCTTCGGCCACGGTGACCCGATCCGCACCGGCGCGGGAGCGGCACTGCGCGCCGCCGCCGCTCAGCTCTGCCCGTAACAGAGACAGAAGGGGTGCCCGGCGGGGTCGCTGAAGACCCTGAACCCCGATCGCTCGCCGCCGCTGTCGTGCAGGAAGGTCGCGCCCAGAGCGATCACCTCCCGCTGCGCTCGCTCCACGTCCTCGATCGTGTCCACGTCGAAGTCCAGATGGAACTGTTGCGGATGGTCCGGGTCCGGCCAGCGCGGCGGTTTGTGGTCGGGGGCCGCCTGGAAGGCGAACCGCCGGCCCTCCGGAGAGATGAGCCACACCCACTCCGGATCGTCGGCGTCCACTCGCCAGCCCAGGATCCCGGCATAGAAACCGGCCAGCGCGACGGGGTCGGGGCAGTCGATGACGGTGCACTGGAGCTTCGCAATCATGCCCCGACGATAGGCGCGAGGCGCACCGAGGAAAACCGTGCACAGATGGAACCCCAGGGTCCATAACCCACTCCTCCACGGTGGAGGCGCTCGACCGGGGAGAGCACTCCAAGGGGAACGACCGCCTTCGGCCCCTCCCCAACCCCCCACAGGGGTCGAG